>JBOGYE010000213.1:0-4617 GCA_050696635.1 Solirubrobacteraceae bacterium | reverse complement strand
CGCGGACGGCTGCCGTCGCTCGAGCACGTCGTGGCGGTCCCGTACGGACAGGCCCAGCTTCCGGATGCGCTTTCGTGGTCCGAGCTGATGTCCGAGCCAGGGGAGCTGGCGTTCGCGCCGGTGCCCTTCGACCACCCGCTGTACGTGCTGTTCTCGTCCGGCACCACCGGGCTTCCGAAGGCGATCGTGCACGGCCACGGCGGCCAGCTGGTCGAGCACCTCAAGAACCAGGGAATCGGATGGGACCTGAAGCGCGGGCAGCTGCTGCAGTGGTTCTCGACCACCGCCTGGATGATGTGGAACGCGCTCGTGTCGAGCCTGCTGCTCGGCGCCGGCATCGTGATGCTCGACGGAGACCCCGCGTGGCCCGATCTGTCGGAGCAGTGGCGACTGGCGCAGCGCAACGGCGCGACGGTGATGGGGGTCTCGCCGCCATATCTGATGGCCTGCCGCAAGGCCGGGCTGCAGCTGCGGCGCGAGTTCGGCCTGCAGGCGCTGCGGGTTCTGTGCACGGCCGGTTCGCCGCTGCCCTCCGAGGGCTATCGCTGGGTGTATGAGCAGCTGGGAGAAGACGTGCTGCTGATCAACGGCTCGGGCGGGACCGACGTCTGCACGGGCCTGGTGTCAGGCTGCTTCGCGACGCCGGTCTACGAGGGCGAGATCTCCTGCGCATGCCTGGGCGTCGACGCGAAGGCGTTCGACGCGGACGGCAACGTCGTGGTCGGGGAGCTCGGCGAGCTCGTGATCACCTCGCCGATGCCGTCGATGCCGGTCGCCCTGTGGGGCGACGAGAACGGCGAGCGCTACCGCTCCTCCTATTTCGATCGTTACCCGGGCGTCTGGCGGCAGGGCGATTGGATCCGCTTCACGGAGCGCGGGAGCTGCGTGCTGACGGGGCGCTCGGACGCGACCCTGAACCGCGGCGGGGTGCGGCTGGGCACGGGCGAGCTGTACTCGGTCGTCGAGGAGCTCGAGCAGGTGAACGAGGCGCTGGTCGTTCACCTCGAGGATGATGCCGGCGGGCTGGGCGAGCTGCTGCTGTTCGTCGTGCCGGTCGCTGACGCGACGGTTGACGACGAGCTGCGGGCACGGATCGCCACCGCTCTGCGCCGCGAGCTGTCCCCGCGCCACGTCCCGGACCGGATCGTGGCGGTGGCGGCGATCCCGCGGACCCTGACCGGCAAGAAGCTCGAAGCCCCGGTCAAGCGCATCCTCCAGGGCGCCACGGCCGAACAGGTCGCCAGCCGCGACTCGCTTGCCAACCCCGCGGCGCTCGACGAGTTCGTCGCGCTCGCGGCCGATCGCCTCGCCGGCGCGGCTTAGGTTCGGCACCCCGTAGGATTGAGTGTGGGATGGAGGCGATCGCCGCATCTGCAACCCGGACAGGCGAGCGGGAAGGCGCACCGCTGACGGTACGCGAGCCGGAGCGTTGGCGCCCGCGAGGGGCCGATCTGGCCAGCCGGATGCGCTCCTGGTCGGACATCCTGGCGACCACCCACCTGGCGTTCGACGCGCGCCCGACGATCCACACCCCGTCCCGGTTCGAGGGGGCGGTCACGCGCCGGCCGATCGGCGACCTGATGCTGGTCGATTGCGCCGCGTCGCCGTTCTTGGGCCGGCGCAGCACCGCCGTGATCGACGCCCGCCCGCCCGGCGGGCACGAGGACGTGCTCGGCTTCCAGTTCGTCTGCAAGGGCGTCGAGCTGGTCCGCGAGGGCGACCGCGAGCTGGCGCTGCGGCCGGGCGATGTGGTCCTGTGGGACGGCCTGCAGCCGACCGAGATCGAGATCGCGGAGGCCTTCTGCAAGCGGACGCTGCTGTTCCCACGCGACCGCGTGCTAGCGGTCTGTCCGCGCCTGGCAGGGATGGCGGCGCTCCCATCGCTGCACGGCAGCGCGAGCGCCCGATTGCTGGTGCGCTACATGAACGCGCTCGCGCTCGAGCTGCCGCGGATGGACGAGGCCGCGACCGCCGCGGCCGCCAACGCGGCGCTGGAACTGCTGCGCGCGGCGGTCGAGCCCGCGCTGCCCTCAGACCGCTCGGCGGCGCGAGTGGCGATGCGGGCCGAGATCGGTCGCTACGTCCGCGGCCGCCTCCAGGATCCCCAGCTCGGGCCGGCGTCGATCGCGCGCGCGTATGCGATCTCGGTCCGTACCCTGCACGCGCTGTTCGAGGGCGCCGACGAGTCGGTCGCCGGACTGGTGCGCAGGGAGCGTCTAGCCCGCTGCCTGGAGGATCTGCGCTCGCCCAGCGGCGGCTCGGTAACCGAGATCGCCTTCCGCTGGGGGTTCTGCGACGCTGCTCACTTCTCGCGGGTGTTCAAGCGCGAGTACGGGACGACCCCCAGCCAGGTCCGCCACGCCGGGGTCGGGGCTGCGGGGACCGCGCGTGGCTGATCCTCGCGGGCACCGCGGCGCCCCGGCGCCGTTACTGCGGATCCTGGACTCGAACCAGGACTAACTGATCCAGAGTCAGCCGTGCTGCCAATTACACCAATCCGCAGGAGCATTGGTTCGCAGGCGACAGCCTCGCTGCCGGATGCGGCCTAGCAGGATACCCTACCGCGCCGCGCCGCTGGATCGTCCGGGCCGGCCGGGCGGCGGCGCTCGATCGCCCGGGCCGCAGGGCCGCCCCAGCCCCGCGCTACAGCGTGCCGAGTTCAGTTGACAGGTCAGTGAGCGCGCCGGCGCGGTCGCCGAGGTCCGTTCCGTCGGCGATCCAGCGACGGGCGTGCTGGACGTCGTCGGAGCGACCGACCGTCATTGCAGCGGCGACCCGCCCGGAGTCCATGTAGAAGATCGTGAAGGCGCCGCCGTCGAGCGAGCCGCGGACGAGCTCCCGATCGGCCTGGCGCACCGGACCGACGTACTCGATCGCGGCCCAGTCAGACAGGTCGGAGAAGAAGTAGGGCACGACATCGTGCCGGACGTCCCCGCCGCGCATGTTCAGCGCCACCGTCTTGGCGTGCGAGAAGGCGACGTCCCAGTGCTCGACGCGGATCGGCCGGCCACCGTGCAGCACGCTGTCGTACTCGGCGACGTCGCCGGCGGCGTAGACGTCGGCGTGCGCGGTCCGCAGCATCGCATCGACACGGATACCGCCGGACTTGCCGAGCTCCAGGCCGGCGCCGCGCGCCAGGGAAACGTCAGGTGCTACGCCCGTCCCGACCACGACCGCATCGGCCGCCAGCCGCCGCCCGCGCTTGGTCACGACGGTCGTGACCCGCCCGTCGGCGCCCTCGAAGCGCTCCAGCTCGTCGTCGCCATGGACCGCGATCCGATGCTCGGTCAGCAGGTCGGTGAAGAACCGGCCCGCCAGCGCGCCGAATCCACGGCTCAAGACGAGCGGCTCGAGCATCACGATCGCGCACTCGCAGCCCAGCTCGGTCAGGCTCGCCGCGACCTCACTGGCGATGTAGGAGCCTCCGATCAGCACGATCCGCTTGCCGGCGGCGTCGGCGCGGATCGCATCGCTGTTGGCGAACGTTCGCAGGTAGTGGATCCCGTCCAGCTCTGACCCGGGGACACTGAGCCGGCGCACGTTGGCGCCGGTGGCCAGCAGCGCCTGGTGAAACGCCACCTCGCTGCGGTCCGACAGCTTGACCGTGCGCGACTCGAGGTCGAGGCTCACGACGGAGGTGCGGGTCAAGACCTCGATCTGCTGCTCGGCATACCAGGCTTCGTCGTGCAGCAGCGCATCCGCGCGCGACTCGCTGCCCCGCAGATATCCCTTGGACAGCGGCGGCCGTTCGTATGGCAGGTCGGTCTCACGCCCGACGAGCAGGATCGAGCCGTCGGCGCCCGCGCGGCGCAGGGCACGCGCACACACCCCGGCCGCGAAGCCTCCGATCAGGAGCTGGTCGACGCGGCGGTCGGCCATCGAGTCGCCGCGGTCTCTACCTGCCGACCGAGATACCCGCGTCCGCAGGCTCGAACAGCGGCGTGATCTGGCTCTGCAGACCTGGATCGAGGATCAGCAGCACCTGATCGCCGGCGCGGATCTCCGAGTCGGCCTTGGGCACGAACCCGGAGCCATCGCGCAGCACCGAGATGATCAGCGACCCCTCCGGGATGGCGACATCCCGAACGCGCGATCCAGCGGCTCTGGACCGATCCCCCACCTCCAGCTCGATGATCTCCAGGTGCTCCTCCTCGAGCGCCAGCAGCTGGATCAGGCCGTACTCGGGAACCTCGTGCTCGATCAGGCGCAGGATCAGGTCGGTCGCCGAAACCGCGGGCTGGACTCCGAGGCGCTTGAAGTGATCGAGGTTGCGCGGGTTGTTGACGCGCGCCACGATCCGCTCGCAGTCGTACTTCTCCTTGGCCACCTGGCAGATCAGGATGTTGTCCTCGTCATCTCCGGTGACCGCGATCACGAGGTCGGCGCGCTGGATGCCCGCCCGCTCGAGGATCCACAGCTCGGTCGCGTCGCCGTACTGCACGCAATGTCCGAGCTCGTCCTGGACGACCCTGAAGCGACGGTGATCTGACTCGATCACCGTCACCTCGCGGTCCTTCGCGATCAGCTCTCGCGCGAGGTTCCAGCCGACCTTTCCGGCGCCGGCGATGATCACGTACATCTGGTCCGCACCCCCCCTGTTCATGCGCGGAGCACCAC
>JBOGYE010000212.1:0-28536 GCA_050696635.1 Solirubrobacteraceae bacterium | reverse complement strand
AAAAGCGTGTCCTGAAGAGCGGAGCGGTGCGCTGGAAGGTGCGCTGGCGGCAGGGAGATCGGTATCGGTCGCAGACGTTCGATCGCAAGGGTGATGCAGTGACGTTCGGGGCGGAGGTCAGGCGGCGTCAGCAGCTTGGGACGCTCGTCTCGATGGACAGCGGGCGGATCACGCTCGTCGAGTACGTCAATGCGACGTGGGCGCCGGCCTACGCCTCCGATCTGGCGCTGAAGACGCGGCTGCACTACGAGCAGCTGCTGAACAAGCATGTGCTGCCGCAGCTCGGCGCGCTCGAGCTCCGCGCGATCACCTCGGAGACGATCGCCCGCTGGCAGGCCGACCGGATCGCCGCCGGTTACGGGCGGGTCGCGATTCGGCACGCCTTCGACCTGCTCGGCTCGATCCTTCAACGCGCGTTCGAGAGCGGCCAGATCCAGGCGAACGCCGCGCGAGCCGTTCGCAAGGCGCCACGGCCGCGGCGCGCCGAAGTCAGGCCGCTCTCGCCGGCAACGATCGAGCGGATGCGTGCCGCCAGCAGCCCACGCGACGCGGCGCTGATCAGTGTCCTCGCGTACGCCGGCCTCCGGCCCGGTGAAGCGCTGGCGCTGCAGTGGGGCGACATCCGCGACCAGACGATCCTGGTCGAGCGAGCCGTGTCGCTCGGTGAGGAGAAGGACACGAAGACCGCGGCGCACCGCACGGTCCGTCTCCTCCAGCCGCTGGCAGTCGACCTTCGTGAGTGGCGGCTGCGTAGAGGACGGCCGTCAACGAAGCAGCTCGTCTTCCCGTCAGCCGCCAACACGCTGTGGAGTCAGCCGGCCTACCAGTCGTGGCGACGCCGCGCCTTCCGGCGTGCTCTCGACGGCGCCGCGGTGGAGCACGCCCGCCCCTACGACCTCCGCCACTCGTTCGCATCGCTGCTCCTGCACGAGGGCCGTTCGGTGATCTACGTCGCCCGCCAACTCGGCCACGACGCGCGCCTGACGCTGACCACCTACGGCCATGTGATGGACGAGTTCGAGGACGCGCCGCGGCTCGATGCGCACACGGCGATCACCAACGCGCGGTCCGAGCTGGAAAACAACCGCGACGCCGAGACGCGGTAGAGAAGTCCCCTCCCCCGCCGCCGCATCCGAGGGTGCATTTGGGGTGCATCAGTTTGTCTCCTCGTGTCCCGTGGCGTCCTCCGGTGACCACCCAAAAGCTGGCATATGCAGGCATTTCACAGGACACGAGGGGACACGGCGCGACAGACGGACCTGGAGCTGGCGAGACCGACGGCGTCGACCGCTCGCCGGAATGCCCGTCGGCGCCACAACTGGTAGGGCGCCAGCGTCCAGGGCTGTCCGTCCCTGCCGGGGAACACGAGCTGGCTATCGTCGGGCCGACCGGCCGCCATCCGTCACGACCGCACGTCCGAAGCGAGCGGCGCCAGGAGGCGAACGGTTCGGTGCTTACGCGTCTTGGTGTCGGCCTCCTCGCCCAGCGAGATCGACCGCTGGACCAGCAGTGTGCGCTCGCGCACGTCGCCCCACCGCAGGCCGAGCGCTTCGCCGGGACGAAGGCCGGTGTATGCGAGCACCGAGATTAGCGTCGCGTCACGCACGTCCACCGCGCCGCGCATCGCCTCGATCGTCGCCGGCGCGAGGGCCCGTACTTCCTCGCGCCGCGGTCGCCGCGCCTTCTTGACCCAGGCGAACGGGATTCTGTGCGATCCGGCCTGCGACGAACGCGTGCTCCAGGACCGAGCCGAGCAGGTCGAGCGCGTGGCGGACGGCTACCGGACCCGCGCCTGCCGCGAGCCGGTCGGCCTGCCAGCGTCCGATCGTCCGGGCATCGAGGTCGCGCAGCGTGATCGCGGCGAGGTACGGCGGAGGTGGTGGTCGTAGAGGCTTGCGTAGTGGAGCCGAGTCTTCGGCGCCAGGGTGGCCGCGCGCGGTTGCGGCCGTGCTGGCGCCAGCGCACGCGCCAGATGACCTCGCTGCCGGTGCGCTTGATCTTCTCGACGCTCATCGTGCGCCTCCATGACCCACGCCGCAGAAGACCGACCGCAGCGACGGGCCTGCGGCCTTCGGCGCCTGCGGAGTGGAGGTCCGGCTCGTCCTGCGGCGCTCAGTGGATGCCGTCGCCCAGGTGTGGACCGCGTCGGCCGAGATGATCCACCGCGAGCCACGCCGCACCGCCGCCAGCTCATGGCGTGTGATCGCGCTGCGCACGACCCTTTGCGACACGCCGAGCTCGACGGCCAGCGACGCCACGGTGTAGGCGGCCTGTCCCGGCGCCGCCGCCATCGCCGCGGCCTCGCTCAGGTGCGGCACGAGCCGCCGCGCCAGGCCCGCAAGGTCATCGTCGTCAAGGCCGTCGAGAATGAGAGACGCGAGGACGGCAGACGCGCTCGTCGTCTCGCGCCCGATCGATCCGCGGTGGACGGGGACCGGCGTGACGTCGTGCGTCAAGGGAACGGTCGCGCGCCGGAACTCGGGTGCCGGCGGAGTCCGCTCGGCGCTGGCGTACGCTTCCATTGTCGTGACCTCCTCAACAGGTCTCGGCCAGACCCCGGGGTGTTAGCGCACCGCCGGGGTCGCCTATTTGGTTTGCCTTACACTGAGAAAGACTAATTCACCGGCCGGACGGAAAGCTAACGCGTGTGCGCTCCGTCCGCTGCCGCGTGTAAGCTTGTGGAATGCCGCGCCGCCGTGTTTTCCTCGATGAATTGATCGACGCCCACGATGTCGCACGGATCCTCGGGCTCACCCACCGCAACACCGTCAGCCAGTACGTCCAGCGGTACGTCGACATGCCGCGTCCGATCATCGATCTCGGTCGTGGTCGGCCGAGCCTCTGGCTGCGGCCCGAGATCGAGCGATGGCACGCTCGGCAGGTCGAGCGCGGCCGAACTCGCCCCAGGCACCGTCCCCCTCGTTAAGCGAGAACCTCGCCGCCCCGGACTGTATGCCGTTCCCTGTCTTGTCCGTGATCGTGCGAGATCTGACCCACCTCTCGGCACCCAAGCCCCAGCCGGCTGCAGTAGCCGGCGATAGCAGCGCACGCGGCGGCCGACCCGTCCGGCCCACACCCCCCTCGCGGCAGCCCGATCGCCCGTGCTGGCCGCCGCGCGATCACGCCGCTCCTGGGGCGGACCGGCTCGTTGCTGTTCGGCAGCGTGGCGATCCTTGGCATGTACGCGCTCGTGCCCTTCGCCGGCGGCGGGCCGTGGTCGGCGGTCGGGGGCGGCCGCGCTGATGGCGGCCGACAACCTGATCATCGTCTCGGGCCGGATCGCTTTTCTGGACATCTACGCGCTCGCGCCGATGGTGTGGGGCGTGGCGCTGTACCTGCGCGGACGGGTGGTTGCGGCGTCGGCGCTGCTCGCGGTCGCTGAGTGCATGAAGGTGGTCTCGGTCTACACGTTGCTCGTGCTGGGACTGCTCGAGCTCTTCCGGGTACTGCTGCGCGCCCGCGATCACAGGCTGGCGGGGAGGTGGGCGTGGCGCCCGGCGCATCGCGCGACTGGCGATCGTCGCGCTGGGCAGCGCGGCGCTGTTCATCGCCGGGCTATGGGGTTCATCGGTCTACTACCGCCGCAGTGACGCGGTGATGGTCCGACTGCTGTCCCGTAGGCCGCTCGCCTGGTCCCGACACCCCCATAGACCCCAAGCTCGCGCCTCGGTGCACGCGCTGGTGGATCACCCGGGAGGCGGCGACGGCGCGGAAGCAGGGTCGTGGCCGGTCGTCGGCAGCCCCTCGAGCTCGATCAGGCAGCCGGCCGACGCGGGGTCGCGGGGGACGAAGGCCGACAGAGTGGCCGATGGCGTCAGCTCGTCGAGCAGCCCGCGGGTGATCCCCCTGTGCAGCGCGCAGATCGCCGGCTGGTTCTCGCGCACCGCGTCGCGGAACGGGCAGTTGCGCAGCCGAAAGATGAGCCCGTCGGGGCCATGCGCCTCGGTGGCGGGCTGGAACCCGAGCGCGGTCAGCGAGACCTCGAAGGCCTCCAGGCCGCCGTCGCTGGGCGCGATCTCGCGGCCGATCTCGCGGCCGGTCGACTCGATGCCGGCCAGGCCACGCGGGCGGGCCCAGAGCACTCGTGCCAGCCAGCGCCCCAGATCCCGGTAGGCGCGCGGCTCGGTCCCGCCCGGCCGGGCGTCGGGAGCGATCGTCCACGAGTCCGGGGGGCGGCCGCGCTGGGAGCGGGATCTCCTGCGCGTCACCAGCCCCGCCTGCTCCATCCGCTCCAAGTGCACCCGCACGCCGTTGGGGTGAAGCTCCAGCCGCCGCGCGAGCTCTGCCGTCCCGGCCGGTCGCCGCACTTCGTCCAACAGCTCGAACAGCCGCGCCCGCGTTGGCTGGGCGAGCACGTCGTCCGGGGGGATCGCAAACGGCGTGTCCATACCGGATCGGTGAGTTTATCCATGCTCACATGGAAAAACATGTGCAGCTCGGACCGGGTTGGTATTTTCCCAAGCAGCATCGTAAAAAATCGTTCAGAGGACGTCTGCGCCGTGGCATACGTGATCACCGAGCCGTGCATCGGGACCAAGGACAACTCGTGCGTCGAGGTGTGCCCCGTCGACTGCATCCACCCGACGCCCGACGAGCCCGGCTACGCCGAGGCCGAGATGCTCTACATCGACCCCGAGGAGTGCATCGACTGCGACGCCTGCGTCGAGGCCTGCCCGGTCGATGCGATCTTCGCCGAGGACCAGGTGCCCGAGGAGTGGCAGCGCTTCATCGACCTGAACGCCGCCCACTACCGAGACCGCGCCGCCTGACGGCAGTGGCGAAGTCGCGGGTCGTGGTCGTCGGCGGCGGCTTCGCCGGCCTGGCGTGCGCGCGCAGGCTAGCGGGCGGGCCGGTCGACGTGCTGCTGATCGACCGGCACGATTACCACCAGTTCACGCCGCTGCTCTACCAGGTGGCGACCGCGCTGCTGACCGAGGCGGACATCGCCTACCCGTTCCGGGCCGTATTCCGCGACGCCGCCAACGTCCGCTTCCTCCAGGCGGCGGTGACCGGCGTCGAGCTCGAGCGTCGCGTCGTGCGTGCGCAGGGCGGGGAGGAGATCCCATACGACCGTCTCGTGCTGGCCACCGGCAGCGAGGACAGCCACTTCGGCAACGTTTCGCTGGAGACCAACACGCTGAGCATGAAGTCGCTGCCGGGCGCGCAGCGGCTGCGAAACCACGTGCTCGCCTGCCTTGAGTTCGCGACGCGGACCGACGACGAGGCCGAGCGACGGCGCTGGCTGACGTTCGTCGTCGTGGGCGGCGGCCCGACCGGGGTGGAGTTCACCGGCGCGCTGGTCGAGTTGCTCGCGCTCGTGCTCGGGCGCGAGTATCCGGAGCTGCCGGCCGGGCTGGCTCGGGTCGTGCTCGTCGAGGGGGCGGACCAGGTGCTGCCGGCGTTCGGCGAGCGGCTCGGCGCCTACGCACGCCGGGTGCTGGAGCGCCGCGGGGTGGAGGTGATGACCGGTGCCTTGGTCGCCAAGGCGACCGAAGCCGACGTGCGGTTGTCCGACGGCCGGGAGATCGCGTCGCGCACGATCGTCTGGTCGGCCGGGGTCCGCGCCAGCGAGCTGGCGGGAGCGACCGAGCTTGCCACGGGACGCTCGCGGCGACTGCCGACTGACGAGCGCCTGCGGCTCGCGGGTTCAAGCGACGTGTACGCGATCGGCGATCTCGCCTCGATCCGGGTCGACGGCGCCGAGCTGCCGATGCTGTCGCCGCCCGCGATGCAGGCCGGCCGCTACGTCGCGCGGGCGATCTTGGCCGAGGCGCGCGGCGAGCCGTCGCCTGAGCCGTTCCGCTATCGCGACAAGGGGACGATGGCGGTGATCGGCCGCAACGCTGCCGTCGCGAGCCTGTGGCGGTTGCGGCTGACGGGCCTGCCGGCCTGGTTGGCCTGGCTCACGGTCCACCTCTACTACCTGATCGGGTTTCGCAACCGCGCCGTCGTGATGCTCAGTTGGGGGTGGAACTACCTGCGGCGAGATCGGCCAATCCGGATGATCTCCCAGACCGAGCGCGATCAACTCGTGGACGAGCTCGCCGGGCGCGGGACGACTTGATCGCAGCGGCTTGAGATTTGCACACTCGTAGTGTAAAAATCGTGGGGTGTCGACCACGTCGCCAAGCACCCACCCGAGACCCCATGACCCCGGCCCCGACGACAGCCGCGACGGGACCGCGATGTTCGCGATCTTCACCGCGGCGGTCCTGATCGTCACCGGCTCGGTCTGGCTGGTCGCGGTGGTCCAAAGCTGGTGGATGCTGGCTGTCGGGTTCGCGATCCACCTGGTGCTGACGACCGTCGTCGTGCTGACGACCGCCGTCGTGCTGGATGGCCGCCGGCTGCTCCGGTGAAGCGCCACGGCGCGCTCGCGCCCCTGTCGCGCGATCATCACCACGCGCTGGTCGTGGCCCAGCGCCTGCGGCGCGCGGCCGACGCCGCCTCGGCCGCCGTCGCGCGCGAGGCGTTCCTCGCCTACTGGCGCGATGACGGGCAGCGTCACTTTCGCGAGGAGGAGGAGGTCCTGCTGCCCGCGTTCGCCGCATACGGCGACCCGGAGCTGCCGATCGTCGCTCGGGTGCTGGTCGACCACGTGCGGATCCGCCGGCTGGTTGCGCAGCTGGCTGACGCCGAGCCGGACGACGCCGATCTTGCCCCGGCGATCGAGGCGATGCACGCACTCGGCAGGGCGCTGGCGGAGCACGTCCGCCGCGAGGAGCGCGAACTGTTCGCGCTGATCGAGCGGACGCTCCCCGAGGCCGGGCTGGAGCGGCTGGTCGCGCTGCTCGCCTGAAGCGCATTGAGCGCATTGAGCGCCTTGCGCCTGAGCGTTCTGGGCGCCCTGTGTGGCCTGGTGCCGATCAGGCGGTCAGCCGGTTCGCTGCACGATCACGGTGGTCGCCTTGACGACCGCGACCGCGTGGTCGCCGGGCGCGAGCGCGAGCTCGTCGGCGGCCTCGCGCGACATCAACGAGACCACGCGATAAGGGCCGCAGACCAGCTCGAGCTGCGCCATCACCTCGTCGCGCTTGACCGCGACCACGACCCCCGATAGCCGGTTGCGCGCGCTGGTCAGGCCGCTGGCGCTGCGCTCGCGCAGGAGCTGGGCGAGCGCGTCAGCCGCCAGGTAGCGGCGGTTGCCTCGGCGCTCGAAGCTGACCCGCCCGGCACGCTCCCAGCGCCGCAGCGTGTCGACGCTGACGCCGAGCGCGGCGGCGGCCGCGCTGATCTTGACTGCGCCCCCGTCCAGCGCCGACTCATGCATAGGCAATGCCTAGGCATCTTGCTAGAGTGCCGCACCCGTGTCAAGCTCTCGCAAGCCGATCCGAGAGCGCGCCCAGCGCGGAGCAAGGCAGCCGACCGTGGCCCTTGCGGCGACGATCGTGACGATCGCGGCGGTTGCGGTGCTGGCCGCGGGCTGCGGGTCCTCGTCGCCGTCGACCGCCGCGTCCGGCGCTGGCCCCGCTCGCGGCCACGGGAACGTCGATCTGCTCTACGCCGCCTCGCTCGAGGACCTGGTCAACCGGCTCGTCGCACCGGCATTTCACCGTGCAACCGGCTACACGCTGCGCGGCTACCCGGCCGGCTCCAAGGACCTGGCCAACGAGATCAAGGGCGGTATCCGCCGCGGCGACGTGTTCATCAGCGCATCCCCCAAGGTCAACGCCAAGCTCGAGGGCGCCGCCAATGGCGGCTGGGTTTCCTGGTATGCCCCGTTCGCCTCGACCTCGCTGGTGCTCGGCTACAACCCGCACTCGAGCTTCGCTGCGCAGCTTCGGACCCGGCCCTGGTACGCCGTGATCGCCAAGCCCGGCCTCAGGCTTGGCTTCACCGATCCCAAGCTCGATCCCAAGGGGCAGCTCGCGGTGGCGGCGCTGCAGGCCGCCTCCTCCAGGTATGGCCGGCCGGCGTTGGCTCGGATCGCCTCAGACCAGTCCGACCTGTTCCCCGAGCAGGACCTGGTCGGGCGCCTGCAGGCAGGCGAGCTGGACGCCGGGCTCTTCTACACGGTCGAGGCGAGCGCCGCGAAGATCCCGACCGTCTCGCTGGCGCCGGTTTCGGAGAGCGCGTCCTACACGATCACGGTGCTGCACCGAGCGCCGGACCCCGGCGGTGCGGTCGCCCTGGTGCGCTTCCTGCTCGGACCGCGGGGACGGTCGTTGCTTCGCTCGGTCGGGCTGACCGTGATCGCGGCGCCGCGCGCGACCGGCAGCGGCCTGCCGGCCACCCTGCACCCGGTGATCCGAGCCCCGCGGTGAGCACGCCCGCCGGGGCCGTGGAGCGTCTCTGAGGGAGGGTCGCGGCATGACTCGGTCGCGGCGACCCTGGCGCGGGCCGCTGCCGCTGCTGGGCGGACTGCTGGCGCTGTACCTGCTGGTGCCGATCGTGGTGCTGCTGGTGCACCTCGCCGGCGGCAACGGGAGCGCCGGGCTGCCGACCGCCGGTCTGGGCTCGGCGGTCGGCGTCTCGCTGCTGACCGCCTCGATCTCGACGGCGATCATCGCGGTGTTCGGAATCCCGCTCGCGTGGATGCTGGCCCAACGGACGGGGCGCATCTGGGGCGCGATCGGGGTCGCGGTGCAGCTCCCGCTGGCGCTGCCGCCGCTGATGAGCGGGATCCTGCTGATCGAGGTAGTCGGCCCCAACGCGCTGATCGGTCGCCTGCTCGGCGGGGGCCTGACCGACACGACGGCGGCGATCGTGCTCGCTCAGACGTTCGTCGCCGCGCCGTTTCTGATCGTCACCGCCCGGTCGGCGTTCGAGACCGTGGATCCGGAACTGCTCGACGTGGCCGCGACGCTCGGGCACCGCGGCCTGGCGCGCTTCGCACTCGTCAGCCTTCCGCTGGCCGCGCCCGGCATCCGGGCCGGGCTGCTGCTCTCCTGGCTGCGCGCGTTCGGCGAGTTCGGCGCGACCGTGATCCTCGCCTACCACCCCTACTCGCTGCCGGTGTTCACGTTCGTGCAGTTCACCTCCACGGGCCTGCCAAACGCGCTGGCGCCCACGGGCGTGGCGATCCTGGCCGCCGCGGTCGTGGTATCCCTGGCCCGGCTGAGGCCGCGACGCCCGCGACGTTTCGGACACGGCTCGTACGCACGCCACCCGAGTGCGCCGGCCGCCCCGATCGCCGAGGTCGCTTCAAGCCTGTCCGCGGGCACGCCGGTGGCCTCGACCGCGCCCGCCCTGACGATCGACCTCGACGCGCGGATCGGCGACTTCGAGCTGCGCCTGGCGCACGCGGGACAGACTCCCCGTCTGGCCCTGCTCGGCTCCTCGGGCGCGGGCAAGTCGTTCGCGCTGCGATGCCTGGCCGGCCTGAGAGGGGACGCCGGGCGCGTCTCACTCGGCGCCCGTGATCTCGAGGCGTTGGCACCCGAGCAGCGACGGATCGGCTGGGTACCGCAGGACGGAGGCCTGTTCCCGCACCTCAGGGTGTGGCGCCAGCTCACGTTCGGCGCCGGCACCGATCCCGCGCTGGCGGCGGTGTGGCTGGAGCGGCTCGGGATCGCGGGGCTGGCCGACCGCCTGCCGTCCCAGCTGTCGGGCGGGCAGCGCCAGCGCGTGGCGCTCGCACGGGCGCTGGCCCGCGATCCGGACCTGCTGCTGCTCGACGAGCCGCTGTCGGCGCTGGACAAGCCGGTTCGCGACGAGTTGCGACGCGAGCTGCGCCGGGTCCAGCGAGAGCTCCCGGTCTGCACGGTGATCGTGACCCACGATCCCGAGGAGGCGGCGCTGCTGGCCGACGAGGTGATCGTGATGGCAGACGGGCGCGCGCTCCAGATGGGGCCGACCGCAACCGTGTTCGAGCGTCCCGGCTCGCCCGCCGTGGCGCGATTGCTGGCGATCGACAACCTGCGCTCGGGCACGATTCCGGGTCCGGGTCGTCTGGAGAGCGAGGCCACCCAGCTGCTCGCGCCTGACGCCGGCCTCGCTCCCGGGGCCGACGTGACCTGGTGCATCCGCGCGGAGCACGTCGGGCTGGTCCCCGTCGCCGGCGGCGGCCCGGAGCCCGCCGAGCTCTACCCGGCCGTAGTCGTCGAGGTGCTCGACCTCGGCGCCTGGCGCGAGGTGGAGGTTCGCCTGGACGGGGGGCTCGCGCTGACCGCGCGAACGGTCGACCGCCACTGGCTCGCGGCGGGCGAGCGCTGCGCGGTGCGCCTGGCGCCGGGCGATATCACGCTCTGGGCCGGCGGCTGAAACGCCGGGCGCGGCTCAGCCGGCGCTGGCCGCCACCGCGATCTGCGGCCCCAGCTCGACCAGCCGCCGCGCGGCTGCAGCGATCGCCTCGGCGTCGATCCCGCAGTCGCGCATCAGCTCGGCCGGCTTGCCCGAGCCGGGCAGGTGCGAAACCGCCAGCTTGACCACCCGCGGGCGCTCGTCGGCATCGGCGAACGTGCTCAGCACCGCCTCGCCGATCCCGCCCTCGGGCCAGTGGTCCTCGGCGACGACGATCCGCCCGCCGGTCGCGCGCGAGGCGGCAGCGAGCGTCTTGGCGTCGACCGGCTTGACCGAGTAGAGGTCGATCACGCGCGCCGCGATCCCCTCGGACTCCAGTGCGTCGGCCGCTTTGCACGCCTCGTGCAGCGTGATCCCGGCGCCGATCAGCGTCACCTGGTCCTCATCGGACTCGCGCAGAACCCGCGCGCCTCCGATCGTGAACTCTTCGTCTGGCCCGTACAGGGTCGGCAGCGCGGCCCGGGTCGAGCGCAGATAGGAGATCCCGTGATGCTCGGCGATCGCCGCCACCAGTTTGACGGTCTGGTTGGGATCGGACGGGTACAGCACGACCGAGCCGGCGAGCGCCCGGAACTCGGCCAGGTCCTCCAGCGCCATCTGCGAGGGGCCGTCCTCTCCGATCGAGACGCCGGCATGCGAGCCGTTCAGACACAGCTTGGCGCGCGAGATCACGGCCATCCGCACGAAGTCGTACGAGCGCGAATGAAACGCCGCGAACGTGGCCGCGAACGGCGTCCAGCCGCGGACCTGAAACGCGACCGCCGTCGCGATCATCATCTGCTCGGCGATGTAGGCCTCGAAGTAGCGGTCGGGGGTCTGCTTGATGACCTCTTCGGTGTGGGTCGAGTTGCCGACCTCGCCGTCGATCGCCACCACGTCGCCGCGCCGGCGCATCAGCGCCGCCAGACCCTCGCCGAACGCCTTGCGAGTTGCGACCGGGTCTCCGTCCAGCTCGTAGGCCGGCAGCGGCACCGACGGATCCGACGGGAAGCTGTGCGGCGCGCCGCTGCCCTGCGGCTTGGCGACCTCGACGCGGACCGGCGCGACGTCGCCGAGTTCGGCGATCGCCTTGTCGGGATCCTTCAGCGGCTGACCGTGCTTGCCCTCGACGTTGGCCGTCTCGGTCGCGCCGTAGCCCTTGATCGTCCGCGCGACGATCATCGTCGGGCGATCCTCGCCCGCGACCGCGTCGCCCATCGCCCGGTCGATCTCCTCGATGTCGTGGCCGTCGATCTCGATCGTGTGCCAGCCGGCCGCGTCCGCGCGGGCGGAGTAGGAGCGCAGATCCCAGCCGTGCATCGTCTCGCCGCGCTGGCCGAGGCGGTTGACGTCGATGATCGCGATCAGGTTGCCCAGCCCGTTGACGCCGGCGTGCTCGACCGCCTCCCAGATCGACCCCTCGGCCATCTCCGAGTCGCCGCACAGCGCCCAAACGCGGTAGGGCAGATGATCCAGCGCGCGCCCGCACAGCGCCAGCGCGGTCGCGATCGGCAGCCCCTGCCCGAGCGATCCGGTGGCGACGTCGATCCAGGGCAGGATCGGCGTCGGGTGACCCTCGAACTTGGACCCGAAGCTGCGGAAGCTGAGCAGGTCCGCGTCGGAGATCGCGCCGGCAGCCCGGAGCATCGAGTAGACCAGCGGCGAGGCGTGGCCCTTTGAGAAGATCAGGTGGTCGTTGTTGGGGTTGCGCGGCTCGTCGTAGTCGTAATGCAGGTGGCGCGCCATCAGGACGGCCATCAGGTCGGCGGCCGACATCGAGGAGGTGGGGTGGCCCGAGTTGGCGGCGGCCGCGGCGCGGATCGAGTCGATGCGCAGCCGTTGCGCGAGCAGGTGGATCTGTTCGTTGGTCATCGGGCTTCCTCTCAGAGCGGGCGGGGGCACTGGCACCAGGGGATGATTGCGCAACGGCGGCGCGCTCAAGCGAGGGCGCCGCACCAGAGATGATTGCGCAACAGCCACGAACTCAAACGTGAGGCGTAGGATTTATGTCATGACCGTCCTGGGTCTGGTGCTGCTGGTGGTGGGATCGATGGTGGCGATCGTCGAAGCCCACAGCCCCACGCATGGGGTCGCCGGCGGGCTCGGCGTGGCGGCGGTGGCGCTCGGCGCGGTGCTCGCGATCAGCGGCCTGGGGGCCGGGATCCTGATCGCATTGTTGTCTGGCGCGCTGCTGGCGAGCACCGGCGCGGGAGCGGTGGTGTGGACCGTGCGTAAGGGCGTCACGGCCAGGCACCGGAGGGTGCGGACCGGCGCCGAGGGCCTGATCGGTCAGATCGGCGTGGTGCGCAGCTGGGACGAGGCGGGCGGTCGGGTGGCGCTGGACGGAGCGCTGTGGGGCGCTTGCCGGTCGCTCGGTCCGCTCGACGACGACGACGAGGACGAGCAGCAGGTGCAGCTGCACGCCGGCGACCGGGTCGTGGTCGAGCGGCTCAACGGCCTGCGGCTGTCGGTCAGACCCGCTGAGAACTGGGAGCTGCTGTGAACAAATGCTGACTGTCGTGATCGTGATTCTGGTCGTGCTGCTGGCCCTGTCGCTGACGGTCCTGTCCAGCTCGATTCGTGTGCTGCGCGAGTACGAGCGCGGCGTGGTGTTCAGGCTCGGCCGCCTGATGGAGCTGAAGGGCCCCGGCCTGGCGTTGCTGGTGCCGAGCCTCGACCGGATGGTGCGGATCAGCCTGCGGACGGTCACGCTGACCGTCCCGCCCCAGGAGCTGATCACCCGCGACAACGTGCCGGTCAGGGTCACGGCGGTCTGCTACTACCGCGTGATCGACCCGCGCCGGGCCGTCACCGAGGTCGAGAGCTACCCGTCGGCGACGCTGCAGATCGCGCAGACCTCGCTGCGCTCGGTGCTTGGGGTCGTCGACCTGGACACGCTGCTGTCCGAGCGCGAGCACCTCAACGAGTCGCTGCAGCGCGTGATCGACACCCAGACCGAGCCCTGGGGGATCAAGGTCACGACGGTCGAGATCAAGGACGTCGAGATTCCCGAGCGGATGCAGCACGCGATCGCGCGCCAGGCCGAGGCCGAGCGAGAGCGTCGCGCCAAGATCATCAACGCCCAGGGCGAGGCGCAGGCGGCCGCCAAGCTGGCCGAGGCCGCCGACGTGATCGGCCTCAACCCGGTCACGCTGCAGATCCGCTACCTGCAGACGCTGCGTGAGATCGGCGGCAGCCAGAACTCGACGATCGTGTTCCCGATGCCGATCGACCTGATGCGCCCGATGGTCGACGCGGTCGGCGGCGTGCTCGGGGGCAGGGGCGCTGGGCAGGCCGACGACGGTGCCGTCGAGCAGCCGAGCCTGAGGGAGGCCACCGAGGAGCGGCTAGTAGGCGACGACCGAGCTGGGCGACCAGCGGCTGGCCTGCCCGGCGAGGTTGATCGCCCTGGCGCGGAGTCGATAGTGCGCCCGGACCCGGCCGCGCAGCCAGTAGCGCCCGCGACGGCCACGGCGCACGACGGTGACCCAGCGTCGGTGGCGGCGGATCTGGACCTGCCAGTACGCGATCGCGGTGCCGCCCCTGGCGGACGCCCGCCAGAAGGCGCCGATGGTGACCCGTGACCCGTGCCGTCGCCCGATGAACGCTCCGCCGCCGTTGACGTGCGGCGGCGCAGGTCCGCACGCGCGCTTGAAGATGTCGCGCCCGAAGTAGGTCTCGCCCGGCAGCGCCGCGTAGCCGAGGTGCGCGAGCCCGAACGCGTTCTCAACGCTGCCGAGCATCGAGTAGTGGTTGTAGGCCGTGTGCGAGACCGTGCCGGGCCGGATGCACGGCGACAGCAGCACCGCGCCGACGCGCCCGCCGCCGGGGCCGGTCCCGCCGGGCAACCGTGCTCCGGGGCCGGGGATCTCACCACAGCAGGAGCTCGAATCGCTGACCTGCGCCTCGTCGAAGGTGACGATCAGCAGCCCGTCTGCGCGGAACGCCGGCGACGACGTGATCCTCGGCACCCACTCCGACAGGAAGCTGTTGACCTGCGCCAGACCGCCCGGGCCGCCCGCGGGGCACGGGGTGTCGTGGCCGTCGCTGCACAGGTCGGGCGTGATGAACGTGTAGTTGCGGGTGCTCGACACTTGCCGCAGGTCGCCCCGCAGGCGATCGAGTCCCACCACGTGGCCGTCGCATAGCTTCGCGTAGTCGATGATCGAGTGGAAGTAGACGAATGGGTTGTGCCGTGTCGCATAGGTGTCGGTGGTGGTCGCCGCCTCGGTGTTGTCGACGCCGCCGATCGGGGGATGGCCACAGACCGCCGACTCGCGCGCGGGGTCGGCCCCCATGCTCTGGTTGTAGTCGCGCCAGCTCAGGTGGGCTGCGTCCAGCTGGGAGGCGATCGTCGGCACGTCGGCCGGGTAGACGCAGCCGTGGCCGGGCTCCTGACCGTGGGCGCCGAGCGGGCCAGGCGGGAAGTCGGAGAACACCGGGCAGTCGGCCTGCGTCGAGGCGTTCGGCGCCTGGCCAGAGATCATCGAGATGTAGTTGTCGTTGGAGTTGTGGCCGGTGCCCCAGTAGTTGGGCAGGAACGCTCCCCGTGAGGTCATCGTCCGCGCCAGGTAAGGGGCCGGGGTCGCGGGACCGAAGGTCGTCGACGCCGACTCGTTCTCCAGCACGATCACGAACACATGCCGGACCTGGAACCTGCCGCCGGGGAGCCGAGCCAGCGCCGCCCGCGGCACGGCGAGGAACGCCGCGGCGGCCAGCAACAGCGCAATCGTCAGGCGCCGCGCATCCAACAGGCTCCGCGCAATCGTCAGGCTCCGCGCATCCACCTGGCACAGACTAACCTCAGCCGCCGTCCAATGGCCCTCCGCTCAGAGCTGCGCAACATCGCGATCATCGCCCACGTCGATCACGGCAAGACGACGCTGGTCGACGCGCTGCTGTGGCAGTCGGGCGCCTTCCGTGCAAACCAGGACGTCGCCGAGCGCGTGCTGGACTCGATGGACCTCGAGCGCGAGAAAGGGATCACGATCCTCGCCAAGAACACGGCCGTGCGCTACGGCGGGGTCAAGCTCAACATCGTCGACACGCCGGGCCACGCGGACTTCGGCGGCGAGGTCGAGCGCGGGCTGACGATGGTCGACGGGGTGCTGCTGCTGGTCGACGCATCCGAGGGACCGCTGCCGCAGACGCGGTTCGTGCTGCGCAAGGCGCTGGAGCGGCGGCTGCCGGTGATCCTCGTCGTCAACAAGATCGACCGGGTGGCCGGGGATCGGGTCCGGGTCGATGAGATCGTCGACGAGGTCTACGAGCTGTTCCTGGACCTCGACGCCGACGAATCCCAGATCGACTTCCCGATCGTCTACTGCAACGCGAAGGCGGGGCAGGCGTCGCTTGAGCCGACCTTTCACCCCGACCGACCCGGCGATCTGCAGCCGTTGCTGGACCTGCTGATCGAGCACATCCCGCCGCCGCAGTACGACGAGCACCACCCGCTCCAGGCGCATGTGACCAACCTCGACGCCTCGCCGTACCTCGGCCGGCTGGCGATCTGCCGGGTGCGCAGCGGCACCATCCGCCGCGGCGAGAACGTCGCCTGGTGCCGCGCCGACGGGACGATCGAACGCGTCAAGGTCTCCGAGCTGTACGTGACCGAGGCGCTCGAGCGCGTCGCCGCCGACGCGGCCGATGCGGGCGAGATCATCGCCGTCGCCGGGATCGGCGAGATCACGATCGGCGACACGCTCGCCGATCCGGACGACCCCAGACCGCTGCCGCCGATCACCGTCGACGAGCCTTCGCTGTCGGTCACGATCGGGATCAACACCTCGCCTCTGGCGGGCCAGGACGGGACGCTGGTGACCGCCAGCCAGGTCAAGGCGCGACTTGATCGCGAGCTGGTCGGGAACGTCTCGCTGCGCGTCTCGCCGACGCAGCGGCCTGACACCTGGGAGGTGCAGGGCCGCGGCGAGCTGGCGCTGGCGGTGCTGGTCGAGCTGATGCGGCGCGAGGGCTTCGAGCTGACCGTCGGCAAGCCGCAGGTGGTCACGCGCGAGCTCGACGGTCGGCGGCACGAGCCCGTCGAGCGGATGAGCGTCGACATCCCGGAGGAGTACGTGGGCGTGCTCACGCAGCTGCTGGCGCTGCGCAAGGGCCGGATGGAGCAGATGGTCAACCACGGCACCGGCTGGGTCCGGATGGAGTACCTAGTCCCGGCGCGCGGCCTGATCGGCTTCCGGACCGAGTTTCTGACCGAGACGCGCGGCACCGGGCTGGTGCATCACGTGTTCGACCGCTGGGAGCCGTGGCACGGGGAGCTGCGTACGCGCCCGACCGGCTCGCTGGTCGCCGACCGTCGCGGGGCGGTGGCATCGTTCGCGCTGTTCAACCTGCAGGAGCGAGGGACGCTGTTCGTCGAGCCCGGAGAGGCCGTCTATGAGGGGATGATCGTCGGCGAGAACTCGCGCGCCGAGGATCTCGACGTCAATGCGATCAAGGAGAAGCACCTGACCAACATGCGCTCCTCCACGTCCGACGAGCTGGTCCGCCTGGTCCCCAAGCGCGAGCTGTCGCTCGACCAGGCGCTCGAGTTCCTGCGCGCCGACGAGTGCGTCGAGGTCACGCCCCACGCCGTCCGTCTGCGCAAGGTGACGCTGGCGGCGACCGAGCGCCGCAAGCTGATCCGGTCGGGTCAGACGGCCTGACGCGGCCGTGAGCGCGGGGGGGAGGCGGTCGCGCTGGATCCCGCTCTCGCTGGCGGCGGCCGCCTTCGCGCTCAGCTTCGCCCAGCGCACCGGCCTGGACACGGCCGACACCAAGATCGACCTGCACGTCGACCCGGTCCGGTTCCTGCACCAGCTGCTGTCGGTCTGGTCGCCGACCGAGGGGCTGGGGCACGTGCAGGGCGGGCAGTACTCCGGCTACCTGTGGCCGATGGGACCGTTCTTCGCGCTCGGGCACCTGCTGGGGGTCAGCGACTGGATCGTCGAGCGGCTGTGGTTGGGGACGCTGCTGGCGCTGGCGGCCTGGGGCGCCGTGCGGCTGCTCGACGTGCTCGGGGTCGACCGCCGCCGTGGCGTGGCGCAGCTGGTCGCGGGGGCGGTTTACATGGTCAACCCCTACGTCGTCGTGATCAGCGCGCGCGCCACCGTGTTCCTGCTCGCCTACGCGGCGCTCCCGTGGCTGATGGTGATCGCGCATCGCGGCCTGCGCACGCCGCGTCGCTGGTGGGCCGCGGCCGCCTTCGCGCTGGTCGTCACCAGCAGCGGCGGTGGGGTCAACGCGACCGTCACGGCGTTCGTGCTGCTCGGACCGGTCGGGCTGACCGTCTACGAGTGGCTGGCGCTGCGCGAGGTGTCCGGCCGCGCGGTGTGGGCGATCGCCTGGCGGACCGTGCTCGTCACCGCGCTGGCGTCGGCCTGGTGGATCGTGCCGCTGCTCGTGCAGTCCGGCTACGGGCTGAACTTCCTGGCGTTCACCGAGCAGGTCGGGGCGATCTGGGCGACGACCAGCCTCAGCGAGTCGCTGCGGCTGATGGGCTACTGGCCGTCCTACCTCGGCCAGGGGTACGGCGCGCACCTGATCCCCTACTACGGCGACTCCGGCACGCTGCTGTTTAACCCCGTGGTGGTGGTCTGCTCGCTGCTGGTCCCGGGGCTGGCGCTGGCCGGCTACGCGTGGACCCGCCGCTGGCGCTACGGACCGTTCCTGCTGTGCATGGCGCTCGTCGCGCTGCTGTTGATGAGCGTCGGCTGGCCGAGCGGGACCGCGGCCCGCGCGGGCGCGACGTTCGTCTACAACCACGTCACCGCGCTGCAGTTCCTGCGCACGACCTACAAGGCGGGGCCGCTTGAGGCGCTGGCGGTCGCGGGGCTGGCGGGCGGCGCGGCGCGGGCGCTGTGGGCGTGGGTGGCGGCGGTGGACCGACGCGGGACCGCTCGGGTTGCCATGCTGGCGGCGTTGGGCGCGCTGATCGCGCTCGGCTCGCTGCCCCTGCTCCAGGGCAGGGCGCTGGAGCTGACGTTCAAGCGGGTGCCGGCCGCCTGGACGCAGGCCGGCGCGAGGCTCGACGCGACCCTGCCGCGCAACTCGCGCGCGGTCGTGCTTCCGGGCCAGGAGTTCGCCTACTACGACTGGGGCGCGACGATCGACCCGATCCTGACGGCGACCACCGGCAGGCCCGTCGCGATCCGCAACGTCCCGCCCTACGCCGACCTGCACGCGGTCGACTTCCTGTGGACGTTGGACGACCTCGTCGCCCAGCAGCGGTTACTGCCCGGTCAGCTCCGGCCGCTGCTCGACCTGATCAGCGCCCGTCGCGTCGTGACGGGCACCGACGACGACGACGCGCTCAGCGGCGCGCTGAGCCCCGCGGCAGCCGCACGGACGCTCGACGGCCAGGCCGGCCTCGGCCGCCCGGCCGCCAGCTTCGGGCCGAGTCGGAGCTTCGCGTCTGTCGCCAACACGGCCGATCCGCCGGTCCGCCTGCCCCAGGTGCGGATCTACGACACGCGCGCGCGCGGCCTGGTGCGGGTCGAACCGGCCGGCCCCGCGACCGTGATCGACGGCTCGGCGCAGGGGATCGCCGACGCCGCCGCGTTGCACCAGTTGCCGCGCTCGCAGCCGCTGTTCTACGCCGGCGACGAATCGGCGGCGACGCTCCGCGCCCAGGCGCTGGCCGGAGCCGACATCCTGATCACCGACTCAAACCGCAGGCGGGTGTTCGTCGCGTCGCGCAGCCGCGCCAACGTGGGCGCGACCACGCCCGCCGATCAGCCGTTCAGCCCGGATGCGGCGCTGCTTGATCCGTTCCCGGCCCGAGGTGCCGCCGCGCAGACGGTCGCCGCATACCGCGGTGCGCGCTACGTGACCGCGCCGTACAACCCCGAGATCGCGCAGTTCCCCGCCAGCGCCCCGTACGCGGCCTTCGACGGCGATCCGCGGACCTCGTGGCTGGCCGACCCGACGCTCGCGCCGAGCAGCCACTGGGTGCAGATCGGCTTCGACGCGCCGCGGAACGTGCCCTACGTCGACATCCTGCCTGATGCCTCGGACCCGCTGGTGGCCGTGACCGCGGTCCAGATCGCCGGTCGCACGTTCGCGGTCCACCCGGGCTGGAACCACCTCGTGCTCGGCCTGCGGCGGATTGCGGCGCTGCGGATCACGATCGCCCATGTGCGCACGCGCGGCGCCGCCGCCGGCGGCGCGGGCGGCCTGGCCGAGGTGCGGATCCCCGGCGTTCGGGTGACCGAGCTGCTGCGCCCGCCGGTGCTCGCCGAGCAGGCGCTGCGCGGCGTCGACTCCAGGCACGCGTCGCTGAGCTACCTGTTCGAGCGCACCACCGCCGACTCGCCGCTGGCGCGCGGCCCCGAGCCGGCGCAGACGGCGATCCGCGGCAGCCGCCTGCAGGCCGAGTCCCAGCTGATCTCCGTCGCGCAGGACGCCGAGACGCAGATCGGTCGCGCGATCGATCCGCCGAGCGCTCGCCGCTGGACGCTCTCCGGCCTGGCGACCGTGTCGCCGCACGCGCCGGACCCGCGGCTGGATGCGCTCGCCGGGACCGCCACCGGCGGCGCGGCGTTCACGTCGTCGGGGCGCCTGCAGGGCCTACCCGGCCACCGCGCCTCGGCGGCCTTCGACGGCTCGACGCGCACCGCCTGGGTGGCGCCGTTCGGCCCGCACCAGCCAGCCTGGATCGCCTGGCACACGCGTGGGCCCCGGACGCTGCGGCGCCTGAGGCTGGTTGCGAGCTCGCTGCCCGCGCGCTTTCCGACCAGACTGTCGATCGCGGTCGCCGGGCGGCCGCCGATCGCGGTTGCGGTCTCGCCCGGCGGGGTCGTGTCGCTGCCGACTGGGCTGCGCGCGGCCTCCTTCCGGCTGACGGTGCTGGCTGCCACCGGCTCGCCTCGGGCTGCGGTGGCGATCGCCGAGATCCGGGGTGCGGAGGTGCCGAGCGTCCGCGCGCGCAGCCGCGGGTCCGTCGTCGGTGTCTGCGGCCAGGAATGGGCGCTGCTCGGCGGCCTGCACGTGGCGCTTCGTCTGGGCGGCTCGATCGGGGCGCTGAACGCCGGCGAGCCGCTGTCCCTGGTGGAGTGCGGGCGGGCAGTCGCGCTGCCGGCCGGGCCGGCCGACGTGACCGTCCGCGGTGGTGTGACGCTGCCGCTGCTGGTGTCGCTGCGATCACCGGCTCCGGATCCGCTGGCGCGGACGGCGGGCGCGAGCGGCGAGGTCCTCGATCCTGGCGACCAGGGCTCCGGCTCGTACACACGCGTTCGCGTGCGCGTGTCGGCGCCGAGCTGGCTGGTGCTCGGAGAGAGCTATGACCGCGGCTGGCAGGCGAGCTGCGACGGGCGGTCCCTGGGCCCGCCCCGGGTGATCGACGCGTTCGCCAACGGCTGGCCCGTGCGCCCGGGATGCCGCGAAGTGGCGATCCGCTTCGGGCCTCAGTCCGAGGTCAACGCCGGCTATATCGTCGGCGCGATCGCCTGCCTGCTGGCGCTCGCGGTGGTGCTGTTAGCGCGCCCCCGCCCGCCCTGGAGGGAGGACGAGCAACACGGCGGCCTGGCGCCGCCGGCTCGCTACTTCTCGCTGGAGCCGGCGCGTGCCCTGGCAGTCGGGGTGGTCGCCGGGCTGGTGTTCGCGTTCCTGTTCGCGCTGCGCGCCGGGGCGGTGCTGGGCCCGGTGACGGCGCTGATCCTGTGGCGCGGGCTGCCGATCCGGGCGCTGCTGCTTGCGGCGGGGGGGCTGCTGGTGATCGTCGTGCCCGCGATCTATCTCCTGTTCCCGGGGCTTGACCAGGGCGGCTACGACTTCGGCTACGCCGCCCAGCACCTGGGTGCCCACTGGATCACGGTGGCCGCGTTCGCGCTGCTGGCGCTGGTCGTTGCCCGCGACCTGGTGGCGATGCGCGGCCCGCCCGCGCCGGCGGTGACGCCGTTCGAGAAGGTGTGATGAAAATTGCGGGAGATGGGCGGAATTCTCATCACGACCCGGAGCACGCGGCACGCAAAGGGTGGTCGTGGGCTTGCCACCGGCTGCCGGGACGAACGGCGGACCCGGGTCAGTAGGGCCAGGGGTCGCCGGCGGGGTGGCCGAGCGCGCGGGCGAGGCGCGGACGATCAGCGACCAGCGCCAGCTTGACGGCGACGTTGCGCGCGAACCACGGCAGCTGTGCCAGCTGCGCGGCTGCGCTCGCGGCGCGTGTGCGCGGCGCCAGCGCGCCGGCTGGAGCACGGCGATACTCGGCCAGCGAGCGACTACGACCGCGGTAGGCGAAGCTGGCCGAGCCCAGCAGCCGGGCGAGGATCGCGAGGGTGACCCCGATCGACGAGAACGAGTCGTGGATCAGCATCGTGCCGCCGGGCGAGACCAGCGCGCCGTAACGCGAGATGTCAGACAGCGCCGGGGCGAGGCGATGCGCTCCGTCGATGTACAGCAGGTCGATCCGACGGTCGATCTGCGCCAGCGCGTCGGCCGACGCCAGGCGCAGGTGGAAAACGCGGTCGGTCACCCCGGCGGCGGACAGGTTGGCAGCAAACGCGCGGGCGTCGTCCTCGCCACGCGCCGCATCGGCGGCGATCTCCTGCGGGCCGCGGTCAGAGCCGGCGTGCGGGTCGATCGCGACGACGCTCACGCCCGGTAGCGCCGCCAGCGCCAGCACGATCGTGGAACGCCCGCGGAAGCTGCCGATCTCGATGATCGTGCCGCCGGCCGGCACCGCGGCCGCCGCTGCGAACAAGCGCGCCGCCTGGTCGGCGGACAGCCACCCCTGCACCCCTTCAATCGCGCTGATCGCGTCGTCCAAGGTCATCGCTTGAGGCGCAGGATCGGGCGCTCGAGCGCGTAGTAGCTGACCGCCGCGCACGCGACCGCCGCCAACGCGCCCAGGGCGAACAGCGCCAGCAGCGGCGACCGGTGCGCTCCCGGCAGCCCGTGGAACGCGCAGCCGAGCAGCGGGCCGGGCTGGCAGATGAACACGAGCAGGTTCTGGTGCCAGAGGTAGATGCCGTAGGAGATCAGGCCCAGCCAGGCGAGCACGCGCCAACCCAACAGCCGCCGATAGGTGCCCCCGGCGCCGATCACCGCCGGCGTCAGCAGCCCGGCGGCGGTCGCCGCGTACAGCACGTGGCGCGCGAGGTCCTGGGGCGCGGTGTACAGCAGGATCGGGTGCGAGCCGGCGCGGACCAGCTGCGGTCCATGCTCGGTAAGGCTGACGAGCGTGTAGGCGCCGGCCGCGAACGTCACGCACAGCGCAGGCCAGCGCGCGAGCACCGCCGCCACCCGCGGCAGCGGGCGGTCCTGCCAGTGCGCGCTCAGCACCGCCAGCGCCATCCCGGGAGCGAACCAGTCCATGTGCGTCGGCAGCGCGTTGAGCACCCAGCTCAGCGAGGCATGCTCGCGCAGCAGCACCCGGTAGGCGAGCGATGCGGCGCCGATCGCGGCGATCACCGCCAGCTCGACCTGCACCTGGCGCCCGCGCGCCAGGCGGCCGACCAGCAGGCCGATCCCGGCGGCCCACAGCGGCAGCAGCGCGTAGAAGGTGATCTCGATGCAGAGCGTCCAGGCCGGCGCGATCCCCTGCAGCACGTAGCCATCGTTGTAGATCTGGCCGAAGCCGTAGAAGATCCAGAAGTGGCCCGTGAACACCCCGGTGTGGCCGGGCCAGATCGACAGCACCGTCAGCGCCAGCCAGTAGGCGGGCACGATTCGCAACAGGCGCCGCCGCACGTAGCTGCACAGCGAGGTGCGGCGAGCGCCGTTGAGCCGCGCCGAGACGAACGGGCGGTAGAGCAGGAAGCCCGAGATCGCGAAGAACACGGCCACGCCGGCCTCGGCGTGGGACACGAATCCGTCCCCGGGTATCACGGTCAGCCCGCCCGAGTGGACCAGCACCACCGACAGCGCCGCGATCGCGCGCAACGAGTCGATCAACGGGAAGCGCGGGTGGCCCGGAGGCGGCGCTACGGCGTCGGGGGCGGCGGGAGCGGCTGCGTGCGGGGCGGTGGCGGGAGCGGCGACGGTGGTCAAGCGGACAACGAGTCTGCCATCGGTACGGCGTCGACTGCCGGCGTGGCGCCGGCCACGAGCGGATCGCAGCCGGCCGCCGGCACGGCGTCAGGCCGCGCGGCCCGCCGCTCGGCGTCCAGCAGCTGCAGCGTGCGCCGGGCGGTCGCGTCCCAGCTGAACTCGCTCGCGCGCGCCTGCGCGGCGCGGCCGAGCGCGTCACGCAGGGCCACGTCGTCCAGCACACGTCCGACCTTGTCGGCCAGCTGCTCGGGCGTGTCCGCCAGCACCCCGGTGCGGCCGTCGTCTATCGCCTCGGCCAGGCCGCCGAGGCGAAGCGCCGCGCTGGGCGTCCCGCAGGCGCCCGCCTCGGTGACCGACAGCCCCCAGCCCTCGGCCGAGGACGTCGTGATGTTGACCCAGGCGCGGCGGTACAGCTCGAGCTTGCGCTGCTCGGACACGTGTCCGTGCATCCGGACCCGATCGCGCAGCCCGCGCGAGTCGATCTCGGCCTCCAGCGCCGGCCGGTGGTCGCCCTCGCCGGCCAGGTCCAGGATCACGCCCGGATTACGCGCGACCACGTCGAGCACCACCTCGATCCGCTTGTAGCGCTTCAGCCGCCCGAGGTAAAGCAGCGTCGGCTCGGGCGCGCGCAGCGATGGGTCCGGACCGAACGCGTCGTGGTCGACGCCGAGATAGGCGACCTCGATCCGGGCCGGATCGATCCCGTGTGCGGCGATGTCTCGCGCCGACGCCTGCGAGATCGTCAAGAACCGCGAGCGGCGGTAAAGCAGGCGCAGCGGCAATGTCTCGAGCGCCAGCGCCGCCGCTCGTCCGGCGGCTCCCAGCTCCTGAACGTAGTGGTCGGCGTGGATGTGGTGCACGAGGGTCAGGCGTGGCGTGCGACACCACAGAGGCGTCAGGAAGGTGATCCCGTTGACGACCTCAAGCACCACATCGGGGTCCGCGACCAGCCCACGGGCCTGGGCGGCGATCGCGCGCGGGAACACCGTCGAGCGCCCGCCGATCCGGTGCAGCGTCAGCGCCCCGTCGCGCTCGCGGGGCGCCGCGCCGCGGTAGCCGCAGGAGATCACCGACACGCGGTGGCCCCACGCCAGCCAGCGAGTCACCTGGGAGAGCAGGTTAGTGCCGGTGCCGCCACCCTGCGGGTGGGTCCAGTCTCGGTCGGACAGGATCAGGATGTGCAGCCGGGCCTCCTCCCCCGGGCGGCTCTGAGACTGGGCGGCGTCCATGCGAGCGCGCAGTGTATGGGTTGCCGCCTGGGCGGTGATGGCACGATCCCCAGCATGAGCGAGCACGCCGGCAGCTCCGCCGAGGCGGTCAGCCTCGCCTTCCCGCGCGCGGAGTTGCGCAGCCGCACCGTCCGCGGAGTGCTCGTCAACGCACTGTTCATGGGCGGCGCCGAGGCGCTGGTGCTCGCGCAGGGGCTGATCGTGACCGTTCTTCTGGGTCCGAAGCTGATCGGCCTGTACGGGATCGTGACCACAACCGCGGTGACCGTCGCCGCGCTGCGCCGGGTCGGGATCGACGAGGCGTTTGTCGCCCAGCGCGAGGCAGACCAGGAGGCGGAGTTCCGTCGTGCGTTCGGGCTGGAGCTGACGATCGGCGCGGGCTTCTCCCTGGTGCTGCTGGCGGCGGCGCCGCTGGTCGCGCTCGCCTACGGCGACGGCCGCCTGCTGGCGCTGACCGCCGCAGTCGCCTACCTGCCGACCGCGTTCGCGCTGCAGGCGCCGACCTGGATCTTCTTTCGGCGGATGGACTTCGTGCGCGTGCGCGCGCTGCAGGCGCTGGTGCCGGTCCTCACCTTCTGCGTCACGGTGCCGCTGGCGGCGCTCGGCGTCGGCGTCTGGAGCCTGGTGATCGGTCCGGCGGTCGGCAACGGTGTCGCGATCGCCAGCGGGATCGCGGTGTCGCCGTATCGCGTGGTGCCCGCGCTCGACGCCGCGGCACGAGCCGCGTGGGGGCGCTACCTGCGCTTCTCCTGGCCCGTGTTCGCGGCGGCGGCGTCGCTGCTGGCGATCGGGCAGGGCCAGATGGTCGCGTTCACCGTCCACGGGGGGCTGCGCGCTGCGGGCTACATCACGCTCGCCGCGACCCTGACCCGCTACGCCGACCGCGCCGATCAGATCATCGCGACCACGATCTATCCGGCGATCTGCGTCGTCCGCGATCAGCTGGACACGCTGCGCGAGATGTTCGTCGCCGCCAACAGGGTGGCGCTGCTGTGGGCATTGCCGTTCTGCGCTGGGTTCATCCTGTTCTCGCCTGACCTGGTGTCGTTCGTGCTCGGCGCGCGCTGGCGCCCGGCGGTGCTGCTGCTGCAGGGACTGGCCGGCGCCGCGGCGATCCAGCAGCTGGGCTACAACTGGTTCTCGTTCTACCGCGCGCGGGGAGACTCCAGCCGGCAGGCCGTGGAGGCGGTCGTCGGCGCCGCCGCGTTCTTGGGGCTGGCGGTCCCCGGACTGCTGGTGTGGGGAGCGTGGGGCTTCATCGTGGGTCGGCTGGCCGGCGCGGTGCTGGTGCTGGGCGTGCGCCGGCACTACGTGCGCCGGCTGCTCGGGATCGAACTGCTGGCGCTCGGGGTCCGTGGCGCGTGGCCGATCGCCGTCGCGACCGCGATCGTGCTGGCGCTGCGCGCGCTGGTCTGGAGCGGGCCGCGCTCGGCCGCCCAGACGGCCGCGGAGCTGGCGCTGTTTGTGGCGGTCAGCGCGGCCGTTACGTGGCTGGCCGAGCGGGAGCTGCTGATGTCGCTGGCCGGCCAGTTGCGCGCTCGGCGCCAGAGCCCGTAGGCTCGTTGCCCGAGGGTTGGGGACTCAGAGCCCGTGAGGCCCCTCAGCGCGGAACCAGCACCGTGTAGTGGTACAGCCGCGCGAGCACGCGGTAGTGGGCGGCGACCCAGCGGTTCAGCGTGTGCACTCCGGTCGGGCGACCGCGCTGGTTGGGCTCGGGCGTTGACGACAGCGGGTCCGTCCAGCGCACGATCACGCGGGGACGCACGCGCGACAGCGTCGCGACGATCCGCGCCTGCGCGGCCGCGCCGGCCTCCAGGCCGAAGTCCTGAGAGGTCGGGTTGGGGCGCTGGGTCAGCACGTAGATCAGCGGATCGTTGAACGTGACCAGGTCGGGTCGGCGCGGCAGCACGTAGATCGGCTGGCCGGGTCTGGTGCGGGCATCGACCAGCCCGACCATCCTGTCGATCGCGCGTGCCTCGGCCGGCGGGGCCTGCACGCCGTCGGCGACCGGGATCCGGAGGGTCGCCGCCGCCGCCGGGTGCACGAGCGCCGACAGCCGGTTGGCGACGCCGTGCAGCGTCAGCGCCGCGAGCAGGACGGCCGCGGCCGCTCCCAGTGTCCCGTGTGGGAGATTCGTAAGCCCCCCAGGGAGCGTTCGCGACGGCCGGACGCCGGCCCGCACCGGCGGTCGGCGGCCGGCAACCAGCCCGAGCGCCACCGCCACGACCACGAACGCCGGCTGAACGTGGAACGCGTCCGCGCGCGAGGTCATGTAGGCGAGCAGTCCGGCGCCGGCCACGATCAGCCCCAGCGCCAGGGGCTGCGGCCGTCTCGCCCGCCACCAGGCGTGCAGGGCCGCGGCGGTGGTCAGCGCGAAGCCGATCAGGACCAGCACGGGAACGTAGAAGTCGAGCGCCTTCTTCGCCGTCTTGGCGACGCCGGCCCCGGCCGGGGGGTGGAAGTGCAGCGGGAACGGCAGCGTCCAGTAGGCGCGGGTGGCGAGCGAGTTGCCGATCAGCGCCCGATACAGGTCGGCGGGTCCGATCGCGATCGCAAACGGCAGGTACACGAGCGCGCCGACAACGACCGCTATCAGGCAGAAGCGGGCCGCGACACCCACCCCGGCGCCGGGGCGCGCGGCCAGAACGACCGCAACCGCTACCAGCCCATACAGCGCGAAGTCGATCCGGAAGGCCGCCGCGAGCGCCACCAGCAGTCCCGCCGCGGCCGCACCGGACCGGTCTGGGCCGCCGCGCCGGTCCCGACCGCAGCGCGAGGCGACCAGCAGCGCCACCAGGACCGCCAGCAGCGCCAGCGGGAACGGGTCCGCGCTGCGCGGCTCGGAGATCTCGCACGCCACCGCCAGCCAGACGATCCCGGCGAGTGGCGCGGGCGTCCGGTCCCGTACAAGCAGCCAGGCGACGAGCGAGATCCCGGCGTCGGCCAGCGCGCGCACGATCCGCCACTGCAACAGCGAGGGCCCGAGCAGCTTGAACAGCCCCGCCAGCAGGTAGGGCTGCGCGGGGCCATAGGCCCATAGGAAGTCACGGTAGGGGAGTTGGCCGGCGCTGACGCGGCGGGCCGCCTGCAGCATCAGCCCCTCGTCGAACGGGTCGATCCCGTTGCGCATCGAGAAGCCCGAGATCAGCGCCGCGGCCGCAACCAGCGCCACCGCCGCGACCACCGATGGCGATCCGGGCCTGCGGGCGGGCGCCCAGCCGATCGCCGGCGCCTTGCCGGCGTGGCTCAGGTAGTCGATCCGTGCGATGCTGGTGATGATGGCGCGCGGTCCCGCATTGCGAGCGCTCGGCGTGATCGCGGCGCTGCTCGTCTGCGCCTGGTTCGCGCTCGGCACCCGCCAGTCGCTCGACACCGACGCCGCGAGCGCGATCGTCTCCCAGAGCGGCCGGCTGAGCGCCGCCCAGGCGCGACGCGCCGCCGACCTGCTGGCGGCCGCCGGCCAGCTGAACCCGGACCGCGGCCTGGATCTGACGCGCTCGCAGCTGGCGGTGCGAGAGGGCGATCGTGCTCGTGGGCGCGCGATCGCGCTGGCCGTTGCGCGCGCCGAGCCGCAGAGCATTCAGGCCGGGCTGACCTACGGCAATGCATCGGGCGACGATCCGAGTGCCGACCGGCTCGCGCGCCGCCGCGCGGAGGCACTGGTGGCGCCGGTGCCCTGAGCGATCATCGCAGCGTGACCGTGAATAGCCCGGGGGTGAAGGCGGGGGGCTCGACCCTGACGCGCGCGATCGCCCGCGCGCCCTGGGTGGTCGCGTCGCCGTAGGAGACACGCAGCCTGATCGGGATGCCGGCGCTCGGCGAGTCATAGACGCCGCCCAGCTCGCCGGCGATGGCGGGCGCGACGCGCACGGTGGCCCCGGCGCGTCGCAGCGCGTACACCAGCTCGTAGGCGAGCTCGGTGCTCGGGAACGGCGGTTGGGCGGCGATGTACACGTTCCGAGGGTGCACGAGCGCGGCGGTCACCGCGCGGGCTGCCGCGGCGAACGGGCGGTAGTCGCTGCGGTCACCGTCACGGGGCTGGCGGGCCGCCACGACCAGGGCGACCGCGGCGACGGCCACGCCGGCCGCGACCGGCCAGGCC
>JBOGYE010000211.1:0-6075 GCA_050696635.1 Solirubrobacteraceae bacterium | reverse complement strand
CCCAGATCCGCTCCTACGTCCTGCACCCGTACACGATGGTCAAGGACCACCGCACCGACCATGAGATGGGCGACGCCAACCGGGTGCTCGACGGCGATCTGGACGGGTTCGTGCGCAGCTGGCTGCTGAGGGCGGCGAAGTGAGCTCGTGGCGCTCCCCGCGGAAGGTGGCGAAGCGGTGAGCGGGCGACGCCGTCCCCGCGAGCTGCCGACCGCGCCCTACCTGGAGGCGATCGTCTCCTACGGGTCGCGCGGCTCGGTCCGCTTCCACGTGCCCGGCCACAAGGGAGGCCCGGGCGCTGACCCGGGGCTGCGCTCGGCGATCGGCGAGCGGGCGCTGGCCCTCGACATCTGCCAGGACATCGAGGGGATCGACACCGGCCCGACCCCGACCCCGTACCAGCGCGCCGAGGAGCTGGCCGCCGTCGTCTACGAGGCCGGCCAGACATGGTTTCTGACCAACGGCGCGACGCAGGGCAACCACGCGCTCTGCCTGGCGCTCGCCAAGCCCGGCCGGCACGTACTGGTGCAGCGCAACTCGCACGCCTCGATCGTCGACGGGCTCGTGCTCAGCGGCGGCATGGCGAGCTTCGTCTCTCCGGAATACGACCCGGAGCTTGGGATGGCGCATGGGGTTACGTCCGAGGCACTGCGCGAGGCGCTGTCACGGACTCCCGGAGTCAGCGCGGCGTTCATCGTCTCGCCGACCTACTCCGGGATGGCCGCCGATGTCTCCGGCTGCGCCGAGGTCGCGCATGCGGCCGGCGCCGCCCTGATCGTCGACTGCGCCTGGGGTTCGCACTTCGGCTTTCACCCGTCGCTGCCGGAGTCGCCGCTGAGACTGGGCGCCGACGCGGTGCTGACGTCGACGCACAAGATCGTCGGCTCGTTGACGCAGTCGGCGATGCTGCACGTAGCGGCCGGGGGCCGGGTCGACGGCGCCGAGATCGCCCGCTGCGTGCGCCTGGTTCGCTCGACGAGCCCCAACTCGCTGCTGCTCGCCTCGCTGGACAGCGCCCGGCGTCAGCTCGGCGCGCACGGCGAGGCGCTGCTTGATCGCACGATCGCGGCCTCGGCGCGGGCCCGGGAGGCGATCGACGCGATTCCGGGCTGCGCGGTCGTCGGCGAGGCGCTGGTCGGGCGCCCCGGGGTCGCCGGCTGGGATCCGCTGCGGATCGTGATCGATGTGCGCGGCACCGGCTGCACCGGCTACGAGCTGGCCGCGGGGTTGCGCGCCTCCTACGACATCTACGTCGAGCTCGCGACCCACGCGACGCTGGTGCTGGTGCTGGGACTCGGACAGCCGGTCGAGCCGCTCGAGCGCTTCGCCCACGACTTCGCCGACGCGGTCCGTACGCTGTCGCGCCCCGGAGAAGGGCCGGTCGTGTCGGCCCCGTCGGTGGCGCTGGAGCATCAGACGGTCGTCCCGATCCGCGACGCCTTCCTCGGCGTCGGCGAGACGGTCGCGGTCGATCAGGCGATCGGGCGGATCTCCTGCGAGTCGATCGCCGGCTACCCGCCCGGAGTGCCGACGCTGCTGCCCGGAGAGCGTGTGACGACCGAGGTCGTCGCCTACCTGCGGGCGCTCAACGCGGCCGGGGCGCGCCTGCACGGCGCCGCCGACCCGACCTTCGAGACCGTCCGGGTGCTGGCCGACGTGACCGCCGACACCGGCGCTGACGACCGCGGCGGCGCGCCGATCGCGCAGGCGTCGGGGGCGCTGGGCGAGGCGTGAGGCGTGATGTGCGAGGCCCCGAGGCTACGCCCCGACGCCTCGCACATCGGCACGGCGCCTAGAATGTGTTCGGCGCTCCGGCGGGCTGGCCGGGCGCCAGCGGCGGCGGGGTGACGCACTGACCGCTGCGCGCGCCCCCGACCTTGTTGGGGTCCGGCTGGCGGGGGAACAGATGACCGGGTGCGGGGTTGGTCTCGTTGCTGTCCCAGACCACGGCGGAGATGGGCACCGCGTTCGTGTTGCCGGTGCAGGCGAGATTGCCGGCGATCCGGTTTGAGCCGATCTCGATCGCGTCTGGGTCGGCCATGCCATTGTCCTTGAGCGTGAAGCTGTGGCCGATCCGGTCGCGCAGCGCGCCCAGCCAGCAGGACTGCACGCCGTCGATCGTCAGGTTGCCGGCGATCGAGTTGTCCTCGAAATCGCTGAACACGGGGCTCTTCAGCGCCTTGAAGATGCCCGGCATCGACGAGCAGTTCGCGCCGCCTCCGCCTCCTCGCTGCGTCACGTTGCCACCGACGCTGGTGACGTGGACGATCACCGCCAGCGCGCGGGTCGCCTGCAAATCGCCGCCGATGCGGATCCGGTTGTGCAGTGTCGGGTGCTTCTGGTTGTCGTCCTTGCAGGGCGACGCCTTGGGCTCGCAGCCCAGAAACGCGGCGGCGCCGCGCGCGACGACGAGATTGCGGGTGACGGTCAGGTTCGATACGCCGTGGTGGGTCTTGTCGTTGTGACCGAAGATCGCGCCGAAGGCGCTGCCGGAGGTGACCGTCAGCGAGCCCTTGACCCGGGCCGAGCCGTGGTCTACGAAGCAGACTCCCTTGATGACGACGTTCCCGGCGATCGTCCCCGACAGCACGCCTGGGTGGTGGGGGCTGCCGGAGCAGATGGTCGTGTTGCTCGACGACCGCTTGGCGGCCGCTACGCCCGCTCCGGCGCTGGCGAGCGCGCCCCCAGCCACGAGCGCGACGATGGCGATGCTCGTGCGGGTCGCTCGCCGGCCGCGCGGGCGCGCGAGAAGGGTCCCTCTGGCCATGCCTACCTCCTGAAAATGCGGGTGGATAGAACCGCGAGGCCCAGCTCGCTGCCCCAAGTCGCCAAGCAACCTACCGTGGCGACTGTCGCCGGTCAAGTGTCACGGGCAGCGAACGCTCGGCGGACCAGAGCGCCGAACCGTGGGCTGGGTGTTGCGTCCGTCCGGGGATCGGTGTATAAAGCTGCGCGAGTGTTTCGGTAAGACGGGGAGGGGGCTCCACCGGCTAAGCGACGATCGGGGGAGTGCTCGTGCTCAGTCATCGGGGTCAGGAAGTGGTGGGGCCGGCGCGCGTGTGCCGAGTTCTCGTCGGGCGCTGGTCGCGGCTGCTCGCTGCGCCGGCTGTCGTCCTGGGCGCGGCCGCGGCGGTCGTGTGCTCGCCCCTGATGGGCTCGGCAGCCGCGGCCACGGTACCGGCTGCGGCGAAGGCGTCCGCTGCCGTCGGTCCGCGGTACGTGCAGCAGTGCCCGGAACCCTACTCGGCCGTGCGAGACCCCTCCAACCCGCTGGCGCTCCCGGCGGCGCCCGGAGCGGACCCGCTGACCGGGGCGAGCTTCTTCGTCGACGGACCGCGCAAGGGCGCCGCGGCCGGGGCGATCGCGCAGCTGCTGTCGATCAACCCGCCGACGCTCCCGGTCAGCGAGTCCTGGGCAAGCTTCGACCGGCAGCTGCAGCCTGGCGGCTCGCTGGGCGCCGCGCTGGCCGCCAACCCGACGCTCGCCGGTCAGGTCGCCGAGCTGTCGAAGATCGCCTCGCAGCCGGAGGCGCAGCGGTTCAGCATCTACTCGGAGGGCGGTGGTCCTGGGGCGATCTTCGCCCAGGCGGAGAAGATCTTCTGCTCGAACCTGACCGCCGACCCCGGCACGATCCCGATCATCAACACCTACTTCCTGCACCCGGCGCTCGGCGGCTGCCCGACGCCGCGCCAGGTTCGCGCCTACGCGCCGGTGTTTCACCGCCGCGTGAACGAGATGGCCGCCGCGACCGACCTGCGTCCCGCCGTCTACCTGCTGGAGCTTGACGCGATCGGGTCCTCGGCCTGCATCGACAAGCACCACTCGCTTCCCGGGTGGGAGGCCGATCTGCGCTACGAGATCAACGCGATGGCGGCGCTGCCGCACGCCGTCGTGTACGTCGAGGCCGGCTACTCGGACGGTAACTCGCCCGGGTACACCGCCAAGATCCTGAACGCGATCGGGATCTCCAAGATCCGCGGCTTCTTCACCAATGACACGCACCTCAACTGGACGATCAACGAGGTTCGCTGGGCGACCAAGATCTCGCGGCTGACGCACGGGGCGCACTTCGTCGTCAACACCGCCGACAACGGACGCGGTCCGCTGCTCAACCGCAACCGCGTCAAGAACGGCAACGAGAACCTGTGCAACCCGCCGGGGCGAGGCCTCGGTCCGATGGACACCACCGCCACCGGCTTCCCGTACGCCGACGCGTTCCTGTGGACGCACCCGCCGGGCAACAGCTCGGGCTGCGGCGGCGGTCCGCCCGGGGGCGTGTTCTGGGCCCAACGCGCCGAGCAGCTGGCGGCCAACGCCAACCAGCAACTCGGCCCCGGCCTGCCCAGCCGGCCGTACTGATCCTCGCCGCAGGAAAGGACCCCAACGCAATGCCCTCAGACGTTTCTGCCTGACCGCCTGTCTGATGTCGGCGCTTGGCGCCGCGCCGGTGATCGCAGCCACGCCCGCCCAGATCCAGTCCTACTACAACCAACTGCGGACGGCGAACGGGATCCCCGGCGATCTGGCGCTGGACTCGACCAGCTCGGCCGACTGCGCGGCGCACAACCACTACGCGGCCGTGAACGGCCAGGGACAGCCCCGACCCGCACGAGGAGACGCCGGGCAAGCCCGACTACACCACGGACGGGGACTGGGCGGCGCGCAACTCCGAGCTGGAGGGCGGCAGCAGCCTCGGACTGGACGCATTCGCCCCCTTCGACGACGGCGATCCGTTCTGGTCGGCGCCGTTCACGGGCGCCCCCTTCCACCTGTTGGGCCTGCTGGACCCCGCCACCACGACGATCTGGGGCGCCGACAGCGAGGGCTACCTGTGCATCGGCGAGTCAGGGTCCAGGGCGGCGTCGGCGACCGACACGCTGTACTCGTGGCCCGGCGACGGTGGCTCGATCGCGTGGGCGCAGCCGTATCCGAACGAATTCCGACCTCGCCGGAGGCCGTCGCCGGGATCGCGGCGGGGACAATCACCGGGCCGGCGCTGTTCGCCTACTGGGACGGACCCAGCCCCGACGGCTTCTCCGGGCTCAGCGACCTGACGGCGGCGACGCTCACCGGGCCGAGCGGCTCGGTGCCCGTGGACATCGTGGATGACCGGCAAACGGACCAGGTACCGGCGGGCGCCGGGATCGTGATCCCGGTGGCGCCGCTGACGCCGGGCGCCTCGTACACGGCGACGGTCACGTTCTCGACCTCCGCTGACGCGGCCACGCCACGCAGCTTCACGCACAGCTTCTCGTCCACCGCCAGCGGGCCGCCGCAGGCGTCCAAGCTGATCCACATCAACGCGGTCCCCTTCCAGGGCCGAGATGTGTTCGTGATGACCGCCGACTTCCCGGCCGCCGGTGAGCAGGCGACGGAGAGCGTCACATCCAGCGACCCGTCGATGCACATCAGCGGCGGCCGGGGCCAGCTGGCGACGTCGCCGAACGCCGCGGTGTATCCGCTCCAGCCGCCGGCCCCGGGCGCTGGCTGCGCCTGACCCTATCGGTCCCCGCGTACACGGTCGGCGGCGTCAGTATGCCGGCGACGACGGTCTCGAGGACCGTCCACGGGCCGCCGATCTCGAGCGCGGTGCGCGGCCTGCAGCTGCATCGCTCATACACCGTCGCGCAGCTGGCCGGGGCCGGGATCAGGCTGGCGCTGCGCGTGCCGAAGGCGGGGACGCGGATGCAGGCGACGCTGCGCCGCGGCACCACGACCTACGCCGGCAGCCCGGTGCTTCGAGCCGGACGCTCGCGGCGGGTCGCGCTCGCGCTATCGAGCGCCACCGGTCGCTGGCGATGACCTTCGCGCTGCAGAGCGCGCCGCCACGTGCGCCGGCGTTCACGATCGATCTGGGTGTGACGATCAGGCGCTGATCGGCCCCCGGATATGCCCGCGTGGGACCGCTGATGGCCCCCGGCTATGGGTTCCCGACTTAGTGCTCGCCACCATAAGTACCGTCCCATTCGAGCGCCCTCTGACGGCGCCCGGCGGCGTCCTCGGATCTCGCTGTAGCGCCGCTACAGCTTCGATCCTGCGTCCTGGCCGGGCACCGTCAGCGGCCACTCTCGGTGG
>JBOGYE010000210.1:0-15271 GCA_050696635.1 Solirubrobacteraceae bacterium | reverse complement strand
GCTCAGGATCTCGTTTTGTTCAAGGCGGCGCTCGGTCTGACCGAGCCGTGGCAGGTCACGAGCGTGGAGTTCGATCCGGCGACCAAGCGGCTGGATCTGCGGATCGCTTTCCCGCGTGGCGCGACGTCCTGCTGTCCGGAGTGCGAGGTCGCGGGCCTGAAGGCGTATGACACCGAGGAGAAGACGTGGCGGCATCTGGACTTCTTCCAGCACCACGCGTACCTGACTGCTCGGGTGCCGCGGGTGGAGTGCCCGGAGCACAAGGTGCGCCAGGTCGCGCTGCCGTGGGCGCGCGAGCGGTCGGGGTTCACGCTGCTGTTCGAGGCGCTGATCATGGCGATGGTCTCAGAGATGCCGGTCAACGCGGTCGCTGGGCTGGTCGGCGAGTACGACAAGCGGATCTGGCGGATCGTGCACCACTACGTCGATCGGGCGGTCGAGGCGCAGAACCTCGAGGGGGTCGGGCGGGTCGGGATCGATGAGACCTCCAGCCGGCGTGGGCACGAGTACGTGTCGGTGTTCGCCGATTTGGACCAGCGCCGCGGGGTGTTCGTGGTCGAGGACCGCGATCACGAGACGGTGCAGGCGTTCTCGTGCTTTCTGGAGACGCATCGCGGCGATCCCGGCAAGCTCAAGGAGGTCTCCCAGGACATGAGCGAGGCGTTTTTGAAGGGGACCCTGACCTATCTGCCCAAGGGCGGAGATCACGTTCGATCGCTACCACATCAAAATCGCACCTCTCGAAGGCAGTTGACGAGGTCCGTCGCGAAGAGTCAAAGCACCACCACGAGCTGCTGGCGAACACTCGCTACATGTGGCTCAAGCGGCCCAAGAACCTCACCGTGAAGCAGCGTGACCTGCTCGATGAGCTGCTCGCCCAGCCCTTGCAGACCGTCCGCGCGTACACGCTCGCCCAGCAGTTCGACAGCTTCTACGAGCTCGATGACCCCGACACCGCCGAGGAGTACCTACGCCGCTGATCACCGAGGTCGACTCAGCGGCCTTGAGCCGTTTCAGAAGTTCGCCCGCATGCTCGAGGATCACTGGCTCGGGGTGATCCGCTGGCATCACAGCCGCGTGTCCAACGGGCTGCTCGAAGGGCTCAACTCGCTGATCCAGGCCGCGAAACGCCGCGCCGGGGGTACCGCACCAACCGCAACTTCATCACGATGATCTACCTGATCGTCGGCAAGCTCAACGCCGAACCGGTCATCGCCTAACCCACCCGAAACGACGACGAGCCCTCAAAGTCCGGCCGATCTTCCTCCACAATGACGACCGCATCCACGCGCTCGTCTCAGTCGTCGGGCTCGCGCTACTGATCTTCGGACTGATCGAAACCCAAACCCGCCACGCCATCGGCGACCACGAACAACTCCCCGGACTCCTCCCCGAAGGCCGCCCCGCGATCCCGACCGGCTCCAACATCCTCGCCGCCTTCCAAGGCCTCGGACTGACCCACACCCACACCGGGATCCGCCTCGATCGTCTCACCCACACCCAACGCCGGATCCTCGAACTACTCCAGATCCGGGCGCCGTGGCCAGAACAGCAGGCCACCTGACCTAACCCTCCTCAAGTGCGGAAAACGGGGCTAGCCTTTGTCCCTGCGTGGTTCAACTACCGGCTGACGGCAGGAGGGTCTGATCTGACACGCGTGGCAATCATCGGTGGCGGGATCGGCGGCAGCACGGCGGGTTGCGCGTTGGCGCAGGCCGGGATCGAGGTGTCGCTGCACGAAGCGGCTCCCGAGCTCAAGGAGATAGGCGCCGGCGTGGCGCTGCATCCCAATGCGATGCGCGTGCTGAGGATGATCGGCGTGGAGGACGCGGTGCGCGAGGTTGCGGGTCGCTCCGAGTATTCGGCGACGCGCAACTGGCGGACCGGGCGGGTGATCTCGAGGATCAGCCGCTCTGCGCAGACCACGACGTTCGGACTCAGCGGGGCCACGGTTCATCGCGCCGACCTGCTTGACGTGATCGCGGCTGCGCTCCCCGTGGGCAGCGTGGCGCTCGGGGCGCGCTGCACGAGCGTCACGTCGCACAAGGACGTCGCGGTCGCTCGCTTCGATGACGGCCACGAGGTCGAGGCGGACGTCATCGTTGGCGCCGACGGCATCCATTCACACGTGCGCGAGGCGCTGTTCGGCTCCGATGACCCGCGGTTCACGGGCAAGGTCTGCTACCGCAGCGTCGTCCCGGTCGACGCCGTGGCCGGCGCGCGGCCATCGACCGACAGCACGCAGTGGCTCGGCCCTCACGGCACGATAGTCCTGTATCCGTTGCGCGGCGAGCAATTGATCAACGTCGTCTGTCACCACGACGACGAGCACTACCGGCATGAATCGTGGGTCAACGAGTGCGATCGCCGCGAGGTCCTCGACCGCTACGCCGGATGGCACGAGTCGCTGCACAGGATCTTCGAGGCCGGCGACACCTGGTACAAGTGGGCGCTGTACGACCGCGACCCGATCTCGCGATGGACCGAGGGGCGGGTGACGGTGCTCGGAGACGCGGCGCACCCGATGCTTCCGTACCTCGGGCAGGGGGCCTGTCAGGCGATCGAGGACGGTGCCGTCCTCGCAACGGCACTGTCGACGGAGCGGGGCGATCCCGTGGCCGGACTCGCGCGTTACGAGCGCACCCGCCGTCCCAGGGCGAGCCGGGTCGTATTGGCCGCCCGTGAGCGTGGTCTGAGCAACCATCTCAGCTCGCCGGTCGCCGCATGGAGGCGTGATCTCACGATCGCTGTGCGCCGGCGTCTCGGCAGCGACAGCGAGGGCCGTGGCGCCGCATGGATTCCGGCATACGACGCCACCGCCCCGGACGTGCTCAGCGCTTGAGCGGCGGCGGCAGCGCCGGCGAGCGCGGCGGTCGGTGGACGCGTACCGCCGCGCGCCCGTTCTCACGCATGTGCTCGCAGCGCCCGCGCGTACCATTCCCAGGCGTCGATCATCTCGTCCGGCGCCGGTGTCTGAGCCTGCGACCAGCCGTTGACGATCCCCACCAGCGTCCAGTAGCGGGCGACCCGACGATCGGTGAAGGCCTCAATCCGCTCGGCCGCAGCGGCGCGGTCGCGGGATGGGTGGGGTGCGATCGCCTCCAGGCGCCACCACGGCCAGCGTCTCGGGCGACTCGGGTGCAACACCCGCTCCGACGGCGGCTCCGGCGTGCTCGGCAACCGCCTTGCCGAGCACGAACTGCGCCGCGTCGGGCTCGGGTCCCTGCGCGCGAGCGCGCTCGGCCATCCGCCGGCCGGACGCGACCAAGCCCGGATCGCGCAGCAGCTCAACGACCTGCACCCAGGCGGCGACCTGATCGTGGGAGAGTCAAGCAGCCGGACGACTCGGGCGCGTGCGCTTGGGCGAGGCTGGATACCGAGCGAGCCGCAAGCGCAAGCCCGAGCAGACACCGCGCGGCTGAGATCGAGTTTGCCAAACGGGACGCTCTGGCGCGGCCGGCCATTCAGCGTGCCGCTCGGGGGGGCACCGCCGACCCGGCTGCCCGGGCAGGTACCGAATCAGTGTGTCAGTCCAGACTCAGGCGCGGTGTACCGCCCGTTCGGATCTGCCACGTTCACGGTTCGTCGCTGAGGGCGCTCCCCGCCCCCGCGGCTCTTCGCCTCGGCGGCTCTGCGCCCCCGCGGCTCTTCGCCTCGGCGGCTCTGCGCCCCCGCGGCTCTGCGTGCTGTCAATCTGAGACGCGCGCGCCGGCGTGGGCGCGTGTGCGCTTCAGATTGACAGCCAGCTGTCAATGCCGCAACCCGCACGCTCGCAGCGGCGCATGCGCGCTTCAGATTGACAGCGCAACCTACGCTGTGCCGGCGCAGCGAGCCGCGCTGGACGGTGGCGACGGGCGATTTCCGCGCGGGCGAGTACCTGACTCGGGCCCGCGCCAGCCGGTCGGGGCCCGCGCCCGCGCCGAGCTTGAGAGCGGGGGCCAGACCCGGACCCGGGCTGGGCGGCCCGGACCCAGGCCCGCGAATGCTCAGGCCGCGACGACCATAGTCTTGACGGGTCGCCGTCACCTCGTCGGCGATCTCGATCACGAGCATGTAGATGCCGACGTTGCGGATCGGCTCGTCGAGGTGGACCTTGCGGCGGTCGAGCTTGAGCCCGCGCGCGTCACGGATCGACGCGTCCGTGGCCGGCTCGCCAAGCCTCGCGGGCGCAGGAAGTTTCGCAGGTAGCCGGCCGACAGGTCGACCACCGCCCCGCGCTCGTCCAGCTAGGCGGAGATCTTCTCCAGCGAGAAGCCGCTGGCCGCCGGACCGGCCAGCGCGATCAGCCCGGCGATCAACCCGGTCACGCCGATTCCGGCAAAGCCGATGAAGAATGAGAAGCTCGAGACGACCGACGGCAGCACCAGGGCGCCGAGCGCGCCGCCGCCGTGCCCGATCCCGTCACACATGGCAAACCCGCTGGCCCGAGCGCGAGTGGGGAAGCTCTCGGCGGTGTAGGTGTACGCGGCCTGGAGGAACATGCCCAGCGACATCGAGGCCAGGAAAGCGCCGATGATCACCACGGCCTCGCTGGCCGCCGTGCCGACCAACAGCATGCCGATCAGCCACACGCAGGTCGAGACCAGCATCAGCCACTTGCGCTCGTAGCGGTCGATCCCGGCGATCATGATCAGCGCGCCGACCGGGTAGCCGACGGCCCCGATCGCCAGGTACAGCGTTCCGGCGCTCAGGCCGTGCTGCTTGAACAGGGCGGCGGCGTCGCCCAAGAAGCCGTAGTTGCCGATGTACCAGAAGAACCACATCAGCAAGAAGACGATCACGCGGCCCACGTAGGGTGGTCGCAGGAGTGCGGCGAACGGGAAGCCGCTGCGGGTGTCGACATCCGATGGATCGGGCGCCACCAGGGAGTCGCCGCGCTCACTGGCACGGCGCTCCATGGCGCTGACCAGCTCGTCGGCCTCGTCGAGGCGGCCATGCAGCGCCAGCCAGCGAGGCGACTCGGGCAGCTCGAAGCGGGCCAGGAGCGCGATCACCGCGATCACGCCGCCGATGATGAACAACCAGCGCCAGCCGTTGTGCAGGCTGGGGATCAGCGCCAGCGCGACGAACGGCGTCACCGCCTGTCCGATGATCCCGATCAGGAACGTGAACACCGAGATCCGTCCGCGCAGTCGCGCCGGGGACAGCTCGCCGATGTAGGTCGAGACCAGGTTCAAGTCCGCGCCCACGCCCATGCCGGTGATGAAGCGGAACACGATCAGCACCGTCAGGCCGCTCGCGGCCGCATCGCCGAACGAGCCGATCGCGGTCAGCGTGATCGTGGCGATCAGCATCCGGAAGCGGCCGACACGGTCGGCCAGCAATCCGATCCCCAGCGAGCCGACGGCGTATCCGATCAGCCCAATCGCCAGCGCCAGGAACGTGGACTCGTTGCCGGACAGGTGAAACTGGGTCTGGATCTGGGGGATCGCAAACCCGATGTCGGTGATGTCGTAGAACGTGAAGAAGTAGCCCGTGCCGACGATCGCCAGGTAGTGCCAGGGCAGCGCCCAGACGTCGATCCGATCCTGGCGGGCGAGAATCGTCGCCATCCGGCTGTCGCCGACGGACGTGGACGTGCTCATCGCGACAGGCGCCTACCCCCCGCCCCCGCCTAGCAAACCGGTCAGACCGGCGATGGCTCGAGCGCCGGCCGCCCGCGCCGGGGCTCGTCGTCGTCGTCGAGCATGCGTCGCGCGATCCGCCCCAGCGCGCGGCCGATCTGCTGCTCGTCAGGCCCGGGCTGCCAGTCCGACAGCTGGTCGGCAAGCCATCCCCGCATCGCCGCTGCCAGGCTGTCGAACTCCGCCTGGCCGCCGGCGGTCAGCGTCAGCGAGCCGTCGTCGCGCACGAGCATCCGCTCCGCCTCCAGCCGGTCGAAGGTCGGCTCGAGCACCGCCGCAGGGAGCCGGTAGTGGCGGGCGATCTGCTCGAGCTGCGCCTCGCCGCGGGCCTGCGCGAAGCGCATCACCTGGATCACCCCCCAGGCCGAGGCCGTCGCCAGCGAGCTTCCCGAGCGCTCGAGGATCGCAGGCGCCTGCTCGCGCCAGCGCGAGCACAGGATCGCCGCGATCACCAGCTCCAGGCGCTGCTCCGAGCTCTGCTCCGTGGCCATCCCGAAGCCGTCGCCGAGGTTGCCGGCGCTGGCCCTGGCGGTCCCTCGCAGCGGCACCTCGCGCAGACCCAGCGCCAGCGCCAAGCCGGCGACCGCCACCGGCACCGCCCACAGGAAGACGTGGTCCAGGGAGCCCGCGTAGGCGTGCACGATCGGCGCGATCCGGCCGCCGGCAGCGTGTGCAGCGCGCGCGGAGTCGCCAGCGCGGCCGGCCCGACGCCCTGGCTGGCGCGCAGCGCGCCGGGCAGCCGCGATGCCAGGAAGTTGGCGAACAGCGAGCCGAACACGGCCGCGCCGAACGACGAGCCCAGGGTCCTGAAGAAGGTCACCTCCGAGGTCGCGACGCCGAGATCCTCGAAGCTCGATGTGTTCTGGACGATCAGCGTCAGCACCTGCATGCAGAGCCCGATCCCGGCGCCCAGTACGACCATGTAGAGGCTCGACAGCAACACCGGGGTGTGCTCGCCGGCGAGCGACAGCAGCCACAGACCGACCGCCATGATCGCGGTGCCAGCGACCGGGAAGATCTTGTAGCGACCCGTGTTGCCGACGATCGGCCCGGCCGCGATCGAGGTCGTCAGCAGCCCGCCGACCAGCGGCAGCATCCGCACCCCGGACGCCGTCGCCGAGACACCGTCGACGTACTGCAGGAAGGTCGGCAGGAACGTGATCGCGCCGAGCATCGCGAATCCGACCACGAACGACAGCGCGCAGCAGACCGTGAACACGCCGCTGGAGAACAGGCGCATCGGCAGGATCGGCTCGGCGGCGCGACGCTCGACCCAGACGAACGCCGCGAACGCGACCACCGCCAGCGCCGCCAGGCCTAGGATCTGGGCCGACAGCCACGGGTAGGTCGTGCCGCCCCAGCTGGTCGCGAGCGTCAGCGCGGCGGCTCCCGCGCCGACGAGCACGATCCCGGCTCGGTCGAGCGTCGGGCGCAGCGCCGAGCGCACCGTCGGGATCGTCGCCGCCGCCATCACCACGACCACGATCGCCACCGGCACGTTGACGTAGAACGCCCAGCGCCAGGAGAGGTTGTCTGTGAAGTACTCGCCCAGCAGCGGGCCGACCACGGTCGTGACGCCGAACACCGCCCCCAGCACGCCCTGGTAGCGGCCGCCCTCGCGCAGCGGGATCACCTCGCCGATCAGCGCCGTCGCGGTCACCGTGATCCCGCCCGCGCCGAGACCCTGCACCGCGCGCGCCACGATCAGCCACTCCATGCTCTGCGCCGCGCCGCTCAGCGCCGAGCCGGCCACGAACACGACGACGCTGACCTGGAACACCAGCTTTCGTCCGAACGGGTCGCCGAAGCGCCCCACGATCACGACCGTGATCGTGTCCGCCAGCAGATACGAGGTCACGACCCACGACTGGTGACCCGCCTGGCCGAGGTCGCCGACGATCGTCGGCAGCGCCGTCGCGACGATCGTCTGGTCCAGCGAGGCCAGCAGCATCCCCAACGCGACGGTCGCAAACACCAGGTTCTGGGTGCGGCGGTCGGTCCGGGCGGGCTGCACTGCGGCATCAGCTGGCACCGCGGAGGCCACGAAGCCGGACCCTACTCGCCCGGTGCACCGTCCCGCAAGCGCCCCCCGCGGCCGCCTCGCCGACGCGATGTGGATGGATCAGGCGGCGATCCGGACCCGCGCGGCGACATCGCCCAGCGCGATGCGTCGCCCGCCGCGGACCGTGGCCACCACCTGCAGGCGGACGATCGCGCGACCCCCGGAGGCGGCGGTCGGCAGCCGCAGCCGCAGGACCTGCCGTCCCGAGTGCAGCCGGCGGGTGACGGCGCACACGTCGGGCATCGCGATCACGCCCGCGGCGCGCCGACTGACGCCCCGGGCGAGCGTGATCTGCACGCGGGCGGTCCACGCCCGTCGCCCGACGAGCGCTCTTTGCCAGCCGGCCGCGCGCACCGTCACGGTGAGCGCGACGCGCCGGCCAGAGGCGCGCATCGAGTCGACGTGGATCGATGCCGCCGCGGACCCTCGGACGCTTGCGGTGGCGCATCGACCCGCCGCGGCCCATGGCATCACGGCGGGCTGCGCGACGCAGACCCGGTAGGCGCCCGACGGGAGACCGAGCGTGGCGCCCGCGTTGGGCGCGAAGCTGAGCCGTCCGACCACGGCGCCCGACGGCAGCGAGGCGACGGTCGCCGTGAGCGGCGCCGGCGACTCGCTGACCGCCGAGATGCGATCCCCGACCAGCTCCACGCCCAGCGCCGGGTCACGCCCGGTCGCCGTCTGGGCGACGACGGCCGCCGGTGTGCTCGCCGCGGAGGAAGCGGCCCACGCGGGGTCTGCACCCAGAGCGACGAGCAGCGCCAGCGCTGCCACGACCGCAACCACCAGCCGTCCCACCACGCCCCGCCGCAGCCCCGCAGGAGCGAGGGCGACGGGGTGGATGTGGTGGCTGTTCGTCATTGAAGGCGGTCGAGGCGCGAACCCGGCGATTGAAGGCCGGTACCTTGGCGGTCGGCATTCGCGGCACCGGTGTTGAGCGGGCTGAAGGGGTGCTGGACGTTTGTTCGACCCGGTCGCTACCGTCTGCGCGCCGGATGACGACCCTCGCGTATCCGAAGATCGACCTGCATCAGCACGTGTGGACGGAGCCGCTGCTGGATGCGCTGGCCTCCCGTGATCGGCTGCCGCTCGTGCGCCGGGCCGGCGACCCGACGGTGCTGCACTGCGCCGGAGAGCGGCCCTACGCGATCGACCTGGAGGCGAGCTCCGCGACGCGCCGGACGGCGCTGTTGGACGACGACGGCGCCGACCTGGCGGTGGTGGCCCTGTCGAGCCCGATCGGGATCGAGGCGCTGCCGCGCGACGAGGCCGTGGAGTTGATCGCTCGCCATCTGGATGGGGTGCTCGAGCTCGGCGACCGATTCGCCGCCTGGGGCCCGGTCGCGACGCGCGCGCCCGACCCGGCCGATGTCGACCGCGTGCTGGCGCGCGGCTGCGTTGGGGTGTCCGTGCCGGCGCCGGCGATCACCGGCGCGGCCGCGCTGGATGCACTGCGCCCGCTGCTCGAGCGCGTCCAGCAGGTGGACGCGCCGCTGTTCGTCCATCCCGGTAGCGCGGACGGCGACGAGGCCCCCGCCGGCGAGCCCGACTGGTGGCGCGCCATGACCGGATACATCGGCCAGATGCAGGCCGCGTGGCTGACCTTCGCGACTCGCGGGCGCGCTCAGCTACCGGGGCTGCGGGTCGTATTCTCGATGCTGGCGGGCGGGGCGCCGCTGCAGCGTGAGCGGCTCGCGGCGCGTCACGGGCCACGGATCGATCCGCGCGACCCGCTCAGCTTCTACGACGCCTCCAGCTACGGTCGCGCGATGGTGGACGCGGTCGCCGCAGTGGTCGGGGATGGACAGCTCGTGTACGGCTCGGACCGACCGGTGGTGGAACCGGTGACCAGCGGCCGCGAGCCGGAGCTGATGCGCAGCGCCGGCCGGCTACTGGGACTCGGCGGCCGGCCACTGGGACTCGGCGGCCGTCGCGGCCAGGCGGTCTAGCTCCTCCTCCGCCGACCAGGCGCCGACCGAGGCGCGGATCAGCCCCCGCGACGGGATGCTGCGCACCCTGAAGCCGGCGGCCGCCAGCCGCGCCACCTCGGCGTCGAGATCGTCGGCGGGCGAGCGCCAGGACACGAGCGTCGATCGCCCGCGCGGCCAGACCTCCAGGCCGCGCTGCGAAAGCTCCACCGCCGCGCGGGCCGCGAGCGACGCGGCGCGCTCGTGGACCCAGTCCCAGCCGGCCGACTCGAGCACCTCCAGCGACGCCAGCGCCCAGACGCTGCGCACTCCCGGCGGGAAGCCCAGATCGAAGCGTGCGGCGTGCAGCGCCGGGGGCGAGTGCAGCGCGTCGGCGGCATCCGCCAGCGAGATGTAGCCCGGCCACGGCACCGACAGCTCGTCGAGCAGGTCGGCGCGCACGTACAGGCAGCCGGCGCCCTCGGGCCCGCAGAGCCACTTCTGCCCCGAGCCGGCGTAGAACGCGCATCCCAGCGCGCGTACGTCGACCGGCACGGCGCCGACTCCCTGGGCGCCGTCGAGCAGCACCGGCACGCCGGTGGCAGCGAGCGCGGCCGCGTCGACGACGCGACCGCTGACCCAGGACACGTGCGAGCAGGCGACCAGCCGGGTCGAGGCGGTGACCGCGCCGGCCAGCTCTTCGAAGCCGACCACGCGGACGTTCACCCCAGCCCTGTCGCGGGCGCGTGCCAGCGGCGCCAGGACGCCGGGATGCTCCTCGTCGCTGGTCACGATCTCGTCGCCGGGCGCCAGCGCCAGGCCCGCCAGCACCGAGTTGACGCCATCGGTCGTCGAGCCCGTCAGCGCGACCTCTGTTGGATCGGCGCCGAGCACGCGCGCGTAACCGTCGCGCAGCCGTCCCGCCAGCTCAAAGATCGTCTCGATGTAGGCGGCGCCCGCCCGGCCGCGCGTCAGCTCGAGCTCCAACCGCTCGTTGACGGCCTCCGCGGCGCGGCGCGGCAGCGGCCCTTCGGTGCCGGCGTTCAGGTAGGCGAGCCGCTCGAGGACCGGGAACTCGGCGCGGAACTCAGCGGCGCTGGGCATCGACGGACCAGCTTAGTGGCCTGTTGGCTTGGGCCTCACCGCAGTCCGGCGCGACGACAGGCTCCCGCGACCGCCCGCGCGCCGGCATCGCCGAGACCGCCGCCGCCGGGCAGGCGCGCTTCGACGCAGATCGCGCGCGCGGCCGCGCCGCAGCGGTGGACCTGGGCCCCGCCGGTCGAGTAGGCAAGCGAGAACGAGATGCAGCCCCTGCCGGACCGGGGCCCCGGCGAGGCGAACGAGACCAGCACAGCCACCGCCAGCGCCGTTACGAGCGCCACCACGCCGGCGATCGTCCAGCGCTCGTGCCGGCGCACGCTCAGCCCTCGCGCGCGAGCACGGCGGGCCCCAGCTGCGCCGGCGTGGTGTGTCCGCTGAGCCCGAGCGCCAGGTCCAGGTCGGCCAGCAGGCCTCGCAGCACCGCCAGCACGCCCGCCTCGCCACCGACGGCCAGGCCCCACAGGAAGGGGCGACCGACCAGCACGGCGCCGGCGCCGAGCGCGAGCGCCTTGAGCACGTCTGAGCCTGACCGCACGCCACTGTCGAGCAGTACCTCCAGCTCCCCGCCGGCCGCGTCGACGATCGCCGGCAGCGCGTCCAGCGACGCGATCTCGCCGTCGATCTGGCGACCGCCGTGGTTGGAGACCACGACCGCGTCGACGCCGCGCGCGCGCGCCTCGCGGGCGTCATCGGGGTGCAGCAACCCCTTGACGGCGATCGGTACGGAGCTCCACTCGCGCAGCCGGGAAAGGTCGTCCCAGGTCAGCCGCGGATTGACGAACAGGTCCAGAAATGCGGCCACGGCGGCCTTCGGGTCCTCCTCGGGCGTTCGTGGCAGCCGGGCCCGGAACACCGGATCGGCGGTGTAGTTGGCGATCGCGAACCCGTGCAGGAACGGCATGTAGCCGCGCTCGAGATCGCGCGGGCGCCAGCTTGGAAGGAAGTTGTCGACGGTCACGATCAGCGCGCGGTATCCGGCCGCCTGCGCGCGCCGCACGAGGCTCTCCGCCAGCTCGGGGTCCGACGGCCAGTAGAGCTGAAACCACTTGGGACCGTCGCCGGCCCGGGCGATCTGCTCGAGTGTCAGCCCGGTCAGGGTGCTGGCCGCGAACGGAAGTCCAAGCGAGCCGGCGGCGCGTGCCGCACCCGCCTCGCCGTCGGGGTGCACGAGCTCCTGCGCGGCGATCGGCGCCAGCGCCAGCGGGGCCGCCAGCTCCGTGCCGAGCACGGTTCTCGAGAGGTCGCGCTGCGCGACATCGCGCAGCATCCGCGGCACGATCCGCCATCGCCGGAAAGCGTCCTCGTTGACGCGCATCGAGTCCTCGGAGCCCGCCCCGCCGAACACGTAGTCGGCGACCCGCGGGTCAGCCGCCAGCAGGCGCTGGTGCGCGAGCGCCGCCAGCCGCGCCAGCGACACCGGTTGCGCGGGCAGCTCGCCGGCGGCGCCGCGCGTGAAGATCTCCCGCGAGTAGGAGGCGAACGTCACGACCGCTCCTGCAGCTCGCGCTTGAGGACCTTGCCGGTCGGGTTGCGCGGTAGCTCGTCGACGAACACCACGTCGCGCGGGACCTTGTAGCGGGCCAGGTTGTCGCGCACGTAGGCCCTGACGTCGTCCTCGGTCAGCGAGGCCCCGCCGCGCACGGCAACGAACGCGCGCAACCGCTGACCGAACTGGTCATCGGGCACGCCGATCGCCGCCGCCTCGACGATCGCGGCGTGTCCGCAGAGCAGCTCCTCCACCTCGGCGGGGAACACGTTCTCCCCTCCCGAGACGATCATCTCGTCGTCGCGGCCGTCGATGAACAGGCGTCTGGCCCCGTCGAGGTGACCGACGTCGCCGGTCGACATCAGCGCGCCCACGCGCTCCTTGTCGGCACCGTCGGTGTAGCCCTCGAACTGAGCGCCGTTTGAGACGAAGATCCGACCGACGGCACCGATCGGCAGTTCGGCGCCGCGCTGATCGAGGATCTTGACGACCACCCCGCGGACCGCCCGGCCGACGCTCCCGGGCTCGGCGGCGAGGTCGCGCGGGGTCGCGATCGTCGCGTAGGCCACCTCGGTCGAGCCGTACATGTTGTAGAGCACCGGCCCGAACGCGGCCAGCGCGCGAACGGTCTGAGTCGCTCCCAGCGCCGAGCCTGAGACGAAGATCACGCGCAACGTCGGCGGCACCGCGGCTCGGATCCGCTCCTCGCCGAGCTCGAGCATCCGCTGCAACATCACGGGTACGACGACCAGCGCCGCCGCGCGCTCCTGCGCGAGGCTGTCGAGCGTCTCCCGCGGATCAAAGCGCCGGCGCAGAACGAGCGTCGCCCCGAGCGCCAGGCTGAGCACCATCGACGCCAACCCGAACGCGTGGAACATCGGAACCGCCAGGATCGTGGTTTCACGCGCGCGGAAGGGCACCCGGCTGAGCAGGCCGCCGATCACGGACAGTGAGCGCGGCTCGTCGCGTGAGGCGCCCTTGGGCGCGCCGGTCGTGCCGCTGGTGAGGATCACGATCCGGGGCCGTCGGGCCGGCTTGGGCAGTCCGGCCCGGTCGCCGTCGGCGATCAGGCGCTCGAGCGTGTCCGGCGCCGGCTCGCCGTCGCCGTCGCCGTCGCCGTCGCCGTCGCCGTCTTCGACCCAGGCGCGCCAGCGACCGAGCGCAACCTCCACGCCCGACACGGCCGCGGCGAACTCGTCGTCGTAGACGAGCAGGTCCGCGCCCTCTCGGGCGCAGACGTCACGGATCTGCGGCCCGGCAGACGACGTGTTGAGCAGGATGATCCGCGAGCCGCACTTGGCCGCAGCGAACACGGCCTCGACGAAGCCGCGGTGGTTGCGGGCCAGGATCGCGACCGCGTGGTCGGATCCCAGGCCGCAGGCGCGCCAGGCATTGGCGAGCGCGTTGGTGCGCCCGTCGAGCTCGCTGTAGGTGATCGAGCCGAGCTCGTCGCGCAGCGCGACCCGATCGCCGTAGCGGGCCGCCGCCCCACCGAGGGTGCCGGCGAGCATCCCGTGGCGGGCGATCGCGGCCGCGATCCGCGCCAACTGCCGCGGGGGCGCCACCGCGAGCATGCCACTGCGCGCGCAGGCGGCCGTGTAGACGGCCTCGTCGCCGGCGCGCGAAGCTAGCTTCAGAGCGCCGGCGATCAGACGCTTGGGGTCCACATCGGGCATGGTGCGCGAGCGGGAGGTTAGTGCTCTCCGCCGTAAGTGGCGTCCCACCGAGAGTGGCCGCTGACGACGTCCGGCCAGGACGCAGGATCGAAGCTGTAGCGGCGCCACAGCGAGATCCGAGGACGCCGCCGGGCGCCGTCAGAGGGCGCTCGAATGGGACGGTGCTTACGGTGGCGAGCACCACCTTGCCAGCGAGGTCGCGAGCTCAGTAGCCATAGCCGCCGGGATAGCCATACCCCGCGTAGCCGCCGGGATATGCGTACCCGTAGCCGCTTGCCGGATATGCGTACCCGTAGCCGCTGCCCGGGTACCCGTAGCCGGCGCTCGGGTAGGCATACCCGTAGCCGCCCGACGACCCCGCCACGCTGGTCGCCCCGCCCGACCACGCGACCGAGAACGCCGACCCGTCCGCCGACAGCTGCGACGGAGCCGCTGCCGCGCCGCTCGAGTCCGACGCGAACGTGGGTCCTCCGTAGCCCGCGGCGTTAGGGTTCAGCGACACGGCAACCGCCGACCAGGAGCCGTCGGTGATCGTGCCCGTGTGGCCGGTGGTGGTGGTCGCCGTCGCGCCCGAGAACGCGACCTTGCCGAAGTCGGCCAGCGGCAGCGGCGAGCAGTTGGTGGCGCCCTGCGCGCAGGTCGACGGCGCCTCGGCGATCCACTCGGCGGTCGAAACGTTGGGGTTGGTGACCGTCAGGGTCTTGTGAAACGACGCGCCGGTGGTGTGGTTGTGAAGCTCGATCGTGACCGACGTACCCTGCACGGTCACCCTGGAGGACATCGTGTCACCTGGATGGACGGCCATCGAAATCGGCACCGGCGGCTCGGGGACCAGCTCGTACCACGCGTGGTGCGAAGCCTGCCCGGAGGCGGAGCAGTCGACCTCGGTACCGGCCTGCTCGAGCGCGGTGCCCGCGCCCGTGCCGTCCGTGGCGCTCATGCTGTTGGATGCCGCGGCCTGGCCCGAGCCTCCGAGGCCGACCCAGAAGGACGAGTAGGCCTCGCCCGAAGCGCACCGAACGCTCGGCTCCACCCAGCTGCCCGACACGCTGCGGAACTGCGTACCGGATCCGCCGACCGCGTAGCCTGACCAGTTCGCGCTCGTGGCGTTCTGGGCGACGGTCTGTGCCGACGCTGACGCGGCGGCGCCGAGCGCGAGCACGACCACCGCGGTGAGGGCTGTCAAGAGACGTTTCATACATCTGACACTGCCCCGCGCGGCGAAGACGCCGGTACGAGTTGGTGAAGAGAACCCTCAGGGTTCTTCTACGGGCCTTTTAGATTTAGACTCGACTTTCGGGGTCTCAGGCGGTCGCCGAGACTGACGGTGAGCGGGGCTGTGTGAGTTTCGGGTTGGTGGTCATCGGGGATGCTTGTGCCCAGAACTCGTGGCGGATCAGTTCGCGGCGGAGCGC
>JBOGYE010000209.1:0-13723 GCA_050696635.1 Solirubrobacteraceae bacterium | reverse complement strand
ATCCAGAAGCGCGCGGGTGCGCTGTACGAGGGGGAGGAACATATGTTCGCACAGCGTAGACGGCGGCCCGGACGGAACCGACCGGGTCAGGCGCCGAGCTTGACCTTGACGCGCTCGATCACGGCCGACGTGAACTCGGTGGTGCCAGCGTGGCCACCGAGGTCGGGCGTCTTGACGCCGGCGGCGATCGTCTCCAGCGCGCCTTCGTAGACCGCGTGGGAGGCGCCCTCGCAGGCACCGCCGTGTCGGTCGGCGGCGTGGCGCAGCAGCGCGCCGCAGGCGAGGATCATCGCGACCGGGTTGGCCACATCCTTGCCCAGCAGCGCCGGAGCGGTGCCGTGTGGGGCCTCCGCCATCGCCACCGTGGTCTCGTAGTCGCCGCCGAACGCCAGCAGGACGGACTCTGCCCCAGCGATCGAGCCGAACATCGGCAGCACGAGGTCCGACAGGCAATCGCCGTCCCGGTTCAGCGCGGGGATCACCAGCGGAGCGTCGGTGGCGCCCGACAGCAGGCCCGCGTAGGTCGCATCGATCAGCACGGGCCGGTACTCGATGCGCGGATGCCGCGCCGCGGCGGAATCCATCTCCTCCTTCAGCATCCCCTCGTAGACCGGCGACACGGTCCACTTCGGCCCACCGTACACGCGCGCGCCCATCGTCGCCGCCGTCCGAAAGGCGAACTCGGCCACGGCTCGGCAGGTCGACCGGGTTATGCGCTCGGTTCTGAGCGCCACCTCGGCGGCGTCGCCCGGCTCGCCCTCGCGGCGCTCCTGCGCTCCGTAGGCGTCGTCGACGGCCATCCTGACGACCGAGATCGGGTGGTGGACGCCCGCGATCGGGGTCACGCCCGGCAGTCGCCGGCCGGTGCGCACGATCACCCTGCCGCCGATCAGCTCGCGCAGGATCCGGTTGGGCGAGCCGACGTCGCCGGCGCCCTCTGGCGTGATCGTTGCCGCCTTCAGCCCCAGGCCCGCTTCGCGCATCGCCTCCGCGGCCCGCTCGACGACCGCGTTGCGCGTGCTGCGGCGGCGCTCCAGCGACAGATCGAAGCGCACCAGCTCCAGCTCGATCCCGAGCACGTCGCTGTCGAGCACGCGCAGCGACTGCTCGAGCAGCTCCTGCCCCGTCTCGTCGCCGTCGAGCACCACGATCCGGATCGGTCGTGAGGCCATCTGCGGCTCGACCTTATCCGACCGCGGCGTCGAATATGCTGCCCCTTCAAGCAAGTCGCGGGCGGGGGCCGGCCGGCCGCACGAGGTCAGGAGCAACATGTCATTGCGCACCTTCGGCGGACTCCGAACATCGCTGCTCGGTTGCGTGATCGCGCTGCTGGCGACGCCCGCGGCGGCCCAGGCCGCGAGCGGACCAGGGCTGACGATCGGACCGATCAAGGCCAGTCACGGCTGGGTCGTGACGATCTCGACCACCTGCTCGGGGAGCGCCAGCGCGACCACGGTCGATTACATCCGGGGTGGTTCGAAGGCCGACGTCGACCACGGCTACAGCGGTCCCAAATCGAGCTGCTCGCTGTCGCGGTCGCTGCGGTCCGGGTCGCTGTCGGTCAGCTGGCCAGGGCTCGCCAAGATCCACGTCAAGCTGGCGCGCTCGGGCAGCCTCAGGCGCCCGGCGGCCCTGCCCGGCTGCCGTCAGAGCGGGGCCGGGGAGCGGGCGCTGCGCGCGAGCGGGAGGATCTCGCTGGCGATCCACAAGGGGGTGTTCGGCAAGGTCTCGACCCGACACGTGAGCGCGTTCGCGGACAAGGAGGGCTCGCTGAAGTGCAGCGGCGCCAATCACTCGATCGCCGTCAACGCGCCGTTCGGAACCAGCTTCGCGATCTTCCTCAGCGGCACCCAGCCGAGGCATGGCGACCGGATCGTGTCGGTCACCGACTCCACCGGCGATCAGCCGGGCGGCGGCGTCACGGGCTTCATGTACGTGGAGTTGGTCGGCGGGCGCTCCCTGTTTGACGCCAGATCGAACCTGGGCGGCGCCGTGTTCCACGCCAAGGGCCTGATCAGCGGCACGATGAAGTTCCACGCCAAGCCGGCCTGCACAGGGCAGAAGAACTCCAGACCCGGCACGCTGAGCGGCCGACTGGTGCTCCACGACCCGGTGCTGGGGACGATCAGGCTGGCCGGGTCGCAGACGACGGGCGCCTACATCGTCAAGGGCAATGCGTCGGAGCCCAGCTGCGGCACGCAGATTCCGCCAACTCCCAGCTACTTCGACGGCTGCAACACCGATGGGCTCTGCTCGATCTCGGCCGGCACCAATACCGACACCTTCTACGACGCGACCAGCCCGGGCACGTACACCGTCACCGGCGAGACGTGGAGCTTCGGAGATGGGACCTCGGCGCCGGGCACGCTTGACGGCAGCGTCCAGCACACCTACGCGGCGCCCGGCACCTACACCGTGACGTTGACCGTGTACGTCTCCGGTGGAGGGCAGTACACGACCACGGGAACGGTGTACATCGATCCCTGACCCTAGAACCGGTGAGCTGCTCTGGCCTACCGGGCCATGAGCAGCTCACCGGCGTGCTCGGCAAGCGCCGCGATCACGAATGCGACGTGCTCGTCGAATTCGACACCGAGCTCCGCTGCGCCGCGCACCAAGTCATCGCGGCTGACGGCGGCCGCGAAAGCAGGCGACTTCATCTTCTTGCGAACCGACCTCGGCGTCATTCCGTCCAGGCCGTCGGGCCGAACGTAGGCGCAGGCGAGCACGAACCCGCACAGCTCGTCGACCGCGAACAGCGCCCGCTCCATCGGTGTCTCCCGGGAGACGCCGAGAAACTCCGCGTGTGACGCGACGGCGCGCACCAGCTCTGGGGGGTAGCCGAGCCGTTCGAGCTCGCGCATCGCGGTACGCGGGTGGCCGTCCTCGATGTCGAGCTTGGGATGGCGCTCGTAATCGAGGTCGTGCAGCAGTCCGGTCAGGGCCCACAGCTCGGCATCGCCGTCGAACCGGGGCGCGTAGGCGCGCATCGCCGCCTCGACGGCGAGCATATGGCGCCTCAGCGAGTCCGAGGCGGTCCATTCGCAGAGCAGGTTCCAGGCCCGCTCCCGCGAATCATCCCCCAACATGGCCGTTACCCTAGCTCAGCGCCGCGCGCCCGCTCGGTCGAGCACAGCGGGTAGCCTGGACGCCGACCGCCCATCCACAACCACCGCGGGGTCGATCAAACTGGAGAAGTTCGTCATCGAAGGAGGCGTGCCGCTGTCGGGCACGATCACCGCCGCCGGCAACAAGAACGGCGCGCTGCCGATCATCGCCGCCTGCCTGCTGACCGAGGACGAGGTCCTGCTCCGAAACGTGCCGCGGATCAGCGACGTCGAGGCGATGGTGGCGCTCGTGCGGCTGCTCGGTGCGCGCGCCCAGTGGCTGAGTCCGAGCGAACTGCTGATCGACGCCTCGACGCTCGACGGCACCGAGGTCGATCGAGGGATGGCCGAGCGGATCCGTGCCTCGTTCCTGCTGGCCGGCCCGCTGCTGGCGCGCTTCGGGACCGCGCGGATGCCACCTCCGGGCGGCGACGTGATCGGTCGGCGTCGCCTGGATCCTCACCTCGACGCGTTCCGCGCGCTTGGGGCGCGGGTCGATGACCGCCCCGAGGAGACGCGTTTGACCGCGCCCCCGCTGGGCCTGAGCCCGTGCGACTTCCTGATGGACGAGCCGTCAGTGATGGCGACCGAGAACGCACTGATGGCCGCGGCGCTGACCCGCGGCCCCACGGTGATCCGCAACGCCGCCTCAGAGCCCCACGTGCAGGACCTGGCGCGGATGCTGATCTCGATGGGCGCCGCGATCGACGGCGTCGGCTCAAACGTGATGACCGTGCATGGGCAGGCGAGCCTGCGGGGCTGCACGCACGAGATCGCCCCGGACCACATCGAGATCGGGTCGTTCATGGCGCTCGCCGGCGTCACCGGCGGCGAGCTGGTGGTAAAGGACACCCGCCCGGACGACCTGCGCATGATCCGGATTGTGTTCGAGCGTCTAGGCCTGCGCTCCGAGGTCCACGGGCACGATGTGATCGTGCCGGGCAACCAGGAGCTGGCGATCGCCAACGACTACGGCGACCAGGTGCCCAAGGTCCAGGACGGCCCCTGGCCAGCATTTCCGGCCGACCTGACCAGCATCGCGCTGGCGCTCGCCACGCAGTCGTCGGGATCGGTGATGATCCACGAGAAGATGTTTGAGAACCGTCTGTTCTTCACCGACAAGCTGGTCGCCATGGGCGCGGCGATAACGATCTGCGATCCCCATCGCGCGATCGTCGTCGGTCCCCGTCCGCTGCACGGCGCCCGCGTCGAGTCGCCGGACATCCGGGCCGGTATGGCGATGCTGATCGCCGCGCTGAGCGCCGACGGCGTCACCGAGATCGGCAACGTGCGACAGATCGACCGCGGTTACGAGCGGATCGACGAGCGGTTGCGTGAGCTCGGCGCCAGGATCACCCGGCTCGAGGACGCGCCCGTACCCGCATGAGCAGCACCCAGGCGGCCGGGCCGGGCGGCCCCGAGGTCGCGATCGACCGGACCCCGAGCGGCACCCGCGATGTGCTGCCCGACGAGATGCGTGAGCTGCGCGCGATGACCGATCGGCTCAGAGGGGTGTTCGAGGCGGCCGGCTACGGCGAGGTCTACACGCCGGCGCTCGAATACGAGCAGACCTTCGCCAGGGTGAACGTCGCGGGTGCGCGGCCGGCCTACCGCGTGTTCGACGAGCACGGCTCGACGCTAGTGCTGCGCCCGGACATGACCGTCCCGATCGCGCGTCTGGTCGCGACCCGCTACGCACGGGCGCAGCCGCCGCTGCGGTTCGGGTACATGGCGCAGGTCTACCGCGGCGTCCGGCCGCAGCGCGGACAGTCGCGCGAGTTCCTCCAGGCAGGTATCGAGCTTGTCGGCTCGCCGGGGCCCGCCGGCACCGCCGAGGTGCTGGGCGTGCTGTGCGCCGCGCTGGATGCGGCCGGGCTTGAGAACTATCGGATCGGCCTCGGGGACGCGTCGTTGCACCCGACGCTGCTGGGCGCGCTCGGGGTGCCCGCCCAGCGGCGCGAGCTGATTCTGGCCGAGCTGGCGGCGGGCGATTTCGTCGGCGCCGACCGGCAGATCCACGCGCTGGGGCTGCCCGACAGCGACGCCGACCTGCTGTTGCGGGTGGCTCGCGCGCGAGGCGGCGCCGAGATCCTCGACGGGCAGCCTCCGGCGCTGCACGACGCCTTGGCGGGGATGCGCGAAACGCACCGGCTGCTGCCGGAGGCGGCGGCCCAGCGATTGATCTTCGACCTCGGCCTGGTGGGCAGGTTCGGCTATTACACGGGCGCGGTATTCGGCGTGTTCGATCCGGCGCATGGCCGCTCGCTCGGCGGCGGGGGCCGCTACGACGAGCTGCTGGGGGCGTTCGGACGCCCGCTGCCTGCGGTCGGCTTCGGACTCAACGTCGAGCGACTGCACATCGCGCTGACCGGCGAGGAGCGGGGGAGGGGCCGGTGACCGGGCTACGGATCGCGGTCCCGCGCGGGGCGCTGTTCGAGCCCACGCTCGATCTCCTGGACCGCCTGGGAGTCGACACCAGCGAGGTGCGAGGCAACGACCGCCGGCTGCTGTTCGAGGACGCCGGGATCGTCACGATGCGCCCGTCCGATGTGCCGACCTACGTCGAGGCCGGGGCCGCCGACATCGGTATCACGGGCAAGGACGTGCTGATGGAGCAGTCCGAACGCGAGGTCTACGAGCTTGCCGACCTGGGCTACGGCCGCTGCATGATGGTGATCGCATCGGTCGCAGGAGAGGACCGCGCCGAGGAGGCACTGCGCAGGCTCGGCGTCGTGAGGATCGCGACCAAGTACCCCCGGATCGCATCCGCGCACCTGCTCGCAACCGGACGTCAAGCAGAGATCGTCGAGGTCAAGGGCTCCGTCGAACTGGCGCCGCTGACCGGCCTGGTCGAGGCGATCGTAGACCTGACCGCGACCGGCACCACCCTGCGCGAGAACGGTCTGGTGGTCCGCGAGGAGATCGCCGTCTGCACCGCGAGGCTGATCGCCAACCCCGTCGCGCACCGGCTCCAGGCGAGCGCTATCGACCGGTTGCTGGAACGAATCAGTGCGGTGTGATCGGCTATCGGCGGCCGCCGATCCAGCCGTCACCGCGCGCGAACTGCGGGCGCTGGTGGCGGCGCCAGAGTCCGTCCAGGAGGCGGTCGCCGAGATCATCGCGCGCGTGCGCGCCGGCGGCGACGACGCGCTGCGCTTCTACACGCGCGAGTTCGACACGCGCGGCGCCACGCCCGCGGCGCTGCGGGTTCCCGAGGCCGAACTGGACACGGCCCTCGAGCGGCTTGACGAGTCCGTCCGCGCCGGTCTGGAGCTGGCGATCGTGAACGTCACCAAGGTCGCCACGGCCTGGCTGGGAGAGGATCGCACGGTGTCCTTCGAAGGCCACGAGGTGATGCTGCGCGAGGTCGCGGTGGACCGGGCCGCGGTGTACGTGCCCGGCGGGCGCGCTCCATACCCCAGCACGGTCGTGATGGGCGCGATCACGGCGCGCGTGGCGGGCGTGCCTGACGTCTGCGTGTGCGCACCGCCGGGCCGCGACGGCGAGGTCGACGCGGTCGTGCTCGGCGCCAGCCGGCTGGTCGGCGCCCGTGCGGTCTACCGGATGGGCGGTGCTCAGGCGATCGCGGCGCTGGCGTACGGGACCGATACCGTGGCGCCGGTCGACGTGATCGTCGGACCGGGCAACCTCTACGTCCAGGAGGCCAAGCGCGAGGTGTTCGGGCAGGTCGGGATCGACGGCTTCGCGGGTCCGAGCGACCTGCTCGCGATCGCCGCCGGCGGCGCGGCACCCGAGCCTCTGGCGCTGGACCTGCTCGCGCAGGCGGAGCACGGCGATGGCTCGCTCGTGGTCGCGATCTCCGACGACGCGGAGCTGCTCGACGCGCTCGCACAGCGGATCGAGACCGAGCCGGAGACCGGGGCCGTGGTGCGCCTGGTCGCCGCCGGCGATCTCGACCAGGCGCTCGCGATCTCCGATGCGTTCGCGCCCGAGCACCTGCAGCTCGTCGGCGCCGGCGCCGAGCTGCTGGCGCCCCGCGTACGCCACGCCGGCTGCCTGTTCGTCGGCGCCGACAGCGGCACCGCGTTCGGTGACTACGTGGCCGGCTCCAACCACGTGCTCCCCACCAACGGGGCGGCGCGGTTCGCGTCGACGCTGTCGCCGATGCATTTCCGCCGGCGGTTCGCCCAGGTGCGCGTCGGCACCGGCGCGGCGGAGCTCGCGCGGGCCGCGGCGCCGGTGGCGCGAGCCGAGCACTTCGAGCTGCACGCGCGGTCGATGGAGACCCGCATACGAGAGAATGGCGGGGAAGCCGGATGACTCATGCAGCCGACATACAAACGAGGCCGGAAGCCGAGTGGAGGCGGTCAGCATGAGCCGTACGGCCCAGATCGATCGGCGCACCAACGAGACCGCCATCCAGCTGCGGCTGACGCTCGACGGCGACGGCGCGGGCGAGCGAACCACCGGCGTCGGGTTCCTCGACCACATGCTCGACCTGCTGGCGCGTCATGGGCGCATGGACCTCGACGTCAGCGCGCGCGGCGATCTGGAGACCGGCGCTCATCACACCGTCGAGGACGTCGGCATCTGCTTTGGACAGGCGCTCGATCATGCGCTCGGCGACCGCGCCGGGATCGCGCGGTTCGGCCAGGCGACCGTGCCGATGGACGAGGCCCGCGCCTCATGCGCCATCGACGTGTCCGGACGCGGCCTGCTCGCCTTCGCGGCGCCGCTGCCACCGGGCGCGATCGGCAACTTCGACCACGAGCTGGCCGAGGAGTTCTTTCGGGCACTGGCCACCAACGCGCGGATCACCCTGCACCTGACGATCGAGCAGGGCACGAACATCCACCACGTGATCGAGGCGGCCTTCAAGGCGTGCGCGCGAGCGCTGCGCGCCGCCATCACGATCGACCCGGACGAGCGCGGGATCCCGAGCACCAAGGGCACGCTGAGGTGAGCCGTCGGCCGGTCATCTGCGTGGTCGACTACGGGATGGGAAACCGGCGCTCGGTGCAGCGGGCGCTTGCGCACGTCGGCGCCGAGGTGCAGGTGACCGGCGCGGTCGCGCGGCTGCGAGCCGCCGACGGGCTGGTGGTCCCGGGCGTCGGGGCGTTCCCGGAGGGGATGGCGCGGCTGCTGGCGCTCGGGCTGCACGACGAGCTGCGTCGCGCGGCTGCCGCCGGTACGCCGCTGCTGGGGATCTGCCTGGGGATGCAGCTGCTGTTCGAGCGTTCGACCGAGCACGAGCCGACCGCCGGTCTGGCGCTGCTGGCGGGCGAGGTCTCGCCGCTGCGCGCGGAGGAACTGCGGGTGCCGCACATCGGCTGGAGCGACGTGGCGCTCGAGCGCGCCTCGCCGCTGACGGCGGCGCTGCCGGCCGGCGGCTGCCCCTTCTACCACGTTCACTCCCTGGTGGCGCGTCCGCGCGAGCCCCGAGACGTGGTGGGGATCACGGACTACGGCGAGCGCTTCGCTTCGATCGTTGCGCGCGGCAACGTGTTCGGGGTGCAGTTTCACCCCGAGAAGTCCTCGCGCCACGGGCTGGCGCTGCTGGGCTCGTTCGTGTCGCTGTGCGCGGTCGCGGGTCCGGGCGCGACGGGGGGCCGACCCGCCGCAACCGGAACCGGACCCGCCGCGCTGGCGGGCGCGTCGTCGCGATGATCCTGCTGCCGGCGATCGACATCCTGGAGGGCAAGGCGGTCCGCCTGGCGCGCGGCGCGTTCGACGCGCGGACCGTCTACGACGCCGATCCGGTCGATGCCGCGCGCCGCTGGGTGTCCGACGGCGCCAGAGCGCTCCACGTGGTGGATCTCGATGGCGCCCGCAGTGGCGTGCCCGTCAATCTCGAGCACGTCCGCGCGATCACGGCGGCGGTCTCGGTTCCCGTCCAGGTGGGCGGCGGACTGCGCACGATCGAGTCGGTGCGCGCTCTGTTGGAGGCCGGCGCTGCGCGGGTGATCCTCGGAACCGCGGCGCTGACCGACGTCGATCTGCTGGACCAGGCGCTGGTGGAGCACCGCGACCGGGTCGTGGTGTCGGTCGACGCGCGCCGCGGACTGCTGGCGGCCGCCGGGTGGACGCAGCAGACCGAGATCACGGCGGAGGCGGCGATCACCGCGCTGGGGCGCCGCGGCGTGCGAAGGTTCGTGTACTCCAGCATCGAGCGAGACGGAATGCTGAGCGGACCGGATCTGGACGAACTGGCGCGAATCGCCCAGGTCGTGCGCGGGACGTTCGTGTACTCGGGCGGCGTCTCGTCGGTCGCCGACCTTAAGGCGCTGGCGGACCTACGCCAGGTCAACCTCGTAGGCGCGATCGTCGGCAAGGCGCTGTACGAAGAGCGCTTCGATGTGCGCAGCGGCCAGGCGGCGCTTGACGTGCGCGTGGACGGTTCCTAAGGCGACGAAGTGCACTACAAGCGCGTGATCCCTTGCCTCGACGTCGATCGGGGACGGGTCGTCAAGGGGGTCGAGTTCGTCGACCTGCGCGACGCGGGGGACCCGGTGGAGCTCGCATCGCGGTATGACGCGGCTGGCGCCGACGAGCTGGTGCTGCTCGACATCACGGCCACCTCGGATCGGCGCGGAACGGTGGTGGCGCTCGCTTCGCGGGTCGCCGACGAGCTGTTCATCCCGTTCACGATCGGAGGTGGGATCCGCTCGGCGGCCGATGCGCAGGCCGTGCTCGACGCCGGCGCCGACAAGGTGTCGGTCAACTCAGCCGCGCTCGCGCGCCCGGAGCTGCTGGACGAGCTCGCGCGCACGTTCGGCTCCCAGTGCGTAGTGCTGGCGATCGACGCACGCCGCCGCGGGACCGATCGCTGGGAGGCGCACCTGGCGGGCGGGCGAACGCCGACCGGCCGTGATGCCGTGGCCTGGGCCCGGGAGGGAGAGCAGCGCGGCGCCGGCGAGATCCTGCTGACCAGCATGGACCGTGACGGGTCGGGGGCCGGCTATGACCTGGAGCTGACGCGCGCCGCCGCCGGAGCGGTCGGCGTGCCGGTGATCGCGTCGGGCGGCGCCGGACGCCTGGAGGACCTTCCGGGCGCGATCGAGGCGGGCGCCGACGCCGTCCTGCTCGCGTCGATCCTGCACTACGGCCGTCATACGGTCGGCGAGGTCAAGCGCTACCTGGCGGACGGCGATATCGCCGTCCGGCTCGACGACCGCTAGGCGCAGCTAGGCGGCCTCTTCGACGTAGCCGGCGGCCGCGCAGGTGTCGCAATAAGCCGCCGGTGGCACGCGCGGCTCATAGCAGCCGGGGCGGCAACACGTCGAGGATCGCTTCGGTCGGCCGCGCCCGATCCGCGCCGCGGCGGCGTCCTTGAGCTCCTCGCGCATCCGGTCCAGCTCGGCCGCGTGCTCGGCGCAGAATCTCCGGCCCTTCTCGGCCGGCTCCTGGCAATGGCTTCCACTTCGACAGCGCATAGCGCGTATGATGATAGCAGGAACTTCGCCGGGCTCACGCCCGGGCGAGGGTGTCCGCGCCGGGTTTTCGCCCTTCTCGGAGGATCGACGGGGACGCCTCACGACCGCGTTGTGCGGTGGTGCTTACGCCGCGTCCGGCGCTTGGCTGTCCGATGGCGATGGGTCGAGTGGCGCGCCGGCCGGTGCGCCGAGGGGCGCCGTGCGTGGTGGTGCGTGGCCCGGTGATGAACGCGCCGCCGGGCAGCCTTCGAGCGTGCCGGAAGCAGCTCGTAGATTCGGTCATAGCCGTCCAGGTACAGCGCGTGGTAGTCGGCGATGATCGGCGTGAAGGCGCCGTCGGGGAAGCTGAACACCGGTCGTCCGGTGACCGCGTTCAGGCCGGTCGTCGTCTTGGAGCCCAGGTCCGAGTAGTAGACGACGTTGCCGACGACGGTGGCCGCCCCGGAGATCCGTCCGCCGGCCGCGTGCTCCCAGCGGATCGCACCGGAGCGCGCGTTGAACGCGTACATGCGGTCGTCGTAGGAGCCGACATACACGGTTGGGCCCAGGCCGGCGGGGTTGGCGACGGCGGCCGACGCATACACGTAGGCGCCCGTGCTCGTCGCCCAGGCCAACGCGCCGGTGTGGGCGCCGAACGAGTACACGCGCCCGTCGGTGTTGCCCATGTAGACGCGCCCGTAGGCGACCGCGGGGGTAGCGTAGAACTGGCCCGAACCGAAGCCGAAGTGGGCGCCGTCGGTCCCGACCGCCCATACCTGTCGGCCGTTGGCCGCCCGAATCGCATACGCGCGTCCCGCGTAGTCGCCGAAGTACAGGATCCCTCCGACGAGCGCCGGGCCGCCCTTGATCGCGCCGCTGGCGTGATAGGTCCAGTCCAGATGGCCGTTGAGGACGCTCCGCGCGTCGAGGCTGCCGCTCTGGTCACCGTAGTACACGGTGGAGCCGCCGACGATCGGCGAGGACTCGGATCCGGCCGGCGCCCGCTTTGACCACTTCACGCGACCGTTGCGCATCGACAGCGCCACCAGGCGCCCCCCTCCGGGGGAGTGCCCGGCGACCGACAGGACCGGCATCAACACGGTCCGGGCGCGGGCTGCGATCGCCGGCGATGCGGCGCACAACGTCCCGAGCTTGCGCTTCCACAGCACCTTCCCGGTCTTGGCGTTGATCGCCCGCGCCGCGCAGTCGTCGTCCAACACGAACAGCGTCCGATGCCAGATCACCGGCGGGAACTCCAGTAGCGCCCCGTCGAAGAACCGCCAGCCGACCCGCAGCGGCGGGGCGAGCGCGGCCGGAGCGGCGAAGAAGCGGGTGCGCCCGGCGTTATAGCCGTACCACGGCCACAGGAAGTTGTCGACTACGCGCCGCGGGCGCGGGTGCGTCACGGGGGCGGTGGACGTCGTCGGCGCGGTGAACTGGAGGTTCGGGTGCGACACGTTGCCGGGGGAATGCGTGAGCACGACGGCAACCGCAGCACCCCCAGCCGCCAGGATGACCACCGCCGCGATCAGCCCGCGCCGCAGCAGTCGCCGCGACGGGACGGGACTCGGCATGGGGCGCATGGTATCCGCCGTGCTGACGGGGGCCCTGAGCGGCACCGTGCCGGCTGACGGGGTGGCATCGAGGCCCGACGGTGTCGGCGCGCGCCGGCCGCGCGGCCGGTGGCGTGGCCCACGCGCGATCATCTGCGCCGTGTCCGACCGCGCCCCCGATGCGCTGCTGATCCGCCTCGCGCAGCTGCCCGCGGCTGTCCCGCTGCTGGCCCGTCTGGGCCAGGCGGACGGCGTCTACCTGGTAGGGGGTGCGGTGCGAGACCTGCTGCTCGGGCTCGCGCCCTCCGACTTGGACCTCGTCGTCGACGGAGAGCTCGCGCGCGCTGTGGAACTGCTGGGCGCGCTCCCGGTAGCACAGCACGACCGCTTTGGCACCTGCACCGTGGCGCTCGACGGCCGCAGGTACGACATCGCCCGCGCCCGCAGCGAGCGCTACGAGCGTCCCGGGGCCCTGCCGACGGTGCTCGGACCCGCCACGATCGAGCAGGACCTGCGGCGGCGCGACTTCACCGTGAACGCGCTGGCGATCGGGCTCGGCGGCACGGACCGGGGTCGTCTGCTCCAGGCGCCGGGGGGGCTGGCCGACCTCGACCGCGCGCAGCTGCGCGTGCTGCACGATGACAGCTTCCTCGAGGATCCGACACGGCTTGCGCGCCTGGCCCGATACTCCGCGCGGCTTCACTTCTCGACCGAGCCCCACACGCGGCGGCTGGCTGTGCAGGCGCTCGCGGCCGGCGCGCCCGCGACCGTCAGCGGAGCCCGCCTCGGAGCCGAGCTGCGCATGCTGGCGTCCGAGCCCGATCCGATCGCCGCGCTGCGTCGCGCCACCGAGATCGGGATCGCGGACGCGTTCGCGCCCGGCCTGGCGCTGGCAGACGAGCAGCCTGCCCGGCAGGCGCTCGAGCTGCTGCCGGCCGACGGTGATCGCCGCGACCTCGTGCTCGCCGTCGCCGCCATGGGAGTGCCAAGCGCCGAGTTGCGAGGCCGGCTGGAAGGGCTCGCGTTCGAGGCCGGCGCTCGCGAACGGATCGCCGCGGCCGCGGTTGGAGCAGAGCGGCTGGCCCACGCGCTGAGGGCTGCGCGGCGCCCCTCCGAGATCGCCGCGGCGGTCGGGAGCGCCCCGGTCGAGCAGGTCGCGCTCGCGGGCGCTCTGGGACCAAATCAGGCCGCGCGGGAGTGGCTGCTGCGCCTACGCGGCGCGCGGCTCGCGATCGACGGCGATGACCTGCTGGCCGCGGGGGTCCCCCAGGGACCGGCGGTCGGCGCTGCCCTCGCGGCCGCGCGCGCGGCGATGCTGGACGGCAGGGCACCGTGCCGGGAGCGCCAGCTCGCGGAGGCCCTGCGCGCCGCGGGCTAGCCTGACCGAGCGATGCTGCTCAAGGAACCGTTCTACGAGCTCGGCGGGCATTTCGCCATCGACCTGCCCGGCGCCCGGGCCGCGTTCTCGACCCGCCGCGGCGGCTGCTCGACGGGCCTATACGAGGGTCTCAACCTGGGCTGGGCGACCGATGACGACCCATCCGCGGTGGAGCGCAATCGCATGCTGCTGCGCGAGCAGGTCGGCGCTCCGCCGCTGAGCTTCACGCGCCAGGTCCACGGCGCCGAGGTGCTGGCGCTGGCCACTGCGCCGGGCGCCGGCGCGCCTCGCGCCGACGCCGACGGCCAGGCG
>JBOGYE010000208.1:0-5489 GCA_050696635.1 Solirubrobacteraceae bacterium | reverse complement strand
GATGATCTGCGCCGGATCATCGTCCTCGAACTCGCCAATACCTCCAGTATTGGCTTCGTTCTGCGTCCTTGACCGGCTTGATCCCCGAATCCCCCGGCCCCACGCGGCCGCGGAATCAACCATCTAGCGCGCGCGGCGTCGACCGGTTCAGTCGGCGGCCGTGCACGGCTGGCCCGGCTGGGCGCCGGGCAGGCGACTGAGCAGCTGCGCCAGCCGCTCGATCTCGGCCGGGGTGAAGCGCTCCAGAAACAGCCGGCGGATGCTCGCGACGTGCGCGCAGCCGGCCTGGCGGAGCTTGGCGTGGCCGGCGTCGGTCAACTGCGCGTACGACACGCGCGCATCGTTGGGGCAGGACGCGCGCTCGATCAGTCCGGCCTTGACGAGGCCGTCGACCAGGCGCGTGATTCCCGAGCGGGTCAGCATCGTGCTGCCGGCGAGCGCCGACATCGGCAGGTGACCCTCCTCGGCCTGCGACAGGTACAGCAGCACCTCGTAGTCTCGCGCGGTGATGCCGTGCTCGGCGACCAGTTCGGCGTCCATCACGCGCAGGATGGCGGCGTGGCTCTGCAGGTAGCTGCGCCAGGCGTCGAGTGCGGCGCCCGCGAGCCCGGTATCGACCACTGTTGCCATGCGGTCGAGTCTAGTGTCCCGTTTGGGAAATTCGTGAGCAGTCTCGTGAGTGGCTGGGCGTGGCTGACGCCGCACGGTGGATGAGTCGATGCAGGACATCGACGGTTTCCAACCGGTGGTGACAGGCGCGTCCAGACGCCGCGAGACTGCCAGCGAATTGTCAAACGGGACACGAACGCCGTTTTCGGGCGCACCGGCAATAGACTTGTCACGGCGATGGGGCGCCTCGCCGCAGCCGGCCTGCTCGTCGCCGCGCTTGCGGTGAACACCGCGGGCTGCGGGGGCTCCGGTGGCGGCAAGACGGCCTCTGGACGGTCGACCACCGCCGCGCGGTCGACCACCGCGGGCCCTTCAGCTACGGTCCGCAGCGTGACCTCGAGCGCTCCGGCCGCGACCGTGACCCCGCCGTCCGTCACCACCACCACCTCCGCGGGTTCGCCGGGCACCGGCGTCGCCAGGGCCGCGCTGCATGTGGCACCCTCGACCGGCTACCGGACTTCGGTGTTCAAGTTCGGCTTCCGCGCCCCGGCGGCGAGCGGCACCCGCGAAGGTGTCCATTCGGCCTACTCGCTCAGCGTCGCGGGGCCGTCCGGCAGCGGCTGCGTGTCCACCCATTCGCTGGCGCTGCCGACGGTGGCCCAGGGCGCCCCGGTGACGGTGGACGTGGGACCGGCGCAGCTCGGCGGGGACTGGTGCGCCGGGGACTGGTCGGCCAGGGTCGCCGAAGTCGCCGGTCCACGCTGCGCGCAGGGACAGGCGTGCCCGCAGTTTCTCCGCCTCGTCGCGATCGTCGGCCCGGTCAGCTTCCGGGTGGCCGCGGCCGCGGCGGGGTGACCTGCAGCGGTCCGGGGCCCGCGGGTCAGCGGCTCGCGGGAATGCCCGTCTCCGACACGGCGTGCCAGACCCGCTCGGCAGTCATCGGTAGCTGCCGCACGCGGGCGCCGCCGGTCGCCGCCGCGATCGCGTTGGCGACTGCGCCCGGCACCCCCACGACCGGCGCCTCGCCGACGCCCTTGGCTCCGTATGGTCCGTCGGGCGCCGGCACCTCCACGATCTGCGCATCGATCGGCGGCGTGAAGCCTGCGCTGGGCAGCGCGTAGTCGATGAACGTTCCGGTCGTCAGCTGGCCGTGGTCGTCGTGCGCGAGCCGCTCGAGCAGCGCCCAGCCGAGCCCCTGGACGGCGCCGCCGTGCATCTGGCCCTGGACGAGCGCCGGATTGAGCGCCCGCCCGACGTCCTGGGCCACCACGTGCGCGAGCACGGTCACGGCTCCGGTCTCGGGGTCGACGCGAACGTGCGAGAGGTGGGCGGCCGCCTGCGGCGCGGGGCTCTGAGCCGAGCGCCCGTGTCCCTCGACCGGCATGTGACGACTGCCGAAGCTGAGGATCTTGGCGGCCAGCTGATCGATCGCCAGGGCCTTGGCCGGAGCCCCGCGGGGCTGCACCGTCCCGTCGACGATCTCGAGGTCGAGCGGGGAGATCTCCAGCTCCTGGGCCGCGACCTCGAGCAGCCGCTCGCGAGCCTGCTCGGCGGCGCGCTCGACGGCCCGGCCGACGGTGTAGGTGATCTTGCTGCCGCCGCTGGTGCCGGCGTAGGGCGCGCTCGAGGTGTCGGCTGCGACCACGCGCACGAGCGCCGGGTCGACGCCGAACCGCTCGGCGGCGATCGCGGCAAAGCCGGTCTCGACCCCGGTCATATCGGCGGTGCCGGTGATCACCGTCAGGCGCCCGTCGCTGTCCAGCCGGCAGACCGCCGCGGCCGGCTCATAGCCGCCCGGCCACCAGCCGATCGCCGCGCCGACGCCCTCGCCGTCGGGCAGCCGGTCACGGCCGGTCCACAGCGGATGCTGGCGCAGTCGCTCCAGGCAGGCTTGCGCGCCGAACACCGGCAGCGTCATGCCGGCGACGGTGCGGTCGCCCTCGAGGGCGACGTTGCGCAGGCGCAGCTCGATCGGGTCGATGCCGAGCCTCTGCGCCAGTTCGTCGAGCAGCGATTCGACCGCGAACGCCCCGGGTGGGGCGGTCGGGGCGCGGTAGGCGCCGAACGTGACGCGGTTGGTCTGCACGCCCAGCGCCGTCAGGTGGTGCGCGCGCCAGCGGTAGGGGCCGGCCGACAGCATCGCGGCGATCGACTCGACGCCGAAGTCCTCGGTCGAGCCGCGATCGACCAGCACGCGAGCACGGATCCCGGTCAGCGTGCCGTCGGCGTCGGCGCCCAGCTCGAGTTCGAGCACCTGCGCCCCGGCGGGGTTGGCGGCGGCGATGTCCTCGCTGCGCGTCAGCGACAGGCGCACCGGGCGGCGCAGTTTCACCGCGGCCGCGGCGGCCAGCGGCTCGATAATGATCATCTTGCCCCCGAACGCCCCTCCCAGCGGCGCCGCGCGGACCCGCACGCGCTCGGTTGCCAGGCCCAGCAGGTCGGCCAGCGCGTCGCGCGTGGCGAACGGGGCCTGGGTTGAGGTGCTGACCACGAGCTCACCCTCGGGCTCCAGCCACGCCGTGGCCGCCTGGGTCTCCAGATAACCCTGGTAGATCCATGGCGTCTCGAAGCGCCCGCTGACGACGGCCGCACTGGCCGACAGCTCGGTTTCGACGTCGCCGTTCTCAAGCCGCGCCGAGCCGAGCACGTTGTCCGACAGGTCCTTCTGGTCAACCCCGGCGGCAGCGACCGCCGCGTGCGCATCGCTCAGCTCGGAGTTCTCGCCCCCCGTCGTGGCCCTGAGCCGGGCGATCGGTGCGCCCGGGATCGCCGCGGCTTCGATGTCCAGTACCGGCTCCAGCGGCTCGAGCTCGAGCTCGACCAGCTGCGCGGCGTCGTGCGCAGCGGCCTCGGTCTCTGCGACGACGAGCGCGACCGGCTGGCCGGCGTAGACGACCTCCTCGCGCGCCAGGGGTTCGTACAGGCGCCCTTTGCCGGAGCCGGCCAGCGGGAGGTCGGCCGCCGTCAGGACAGCCGTGACGCCCGGCACGGCCAGCGCGCGCTCGGCACGGATCGCCGAGATCAGCGCGTGCGCCTCATGCGCGAGCACCAGGCGGGCGTGTAGCAGCCCCAGCACCGAGATGTCGGCCGCGAACCGGGTCGCGCCACGGACCTTCGGCTCCGAGTCTCGGCGTGGGACGGAGGAGCCGATCGCGGCCATTCGCTCAACCTAGCAGCGGTGGGCCGGCGGCCGACCGTCGCGCCGGCGCGGACGCGTGTACTAGCCTGCGGGAATCGGACTGATCGTCTTCCTGATCATCCTGTTCATCGCCGGCCTGTTCATCGGCGCGATCGCTCGCCTGCTGCTGCCCGGCCCCGACCCGATGAGCGTGCCGATGACGGTGGGGATCGGGCTGCTCGGGAGCTATGCCGCCGGTCTGTTCGGCTGGTACGTGCTGCACCGCCACGGCGGCGGGATCGTGCTGGCCGTGGTGTTCTCGATGATCCTGGTGTGGCTGTACCGGCGCTCCGGCCGCGGTCGCAGCCAGCGCATCTGACTCGATCGGCGCGGCGGTAGCCTTCGCCAAGCTGGTGGGCCAGGCAATCTGATGCGGGGCGCGGAGCCCCAGCCGATCATCACCCCGATCACCGAGGCGGCGATCTTCGTCACGCTGGTGATCGATCCGGAAGGCGAGGAGTGCGTTCGCGCGCTGCTGTCCGCCGTGAGCGGACTGACGCGATCGGTGGGCTTTCGGGTCTCGGCGGCCAATCTGACCTGCGTGACCGCGATCGGCGCCGCGGCCTGGGATCGGCTGTTCGACGGTCCACGACCGGGCGGCCTGCATCCGTTTCGGGCACTGAAAGGTCCGACGCACAGCGCGCCGGCGACCTTGGGCGATCTGCTGTTTCACATTCGGGCACATCGGCTCGACCTGTGCGTCGAGCGTGGACAGCTGCTGGCGTCGCGACTGCGCGAATGCGCGCAGGTGGTCGACGAGGCGCCACGGCTTCAGGTCCTTCGACGATCCCGACCTGCTGGGGTTCGTCGACGGCACCGAGAATCCCGTGGGGGCGGCGGCGCGGGCCGCTGTGTTGATCGCCGATGAGGATCCCCCCTTCGCGGGGGGCAGCTACGTCGTAACCCAGAGGTGCCTGCACGACATCGAGTCGTGGAAGACGCTGTCGGTCGAGGACCAAGAGTCCGTGCTCGGCCGCACGAAGCTGGACGACATCGAGTTTGCGGACGAACGCAAGCCGGCCAACTCGCATCTGGCGCTGAACACGATCGTCGACGATCGCGGCAACCAGCAGCAGATCCTGCGCTTCAACATGCCGTTCGGCCGGGTCGGGGCGGGGGAGTTCGGCACCTACTTCATCGGCTACGCCCGAAGCCCATCGGTGATCGAGCAGATGCTCGAGAACATGTTCATCGGCAGGCCGGCGGGCAATTACGACCGGGTCCTGGACTTCTCGACGGCGCTCACCGCAAGCCTGTTCTTCGTCCCGGACGCCAGCCTTCTAGACGACCCTCCAGATCCAAGCGGATTCGCCTCGGCACCAGCCCTCGCGACCGCGAGCCCCGTCGCGGGCCTTCCAGGATGGCTCGCTGGCGATCGGAAGCCTGAGGGACGGAGGAGTGGACGATGCTGGGCTCGAACCAGCGACCTCCGCCTTGTCGAGCCCGTTCACGGGTCCGCCAGCATCCGGCAAAGTCCGCCACTTGCAGGGAGATCACATTCGGCGCGGGACGCTGCCAGACACTGAACGCGCGTCGCATGTGCGTCAGGAGTGCGTCACCCGGCCTGGCGCGGGCTCGCCGGACTCCCGGAAGTAGAGGCGCAGAGGCGCTTGGAGCGCGCCTCTTTTCGTCGCATCCGCCCCGGCGCTCAGCTCGCAATGTCGGGACGTAACGCGCTCACCCGTAGGCGCTGCTCGGCGGT
>JBOGYE010000207.1:0-17982 GCA_050696635.1 Solirubrobacteraceae bacterium | reverse complement strand
CCTGAGCGGCGGCCGGCACCGCCCGCGGCGGCCGGCACCGCCCGCGGCGGCCGGCACCGCCGGACCGGTCGCCTCCGACCCTGTCCATCTCAAGCGCGCACGCGGCGCGGACACCGTGCGCGCTGCGGATTGCCAGCGGGCTGTCAATCCAGATGCACGCATGCCGCCGCTGACGCGCGCGCGCTTCGGATTGCCAGCCTCATGCCGGTGCACCGTTTGGCCCAGCGGCGCTCGGGTAAGTCGCATACCAATGGCGCTGACCCAGCAGATCTCCGATGGCGTGTACCGCGTCGCTGACGGGATCGTCAACTGGTACCTGGTTCGCGAGGACGGAGAGATCGCGCTGTACGACGCCGGCTGGCCGCGCAGCTGGCCGCGGGTGCAGCAGGCGCTGCGCGAGCTGGGCGGCGATGGCGCCGGGGCCGCGCGGCTGAGCGCCGTGGTGCTGACGCACGCGCACCCGGACCATCTCGGGCCACGGCGACCCGTTCGTCGGCGGCCCGGCGGCCGCCGTCGAGCGGGCCAGGGAGGTGGATCGATGATGGGCGACACCTACGGCGCCGCCGTGCGGGGCACACGGGGCGATCTTGAACGACAACGACTGACAGGGAGGCCACCGGATGCCACGCGACCAGAACATCGCCGCACAGGAGCGTGCGGCCGAGCGGCTCAACAGCGGTGACATCGACTCCGCGATGGAGCTGTTCGCGCACAACGCCGTCGACCACGATCCGGCCCCGGACCAGGGTCCGGGCCGAGAGGGCTTTCGGGCCTTCTTCAAGGCGCTGGCGACCGCGTTCCCCGACGCGCATATCGAGCCCGCGCACCTGGTCGCCGACGACGACCACGTGTGCATCGCCTACACGCTGACCGGGACACACAAGGGACCGTTTCACGGGATCTCGGCGACCGACCGGAGGATCGAGGTTCGCGGCCTGCAGATCGGCCGATTCGAGCACGCTCAGATCGTCGAGCGCTGGGGTAGCACCGACGAGCTGGGGATCATGGAGCAGATCGGCGCCCAGACAGTGCTGGATCCGGCCCACGCGAGTGCGGCACCGGCGCCATGAGACCGGCGTTCTCGCGCGGAGCGGTCGGCAGCGACCATCGGTCGCTTGAGTTCGACGAGCTGCGTCCGATCGTGCAGCGCGCGCGGCTGTGCGGGATCGACCCGCGGCGGGTGCTGACCGCGCTTGGCCACGATGCCCGTGAGCTCGACGCCTTCGATCCCTCGGCTCCCGGCCGGACGCGGAGCGCCGTCGCTCCCCGCTGAGCCGTACGCGTGCAGCGCCGCGCGTGGCCGCTGCTCAGGCGGCGGCGCGCCGCGCGTCGTCACGCAGCAGCGCGACCAGTGATTCGAATGCCAGCGGGCGCGCGAACAGGAACCCCTGCGCCCGCTCGCAGCCCACACGCCGAAGCGCGGCCAGCTGAGCGTCCGTCTCGACCCCTTCGGCTGTGACCGGGGCGCCGAGCGTCCGGCCGAGATCGATCACGGCCGCTGCGATCGCCAGATTGCGCTCATCCCGGGCGATGCCTGCGATCAGGTTACGGTCGAGCTTGATTGCGCCCAGGGGGTGGTCCCTGAGCCACGACAGCGTCGACAGGCCACTGCCGAAGTCGTCGAGGACGATCCTGACGCCGAGGTCCGACAGCTCGTGCAGGGTTCGCGCGGTCGCGGCCGCGGACACCGGCGCGGTCTGCGCGAGCGCGCTCTCGGCGATCTCGAGGCTGAGCAGCTCGGGCGTCAGCCCGGCATGGGCGACGGTCTGCGCCACCCAGGTGGCGAACCCGTGGTGCGCGAGCTGATGGGCCGAGACGTTGACGGCGAGCTCGAGCGGCCGCTGGAGCTGTTCGATCACGCCGGCGATCAGCTCGCAGCTCTCACGCAGGACCCAGGCGCCGAGCGACACGATCGCGCCGCTCTCCTCCGCGATCGGGATGAACTCCGCCGGCGAGATCTCGCCGGCGGTGGGGTGCAGCCAGCGGGCCAGCGCCTCGACGCCGACGGTGCGCTCGCCGGCGATCTCCACTACCGGCTGGAACGCGATCGTCAGCTCGCCGCGGCGCTCGGCCCCGCTCAGCTCGCGCCCGAGCAGCAACCGGCGCCCGGCGCGAGCCGGCCGGTCCTGCCCATGGAACACGCAGCGATCGCGCCCCGAGCGCTTGGCGGCGTACATCGCGCTGTCGGCCTGGTGGATCGCCTCGTGCGCATCGACGCCGTGGCGTGGGACCAGCGTGACGCCGATGCTGGCCGTCACCACTCGCGATTCCGGTCCTGCCAGGGGCCGCGAGATGCTCTCCAGCAGGCGAGCGGCGAGCTGCTCGGCGTCGGAGGCCAGCGTCACGCCGGGGGCGATCACGAGAAACTCGTCGCCACCGACCCGTCCGACGAGGTCGCCCTCGCGCATCGCCGCCGCGAGCCGCTCGGAGACCTCGCGCAGGATCTCGTCGGCGCGGTCATGACCGAGCGTGTCGTTGAGCCCCTTCAGGCCGTCGAGGTCGACGAACATCACCGCGGTCTGCTCCGCCGGCTGTGCGCGGTATAGCGCCTCGCCGAGCGCCTCGAACGTGGCCCTGCGGTTGGGCAACCGAGTGAGCGCGTCGAAGTGTGCGTCGTGGACGAGCCGCTCCAGATCATGGTGGCGCTCGATTGCGATCCCGGCGACGCGCGCCCAGTCCTCGAGTAGCTCCACGTGTTCGGGCAGCGGTCGTCGGGGCCGCGCTCCGTACAGCGCCAGCGTCCCCAGCACGATCCCGCCAGGCGCCTTGATCGGCATCGACCAGCAGTGGCGCAGCCCCATCGAGATCGCGAACTCGCGGATCGGCGCCCAGCGAGGATCCTCGCCGATGTCCTGCGCGATCACAAGCTGTCCGGACCACGCCGCCGACCCGCAGCTGCCCACGTTGGGGCCGATCACCACGCCGTCGATCGCGGCCAGGTAGTCCGGTGGCAGTGAGGGCCCCGCGCCGGGGTGCAGGGTGCTGGTGCTCGGGTCCAGCAGCACGACGCAGCCGATCAGTGAGGGGTCGCGGCGCTCGATGCTCTCCACGATCGCGGTCAGCACCTCGCTCAGCGGAGCGGCGCGGGCGATCAGATCATGGACCGCGCTGTGCGCAGCGACCTGCTCGCGCGCGCGGGATGTCTCGATCGCCGCGAGGCGGTGGGCGATCTGGAGCGACACCACGTCGGCGGTGCGCTCGATCGCCGTTCGGTCGCGCTCTTCCCACGCGCGCCGGGGCAGATCGAGTGCCGAAATCGAGCCCACGACCTGTCCGCCGACGGTGATCGGTGCGTCCGCCGAGTGGAGGCCCTCCAGGGCGACGGAATCGGACGCCCTCGCGACGCTCTCGACGGTTCCTCGGTCGCCGTCGAGCAGGCGGCACTCGACGGCCCGTGCGTTCAGTTCGCGCCGCAGCGCCTCGATCCAGCGGTCGATCTCAGGGTCGTCCATCTGGCTCTTATCGACAGGGACCTGCTGCGACTGAACGCGGAGCGCGTCGCGTCAATCGTACGGGAGGTCCTCCGGGCGGCAGTTGCGGCGGTCGGGTTCGAGGCATGTCCTCGCCTCGATCGGGCGGACGTGCTGCACCACGCTGCGGCAAGGTCGCTGTCCGGAACTGGTCGTCGAACCAGTCAGACGCTGTCGATCTCGGCGATCTCGCCCTTGTGCATTTGGGCGCAGTCGCGACGCTGGGAGAAACGGAGGCTTGGGCGAGACTTCGGGTACGGCCACTGAGCGCGCGTCACAACTTCGGGCGCTCATCCGCCTACCAGGGCATGGACATGACAAACGCGCGCGAGTCGCCATCCCCATGACGTTGAACGCCGATCAGCTGACAGCGCTGTATGACCGCCACGCGCGCGAGCTGCTCGCGTTTCTGGCCAGGCGCACCTCGGACCCAGAGGCCGCCGTTGACATCTTGGCCGAGACGTTCGCGGTCGCGTTTGAGGGTCGTGAGCGGTTCCGCGGCCGCGGATCCGGGCGCGCGTGGCTGTACGCGATCGCTCGCCATCGGCTGGCCGACTACCACCGCTCCGCGAGTGCGAAGGGTCGCGCGATCGCACGGCGCGCGCCCGTGTCAGCCGCGGACTGAGAGCGTTGCGCGCCAACCTGACCGACCCCGATCACACCCCTGACTCCCCAAGGAGCCTTCACCATGCTTGAGAACCGGACCAGCTTCGAGGATCTACCGATCCTCAACGATCTCCGCGACGAGCTCAGCAGGGCGTTTGTCGCCCACGAGATGACAGTCACCAGCCGGCGATCCCGCCGTCGGCAACGCGCGCGCAAGTCGCGACTCGCGCTCCTGATGCGTCCTGTCCCGCTGATCGGATCCGGCGCAGTGCTCGCCGGCGCAGCCCTCGCCGCTGTGCTGCTCGCAAGCCCCGCCACCCAGCCGGCCTACGCGCTGGCGCAGAACGCAGACGGCACGGTGACCGTCACGATCAACGGCGTTGAAACCGCCGCACCGGTACTGAACGCGAAGTTCGCGTCAATGGGGATCGACGAGCGGGTCGTCCCTGTCGAGGCGGGCTGCCCCAGCACCAACACCTCAGCGCTCTTCCAAGACGCGATGTTCGCCTACCCGCAGGCGACCACGAGCGAGACGTTCACGTTCAGCCCCGGCCGCAAGTACCTCGATCCCGGTTACACGGGCGTGATCGCCGCCGAACAGCTCCCCAACGGGGAGGTCGCGATGGCGGTGGAGGCGATCAAGCCGCCCGTTCCGAGCTGCTTCCCGACCACGGTCTACGCCATCCGGAGGACCGGTACCACGAGCAACGGGATCCCGGTCTACCAGATCACGCCCACCGACCCCGCAGCAACGACGACCGGCACCACGACCACTCGCTGACCTCACTTTCCCTGCCGCGCGGCGAGCCGTGCGGTTACCGGTGAGCCGCATTCTGCGGTAGCTCGACGGTTTAGGAGTTCCGCCTGCGGGTATGGGCTGGCGCGTAGGTCCGCGACTCAGGTTGGGAGAGAGCGTGAGCGAACCCGGTGCAGACAGCCCTGGTGCGCAGTCCGAAGGCGGCGAGCGCCACGTGCGGATGGTGGCGGTCCGGCGGGGCTGGTACGTGCTGCTCGTGCTCCCGTTCGTGGCCACGCTGGTGCCTCCGATCTACGCCCGCGAGCAGCCGGCGATCGGGGGCTGGCCGTTCTTCTACTGGTGGCAGTTCGCCTGGGTGATCATCACGGCGCTGATCCTCGCGTTCGTGTACCGGATGACGACGGCGCGCCGGGCGGCAACGCGGACGTCCGCTGGGGTCGCCGCGCCCGTGGTGGATGGCCGGCCAGGCGCCGATCCAGGGCACGAGCAGGGGGGCGCAGGCTGATGCACAGCGGGATCCAGACCGTCCAGCTGATCGTGTTCGCGGTCCTGTTCGTCGTCGTCGCGCTGATCGGCTTCTTCGCCACGCGCTGGCGTCGCGCCGCGTCGCTGGACAACCTCGAGGAGTGGGGCCTTGGTGGGCGCCGCTTCGGCGGGGTGATCACCTGGTTCCTGCTCGGCGGGGACCTGTACACCGCCTACACGTTCGTCGCCGTGCCGGCCCTGGTCTACGGCAAGGGTCAGACCGGCTTCTTCACGATCCCGTACACGATCGTGCTGTATCCGTTCGCGTTCGTGGTGATGCCGCGGCTCTGGTCGGTGGCCCGGCGCCACGGCTACATCACCCCGGCCGACTTCGTGCGCGGGGCCTACGGCTCGAAGCTGCTGTCGCTGCTGATCGCGATCACCGGGATCGTCGCGATCGTTCCCTACGTGGCGCTGCAGCTGTACGGGATCCGCGTGATCTTCACCGCCATGGGCCTGGCCGGAACGTCGCTGGGCACCGGGCTGCCCCTCGGTCTGGCGTTCGGGATCCTGGCGGTCTACACGTTCAACGCCGGTCTGCGCTCGCCGGCGCTGACGGCGATCATGAAGGACGTTCTGATCTACGTCGTCGTGATCGTCGCGGTGATCTACATCCCGGTCACGCTCGGCGGCTACGCCCCGGTGTTCCACGCCGCCAAGGCGGCGCTCGCGCACAAGCCCAAGGCCGCGTTCATCACGCCGTCGGCGGCTTTCAGCCCGTACGCGACGCTCGCCTTCGGCTCGGCGCTGGCGCTGTTCATGTACCCGCACAACGTCACCGGCGTGCTGGCCAGCAAGTCGCGCAACACGGTGCGGCGCAACATGGCCGCGCTGCCCGCCTACACGCTGCTGCTCGCGTTCATCGCGCTGCTCGGCTACATGGCGTACGCCAAGGGGATTCACACCAAGGATCCAAACCTGGCGCTGCCGGCGCTGTTTCAGGCCGTGTTCCCCAACTGGTGGGTTGGCGTGGCGTTCGCGGCGATCGGGATCGGCGCGCTGGTCCCGGCGGCGATCATGTCGATCTCCGCCGCGAATCTGTTCTCCCGCAACATCTGGACCGCGTACATCAAGCACGATTCCAGCCCGCGCTTCCAGACCTGGCTGGCGAAGTTCTTCTCGGTGCTGGTCGCGGCGGCCGCGCTGGTGTTCATCCTCGCGATCAAGACCACATTCATCCTCAACTTCCAGCTGCTCGGCGGCGTCTGGATCCTGCAGACGTTCCCGGCCGTCGTCATCGGCCTGTACACGCGCTGGTTCGATCGCTGGGTGCTGATGCTGGGGTGGGCCGCCGGGATCGCGACCGGCACGCTGATGGCGGCCGCAAACTCGTTCACCAGCTCCGTCTATGTGGTGAATTTCGGCCCGTTGCACTTCTCGGCCTATGCGGGCCTGATCGCGTTCGCCTGCAACCTGCTCGTGGTGGTGGTCCTCAACCCGCTGTTCAAGCTTCTGCGCGTGCCTGCCGGCCACGACGAGACCCGCCCCGAGGACTACGAGGCCGAGTACGAGGACGCTCCGCTGGCATCGGCGCCCGCGGTCGGTATCCCCGGCCCGCAGCAAGCCTAACCTGCGCCCACGTTGGGGGCGAGCGTCGCCCGCCGGGTTGCCCTGTCGTCGAATCCACCGCCTCGAATCGGTCATGAGATCACACAGATTTATGTTATCTGCGTGATATTTGGTATGCTCTGCAACCATGCCGTCCGACGCTGAGATCACGTTCGCCGATCACGCGGGGCGTTTGTACGCGCGCCGCTACGGGATGGCGCCGATGGTGGGCCGTTTGCTGGGCTATCTGATGGTGTGCTGGCCGCCGGAGCAGAGCCTCGCCGAGCTGTCGACGGCGCTGCTGGCCAGCCGGAGCGCGATCGCGGGCGCGGTCGGCTTCCTGGAGAACCTGGGGTTGGTCCGCCGGTCGCGAGCCGCCGGGGAGCGCATGGACCGTGTGTGTATCGACCGGTCCTCGCGGCGGGCGTGGGGCTTTGATGTCTCGGAGTATCGGGAGCAGCGCGAACTCGCCCGCGAGGGCTTGGACGTGTTGGCCGATGCCCCACTCGAGCGACGCGGGGTGCTGCTGGAGCTGGCGGCGTTTGCCGATTTCCTGGTCGAGCGGCTGCCAGTGTTGGAGCAGGAGTGGACCGAGCGGCGCCAGGCGTTGCGAGACGCCGGCGAGCTGCTGCCCGACCCATTTCACTCAGGCCGACAGAGCGAGGCAGGGTGACCAGCGGCGCGACGGCGCCCGCGATCCTTGCCCGCGGGGTTGACAAGTCGTTCGGCAGCCACCGCGTGCTTGACCAGGTGGACCTCACCGTCGCAGAGGGCACGATCTTCTCGCTGTTGGGTCCCAACGGAGCCGGCAAGACGACGCTGGTGCGGATCCTGACCACCCTGATCCCGCCCGATGCCGGACAGGTGGCGATCGCCGGGCACGACCTGGCATCCAAGCCGGGCGCGGTGCGGGCGCTGATCGGGGTCACCGGCCAGTTCTCCGCGGTCGACAACCTGCTGACGGGCTCAGAGAACCTGCGACTGATGGCCGACCTGCGCCATCTCGGCCGCGAGCAGGGCCGCCGGCGCGTGAGCGAACTGCTGCAGCGATTCGATCTCGCCGACGCTGCGGACAGGCCGTTGTCGGCCTATTCAGGGGGGATGCGCCGCCGCCTGGATCTGGCGATGACGCTCGTGGGCGCCCCCCGGCTGATCTTCCTGGACGAGCCGACCACCGGACTGGACCCGCGCAGCCGGCGCACCATGTGGCAGATCATCGACGAGCTGGTCGCCGACGGCGTCACGATCTTCCTCACCACCCAGTACCTCGACGAGGCCGACCGTCTCGCCGACCGGATCGCGGTGCTCGACCAGGGCCAGATCGTCGCCGAGGGCACCCCGGCCGAGCTCAAGCTCCGCATTCCCGGCGGGCACGTCGAGCTTCGCTTTGCGGATGCGAGCGCGCTGGGGCGGGCCGCGACATTGCTGAAGCTCACGCCACCGCCCGACGAGCGGCTCGCTCTGCAGGTGCCGGGCGACGGTTCCCTCGCAGCTCTGCGGCGCCTGCTCGAACGGCTCGACGACGCCTGTGTAGAGATCGAGGATCTGTCGATCCACACCCCCGACCTCGATGACGTGTTCTTCGCGGTCACCGGCCACTCGGCGGCCGAGCCGTCCCCCGCCGAGCAGGAGGCCATAGCGCGGTGAGCGCCCTCGCCTACACCGTCTCAGACTCGGCGACGATGCTGCGCCGCAACCTCAAGCACCAGCTTCGCTACCCGTCGGTCACGGTGATGCTGGTCGGGATGCCGATCGTGTTCCTGCTGCTGTTCGTCTACGTCTTCGGAGGCCAGCTGGGCGCCGGCCTGCGCGCTGGTCACGGCCCGCACGGCGACCGGTCCGCCTACCTCGCCTATGTGGTGCCGGGCATCCTGATCATGACCGTCGCCTCGGCCGCGCTCGGCACCGCGCTATCGGTCGCGATGGACATGAGCGAGGGCATCATCGATCGATTTCGAACGATGGCGATCGCCCGCGGCGCGGTGCTGACCGGGCACGTGATCGGAAGTCTGATCCAGACGGTCATCGGCCTCGCCATCGTGCTCGCCGTCGCGCTCGCGATCGGATACCGCCCGACCGCGGGCCCGCTCGCCTGGCTGGGCGCGGCCGGGATGCTGCTGCTGTTCGCGCTCGCGCTCGTCTGCCTTTCAGCCGCGCTCGGCCTGGCGGCCAAAAGCGTCGAAACCGCCAGCAACACCCCGATGTTCCTGACCCTGCTGCCGTTGCTGTCGAGCGGTTTCGTCCCGACCGACACGATGCCCGGCGGGTTGCGCCAGTTCGCCGAGTACCAGCCGTTCACCCCGGTGACCCAGACGGTGCGCGGGCTGCTCACCGGCACCACGACCGCCAGCCACGCGATCGCCGCGATCGCGTGGAGCGTCGGCATCGCCGCGGTCAGCTACCTGTGGGCCGTGCGTCTCTACGACCGTCGACGAGCAACGCCGCCGAAGTAGACCTGCAGCTCGCGGCGGGAACCCTAAGGGGCCTAACGCCCGATGCGAAACGATCCGCGGCGGGCCTGCGCGGTCATCCACCCGCGGCCCGACTGCTGCGGTGGTAGGGCCCCGATGCCGCCGCCCGCGGGCAGGTTGGTGGGATCGTTGCCGACCCCGAGCAGGCTGCGCGTCAGGTTCTGCGTGCTGTCAAGCAGGTCATCGAGCGCTCGCGTGACGTGGGCGGCCGTCACCGCCAGGTTGGCGCCGTCGTCCGCGAGAGCCTCCAGGATCGCCCGGCGCAGCAGCTCCTTCAAGAACGATGCGGTCACGCCATCGGTCCGTTCGACGACGTCGGCGATCTCGCCGTCGGAGAGCCGCATCGGCAGCGCGCGGCCGTACAGCGCGAGCAGACGCTGACGGGCGTCGCTGCCCGGGAGGTCGATCTCCACGGCGACATCCACGCGGCCCGGCCGCGCCGCGAGCGCGGGTTCCAGGAGGTCGGCCCGGTTGGTGGTGAGAACGAACAGCAGATCGGCATCGGCCGCAGCGCCATCCATCGCATCCAGCAGGTCGAACAGGACCGGGCTTGCGCCGGGCCCGAAGCTTCGCTCCTCGGCGACGAGATCAACATCCTCGAGCACCATCACGGCCGGCTGCAGGTCTCTGGCCAGCTCGGCCGCCGAGCCGATCGCATGCAGCGCCCGCCCGGTCAACAGCAGGCGCGTATAGCCACTCATCTGCCCGATCAGGTAGCGCATCGTGTGCGTCTTGCCCGTCCCTGGCGGCCCGTATAGCAGCAGGCCGCGCTTGAGGTGCTGGCCTGCCGCAAGCAGCGCATCGCGGTGAGCTGCAACCCCGAGCGCATGCCGTTCGACGCGTGACAGGACCTGCTCGGGGAGCACCACGTCCTCACGCGCTGTCCCGGGAACATCGCCGAACTCCAGGACGACGCCCATCGGAGTCGGCACCACGTCGAGCACATGTCCGCGATAGACATTCAGCTCGCTGCGCAGCTGCGCAAGGCGGGCGTGAACCCCCTGCGCCTCGTCCACCGCCAGGCCCGCGATCTCCAACTCCAAGCCGGGGTCGTGCTCGCTGGGGCCGTTGACCAGGACGACATATCGACCGCGATCGTCGGTGACCAGCAGCACCGCCATCAGCAGACACGCAAGCGTGCATCCAGGCGAGTTGGGGAGATCGATCAGCGGCGGCGCCGAGAGTCGCAGCGGAGGCAATCCGTCGCCGCTCAGCAGCTGACTGAGCGTGATGCCGCCATAGCGGGGCGGCAGCGTGATCCCGTGCACGACCACCTCGCGGGCGGGCTCCCGCGACCACGCGTCCAGCGCGGTCTGAAGGTTGACGTGCTCAAGCCGCGACATCGAGCGGGTGACCACCGAGCGCTCCGCCCCCTCCGTGCCCAGGAAATCGGCCAGCAGCGCGACGACCTCATTGCGGGGGTCGCCGGCGTCCTCGGCGTGAACCCAGCCGAGGAACGACCGAAATGCGGCCGCGAACTCGCGCATCTCCGACTCGGACGGACCCGTCAAATCACCGCCTCGAAAGCTCACGCTCAGCGACCACATCGCCACGATAGCCGCGATCGGCAACGATCCACGTCCCGCGTTGACCGGCCTCGATGCCCGTCATCGCGCGGACATGCGCCCCCGCGACCGCGTAAGCGGCGCCGTCAACGGGCAGACTAGTCACCGATATGGCCGAACTGAACCTGGCGTCCGGGCGTCCGGCGCGAGCTGAGTCGATGCCACAGCTTTCCCTGGAGCGACTGCAGACGATCGCCAACGACATTCGCCAGGACATCATCAGGATGCTCGAGCATGCCGGTAGCGGCCATAGCGCCGGACCGCTCGGGTTGGTGGACGTGTTCACAGCCCTGTACTTCGAGGTGCTAAGGCACGATCCCGCGAACCCGGACTGGCCGGAGCGTGACATCCTCCTGCTCTCAAACGGTCACTGCGTGCCCGTGCGGTACGCGGCCATGGCCCACGCGGGCTACCTGCCGCGCGAGGAGCTGATGACTCTGCGCCAGCTCGGCTCGCGTCTGCAGGGCCATCCCGAGCGGACCCGGCTGCCGGCGCTCGAGAGCACCAGCGGGCCGCTCGGGTGCGGGTTGAGCCAGGCCTGCGGCATCGCGCTGGCGATGCGCATGGACCGGCAACCCCACCGGTCGGTGTACGTCGTGATGAGCGACGGGGAGCTTGACGAGGGAAACGTGTGGGAGGCCGCCATGCTGGGCGGCAACCAGCGTCTCACCAACATCATCGGGATCATCGACCGCAACAACATCCAGATCGACGGTCCGACCGAGCACGTCATGCCGCTGGCCGACCTGCGCGCGAAGTGGGAGGCGTTTGGGTGGCATGTGCTGGAGATCGACGGCAACAGCATCCGGGCCGTGATCGATGCCTGCGCCCTGGCCCGCGCGATTCACGAGCGGCCGGTGATGGTGATCGCCCACACGATTCCGGGCAAGGGCGTGGACTTCATGGAGAACGACTTCAACTGGCACGGCGCGCCGCCCAACCACAAGCAGGCGATCGAGGCCCTGCACGAGTTGCGCACGCTCCGGGGCCGGATCACGAGCGAGCATGAGTGACTCGATGGCCACCCGGACCGTGGACGAGCGCGCGCACCTGGTCGACCTGACGGGCGAGCCCAAGATGGAGGCCCTGCGCAAGGGGTTCGGACGCGGGCTCGTGGAGGCAGGGAGGCGAAGCGAGCAGGTGGTCGCCGCGTGCGCGGACCTGACCGAATCCACGCAGATGGGCCCGTTCAGGGACGAGTTCCCTGACCGATTCATCGAGATCGGGGTCGCCGAGCAGAACCTGGTGACGGTCGGCGCCGGACTGGCGGCGATGGGCAAGATCCCGTTCGTGAGCAGCTACGCCACGTTCAGCCCCGGACGCAACTGGGAGCAGATCCGCACCACCATCTGCCTCAACGATCAGCCCGTGAAGGTCGTCGGCAGCCACGCCGGCGTCAGCGTGGGTCCGGACGGGGCCACCCACCAGATGCTGGAGGACATCGCCCTGATGCGGGTCCTGCCCAACATGGTGGTGATCGCCCCGTGCGACAGCGTGGAGGCGGAGAAGGCGACGCTCGCCATGGCCACCGATCCGCGGCCGAACTACATACGCTTGGCCCGCGCCGACACGCCGGTCGTCACGACCGCCGAGATGCCGTTCGAGATCGGGGCGGCATACATCCTTCGCTCCGGCGAGGACATCTCGCTGATCGCCACCGGCACGATGACCTACCACGCGTTGGTCGCGGCCAAGCTCCTGCACGGCGAAGGCATCAGCGCCGAGGTCGTCCATGTGCCCACCGTCAAGCCGCTCGACGGCGCGACGATCGTCGACAGCCTCCGCCGGACGGGAGCCGCGGTGACAGCCGAGGAGGGGCAGGTGGCCGGCGGTCTCGGTGGCGCGATCGCCGAGCTGCTGGCCGAGGAGCTTCCTGCGCCGATGCGGCGCGTTGGGATCGAGGATCGGTTTGGCGAGTCGGGTGAGCCTGAGGAGTTGCTCGAGCACTTCGGTCTGACGGCCGAGGGCATCTGCGACCAGGCCCGCGCGGTGCTCGCCACGCGGTGAGCGCGACAGGCTTCAGGTGTGTCAAGCCACGATCTCGAGGCGAGCGCGATGCGGATCACGCTGACAGGAGCGACAGGAACCATCGGGCGCGAGGTCGCCAAGCAGCTGCTCGACGCCGGCCATGACGTCCTCGCCCTGTCTCGTGACAGCGATCGCGGCCGCAGCGCCCTCGATCCCAGAGCCGAGGTGCTGGAATGGCGCGAGCCCACCGAGGTGCCGCCGCCGGTCCAGGCGCTCAGTGGCTGCGACGCCGTCATCCATCTGCTCGGCGAGCCGATCTCGCAGCGGTGGGACGAGCGCAGCAAGAGGCGAATCCGCGATTCGAGGGTGAAGTCGACCGGTCGGCTCGTCGCGGGATTGACCGCCCTTCCAGAGCCCGATCGACCCAGAGTTCTGGTCTCGCAGTCAGCCACGGGGTTCTACGGACCGCTGGGTGCCGGGCCTGTCGATGAGGGCGCTGACGCGGGCGGCGGGTTCCTTGCCGGGGTCGTCGTGGAGTGGGAGCAAGCGGCGGCGGCGGCCGGTGGCATCATGCGTGTCGTGATGACCCGCACCGGTGTGGTCCTCTCACCGAGCGGCGGGGCGCTGGCAAAAATGCTTCCGTTCTTTCGCGCGGGCATTGGAGGTCCAGCTGCGGGCGGCAGGCAGTACGTCTCGTGGGTGCACCTAGCCGACGTGGCCGGTGCGCTGCGGTTGTGCGCCGAGAGCGACGAGCTGACCGGGCCGGTCAACGTCACCGCGCCGGAGGCCGTAACCAATGCGGAGCTCTCGCGTGCGCTCGGACGGGCGCTGCGTCGTCCTGCGTTCCTACCGGTTCCCGGATTCGCGTTGCAGGCGCTGTACGGTGAGATGTCGGAGATCGTGACGACCGGGCAGCGGGTCCTGCCGGCACGGCTCCAATCGCTGGGATACGAGTTCCGCTATCCCGAGCTGGACGTGGCGCTGCGCGACGTACTCGACGGCTGAGATGGGCCGGCGTCGGCTCGAGCGCGCGATGCGGCTCGGGTGACCGCGCTTGTCTGGCTGCGGCGAGATCTGCGGGTTCACGATCATCCGGCGTTACACGTCGCTCACCAGCGCGACGAGCTGGTGATCCCGGTGTTCTGCTTCGACGATCGCCTCCTGCACGGCCGCCACGCCTCCGGGGCGCGCACGCAGTTCCTGCTCGAGTCATTGTCTGATCTCGACATGTCGCTGCGTGGGCGCGGCGGCGGCTTGGTCATCCGCCACGGCGACCCGGTCAACGAGCTCGTGGCTCTCGCCGAGCGGACGGGCGCGCGCATCGTCCACGCCAGCGTTGACGCGGGTCCGTTCGCCCGGCGCCGCGACCGGCACGCGGTGCGCCGTCTGCGCGAGGCCGGGATCGAGCTGTGCGGGCATCCGGGCACCTTCGTGACCGACGACCTGGCGTCGCTTCAAACCGGCGGCGGCGGCTCCTACACGGTGTTCACGCCCTTTCACCGCGCCTGGCTAAAAGCCCCGCGACGCGAGTTTCACCGCGCCCCGCGACACTTGCCGCCGCTCCCGTCCGATCTCGATCCCGGCGCGATCCGGTCGCTTGCGAAGCTCAGGCTCGACCAGCCTCTGGGCAACCCCGCGCCCGGCGGCGAGAGTGCCGCGCGCGCGGCCGTCACTGCGTTCCTGCGCGGGACGGTAGAGCGCTACGCGGAGAGCCGCGACGATCTTGGTCATGACGGCACCTCGCGCCTCTCGCCCTACCTGCACTTCGGCTGCATGTCCGCGCGCGAGCTCGAGCAGCGCGTCGTCGATCGCGGCGGAGCGGGGCCGGCCGCGTTTCGGCGCCAGCTGCGCTGGCGCGACTTCTACGCCCACGTGCTGCGCGCACACCCCGACGACGCCGGTCGCGAGCACCAGGAACGCTACCGCGGCACGTTGAGCTGGACCGATGATCGCGAGCGCTTCGACGCCTGGCGCGATGGTCGCACCGGCTACCCGCTGGTCGACGCCGCGATGCGTCAGCTCGCGACCGAGGGCTGGATGCACAATCGCGCGCGGCTCGTGGTCGGCTCGTTTTTGACCAAGGATCTCGGGATCGACTGGCGCTGGGGCGAGCGGCACTTCATGCGACTGCTGCTCGACGGCGACCAGGCCAGCAACAACGGCAACTGGCAATGGATCGCATCGGTCGGAGTCGATCCCCAGCCCGTGTTCCGCCGGATTTTCAACCCGCGGCGCCAGCAGGAGCGCTTCGACGCCGACGGGCGCTACGTGCGCCGCCACGTCCCCGAGCTGCGCGACGTCCCAGATGAGCATCTGGCCGAGCCGCGGAGGATGCCCGTCGAGGTCCAGACGGCGATCCGCTGCCGGATCGGGGTCGATTATCCCGAGCCGATCGTCGACCACGCCACGACACGCCGTGAGGCGCTCCAGCGCTACGGCGAGGCAAGGGGCAGGGGCCGATAGCCGAGCTCGGACACGGAAGCCGATGAGCGATCCGCGTGATCCTGCGCTGGGCGATGAGCTGCTGCCTGAGGCCAACATGGTCTTTGACCGCTGCGCGATCATCGCTGCGAGCGCCGCAGAAGTCTGGCCGTGGCTCGTCCAGCTCGGCAAACACCGCGCCGGCTGGTACCTGCCCGCGCATCTCGAGCGGCTGCTGCCCTCCGATCGGCGCGCCAGCCGAACCCTCGATCCGCGCTGGCAGACGCTGGGCGTCGGGGAGCGTGTCCCCGACTACGGCGGGAGCGAAGAGTACCTTGAGGTTGTCCGTATCGAGCCGGCCCGCGCGCTCGTATACCGCTCCGAGCGCCGCGGCGCTCGGTTCACCTGGGCGCTACTGCTGAGTGCCCTATCGCCGGGCGAGACAGAACTGCGGTTGAGGTTCCGCGGACAGCTGAAAAGCAGCGGATGGCAGCGACGCGCCATCGTCGCCGCGGGTGACTTCTTTGACTGGTCAACCTCAGAGCTCATGCTCTGCGGCCTACGCGAACGAGTCGCTCACACTGACCGGACCCCGTTTGTCGGTCCACCACGAGTGAGAGGGTGGTGGATGTGACGGGGGGGGGAGCTAGCGCGCTTGCCGGACGGAACACTTGGGGGCGTTAAGGTTGCCGCGGCCGTCGTCACGAGGGAGGCGAGCGGAGCGAGCGAGTAAAGGCGCGATGGCCGCGGCGCGCGCCGTTGGCACACCCCCGCGCGGTCATGCCGCGAGCTCGTCGGTCGAGCAGCTCGTCGCGGACGCGGGAGTGGAAGCTCTCCACGAACGGGTTCTGCCACGGCGCTTCGGGATCGATGTACGCCGTCGCGGCCTTCGAGTCCTCGCACCAGCCCTGGAGCGCGTGCGCGGTCATCTCCGGACCGTTGTCCATCCTGAGGTGCTCAGGAACACCGTGCCGGGCGACGAGCCGTTCCAGCTCGGCGTCAGCGTCGATGTTGCGCGCCACGAGCATCACCAACGCTTCGCGGGTGAACTCGTGAACGATGTTGCACAGCTTCAACGCGCGGCCGTCGGCGGTCTGGTCGAACTGGAAGTCGAACGCCCACACGTGATTCGGGCGCTCTGCGCGCAGCCTGCTCGCTGCGGTCCCGGCTGTGGAGTCGCCGAGCCGGCGGCGCTTACGCTTGCGATGCGGCACCCGCAGCCCCTCCTCGCGCCACAGGCGCTGCACCCGCTTGCGGTTCACCTTCAAGCCCAGCTCGCGCAGGTGATGATGCGCGCGCCGATACCCCCACCGCGGGCGATCCTTCGAGAACTTCCGAAGCTCTGAGCGCAACGCCGCGTCATCCTCGGCCCGCTTGGGCTCGTGACGCTGCGTGGAACGGTGCTGCCCCACGACCCGGCATGCCCAGCGCTCGCTGACACCGAGGCGGTCGCGAACCATCGCGACCGCCCGGCGCCGACGGACCGGGCCTACCAGTTTCCCCGGGAGATCTCCTTCAGCGCCCGCACCTTGAGCGCCTGGTCAGCGACGATCGCCTTCAAGCTGCGGTTCTCACGCTCAAGCTCCTTCAGCCGCTTGGCGTCATCGGCCTTCATCCCGCCGTACTGGTTGCGCCAGCGGTGAAACGTCTGCTCTGAGATCTCGATCGCCTTCGCCGCCTCGGCGATCGTCTTGCCCTCGCCGAGCAGCCGCTCGGCCTCGCGCAGCTTGCGGATGACCTGCTCCGGCGTGTGCCTGCGTCGCTTCACGTGATCGTTCCTTCCTCGCCCCATGATCCAGGACGCGAGAAACCCTCACACAGGTCGGACCGATCCTCCGGGGTCAAGCCAAAGGAGGTCGGTAGGGATCCAAGTCGACGAACGCGCCGCATCTATGCGGCTTTTGCAGCGCGCCCGGAGAGATTCGAACTCCCGACCTTCGGTTCCGTAGACCGACTGACCGCCTTCGGTTGCCGCAAGTACGGGCGATTCGGGGTGCCGCAATATCAGTAAATGAGCCTATCAGCGACCTGTTCGGTACCCAAAGCGGTACCCATGGGAGAGGCGGTACCCATCTGGTACCCACGATATGATTGGGCTATGTCGACCCCATCGGTGCCCGCCCCGACGGCCGCGCTCGTCATCCGCGACCACAACGACGAGCCGTTCTACGAGGCGAAATTCCGCCACCTGGGCCAGCAGGTCAAGCGCAGGATCGGCCGCGCCTGGCTCAGCCGGGACGCGGCGACCGGCGAATGGGTCCCGCGGCGCGGACGCGTCAAAGACGGCTTCTTCGATCAGCGGCGCGCGCACGTTCGCGCCGCCGAACTGGCCGCGACGTACGTGAGGGAGGCGGCCAACGCCGACCAGATCGAGCAGGAGCGCCGAGCGCGCGGCGTCACGTTCCGTGATGTCGCCCACGCGTACCTCCAATGGCTGGGGCAAGTTAAGGGCGCGAAGCCGGCGACGCTGCGCCAGCATCGCTCCGACCTGGCTGAGCCGGACGTGCCGTACAAGCGCGGCAACGGCGTCACCGCCGGCCACATCATCCGCACGATCGGCGACCGGCCGGCCACAAAGGTGACGACCGCAGAGATCGACGAGCTGCTGGCGACAATCGCCGCTACGGGCGCATCGGCGCGCACCGTAAACC
>JBOGYE010000206.1:0-4025 GCA_050696635.1 Solirubrobacteraceae bacterium | reverse complement strand
ATCGTGTCGTGTCTGTCCTTTTGAGTCGGCGGCTTTGGCGGCAGTCGGCGCGCCTTTGGCAGCCTAGGACACGCCCGGGTCGCCGTCACTATCCGTGTGGCCAAATTGCGCTCTCCGGAGGGAGCGGCTCGCGGCCATCGTCGGCCTGCGTGCAAGCCCCTGGGTCCTTTGCGAGCCCTTAGCGCCTGGCGACGATCTGGCCCCGGCTGTTGACGTAGAACCGCGCCGGCGACCTGTTGATCGAGACCGCGAGACGGCCGCGGGCGAGCACCGCGCCCGACAGCGCCGGCGCGACCTCCCACGCGACGGTGTGTCGGCCGGCGGTCACGGCCGTCACCGACCAGTCGAAGGTCGCGGTCGCGCCCGGGGCCAGGCGCCCGAGCGCCCAGGTGTTCGAGGCCGCGGTCGACGAGCCGCCCAGGCAGCCGAACGTGCAGACGCCCGGAGGGCGCGTCACGATCCACACCGGCCGTGACGGGTTGGCCATGCTCGGCAGCGGCGCGATGTCGTTCGAGAACGCGGCGGCGGTGGTGCCCTCCCCGCGCGGCGCGGGGTGCGCGCAGGTGACGTTGCAGATCGTGACCGCCACGTTGGGCAGCGCGTGCGCGCCCGTGTTGCGGACCGCGATCACCAGATGGGTCGGCTGCGCCAGGCGCTGCGAGGCCGGGAAGCTGGCGCGCGCGACGGCGACCGACGAGCCGTGCGCGGCGGCGAGCGCGGACGACGTCGTGGCCGACCGGCCGCCAGCCGAGCTGCCGCACGCCGACAGCGACAGCGCCAGCGCGGCTGCGGCGCCGGCGATCACCAGGCGGCTGCAATCGACCGTGCTACGGGTACGGGCGCTCAACGCGCGCCGGTTATACCACGGCCTTCAGGCGCGCCGGTGCGGTTGGCAGTTGGTGCGGCGCCCCATCGCGGGTTAGGCTTTGGCCGCCGCGGTAGCTGAGCAGGCGGCAGATTCCTGGGAGAGACGAGAAACCGTTGATCAGAGCAGTCGCCGATCGAGCGTTCGTGCCGACCAAGTCGGTGCTGGAGGAGGTCGGGAACATGATGATCCTGACCGGCCGCACGCTCGTCTCGGCCGTGCGCCCGCCGTACCCCTACGGGTCGGAGTTCGTCGGCCAGTTCCTGTTCGCGATGCGGCTGTGCTGGTTTCCCCTGCTGGTCTCGACGGTCGCGTTCGGGTACGAGGCGCCGGGACTTCAGGCGGCCAACTTCCTGGTCCTGTTCGGCGCCCTGGACCGGCTCGGCGGCTTCTTCGTGCTCGCCTCGATCCGGGAGTTCGCGCCGTTCGTGGATGCGATCGTGCTCGCCGGCGTAGCCGGGACGGCGATCACCGCCGACCTCGGGGCGCGCAAGATCCGCGAGGAGCTCGACGCGCTGCAGGTGCTCGGGGTGGACCCGATCAAGAACCTGGTCGTGCCGCGCTTCCTGGCGCTGATGCTGCTGACCGGCCTGTTCGACATCTACGCGCTGATCTTCGGCGTTTTCGGCGGGATCATGGCGACACTCGTCAACCACGCACCGTTGGGGCCGTTCTTCGCCACCTTCTTCAACAATGCCGAGACGACCGATCTGTGGGGCTCGGTCGTGAAGACGACCCTGTTCGGCGCGATCATCGCGATCGTCTGCTGCTACAAGGGAATGACCGCGTCCGGTGGCGCCGAGGGGGTGGGGCGCGCGGTCAACCAGGCCGTGGTGATCGCGTTCCTGGGGATCTTCGCGTTCAATTACGCCTTCACGCAGACGCTGCTCGCCACGCACCCGGACATCACCACGATAATCAAGTGAACCCTCACCGTCGACATGAGGCTTAGGACCGCACCGTGGAAGACCTGATCCTGACCCCCCGCGGCTGGATCGAGGCGTTCGGCGAGATCGTCCGCTTCGCCGCCGAGATGCTGCGTGACATCGCCTCGCTTCGGGTGATGCGCTACTTCGGCGAGGCGCTGCGCCAGGCCGGGATCCTGATCATCTCCTCCACATTGGTGATCTGGGGCCTGGTGTTCATCATCGGCCTCGAGTGCGGGATCGAGGGCGCCTACTTCACCTATGGCGAGGGGACGCCCGCCTACTCGGGGGTGTTCGCCGCCTGGTGCGACCTGCGCGAACTGGTGCCGCTGGTGTTCGGCTACATGATGGCCGCCAAGGTCGGCACCGGCATCGTCGCGGAGCTTGGCTCGATGCGGATCTCGGACGAGATCGACGCGCTCGAGGTGATGGGGATCAGCGGCATGCGCTTCCTCTGCGCGACCCGTTTGCTGGCGGCGCTGATGGTGCTGCCGTTCGTGTACCTGTGCTCGATCGCGGCCGGCTTCTTCGCCAGCTACCTCGCCGTGGTCCAGCAGATCGGATACGTGTCCAGCGGCGGCTTCTTTTTGATCTTCTGGCAGTTCCAGAACCCGCCGGACCTCTTATACAGCCTGATCAAGGCGATGGCGATGGCGATCGTGATCGTGATCGTCGGCTGCTACTACGGCTATACGGCGAGCGGCGGCCCCGTCGGGGTGGGGACCGCCACCGCCAAGTCGATGGTGCTCAACCTCGTCTCCGTGCATCTGATCGGGATGCTTGGGACACAGCTGTTCTGGGGAGCGAACCCCAGGGCACCGATCGGAGGCTAACTGGATGTCAAAAGAGCCAGACAACCGCACAAGCGGGCCGGACCAGCCGCCGGCCTCCCGCGTCTCGGTCGTCAACGAATCTCCGCCGCGTCCCGAGCCCCCGACCGGCGCGGGCGACGAGGAGTACCGCTTCCACAGCTACACCGTGTATCCCTCGGGGCGTCCCGACGTGGTCGAGTTCGTCGACACCTACAAGGCGTTTGGCCGCTCGCCGGTGCTGCGCGGGCTCAACATGGGCCTGCCCGAGGGGATGGTGTCGATGATCCTGGGGCCGTCGGGCACCGGCAAGTCGGTCTGCATCAAGCACATGGTCGGGCTGCTGTACCCGGACAGCGGCGACGTGCTCGTGCACGGTCAGTCCGTCCCGGACATGGCCGATGACGACCTGTTCGAGATGCGCAAGAAGTTCGGCCTGCTATTCCAGGACGGCGCCCTGTTCGGCTCGATGAACCTGTACGACAACGTCGCCTTCCCGCTGCGCCAGCACACCGAGAAGGGCGAGGACGAGGTCGAGTCGATCGTGATGCGTCGCCTGACCGAGGTCGGCCTCGGCGACGCCCGCGCGAAGATGCCCAACGAGCTGTCGGGCGGGATGCGCAAGCGCGCCGGCTTCGCTCGCGCGCTGGTGCTGGAGCCCGACATCGTCCTGTTCGACGAGCCCGACTCGGGCCTTGACCCGGTGCGCACCGCGCTGCTGGGCGAGCTGATCCTGGAGATCCACCGCGACATGATGGAGGAGGCGCGCCAGAAGCAACGTGAGCGCCTGCCGACCTTCTGCGTGATCACGCACGACATCATGAGTGCGCGCCGCGTGGCGGACTACATCAACGTGCTGTGGAAGGGTCGGATCGTGGAGGCGGGCCCGGCCGAGGACATGTTGAACTCCGAGAACCCGTTCATCCGCCAGTTTCTGTCCGGGGAGTCGCAGGGCCCCCTGACGATGGATTGAGGGTCCGCGCGGATCCCAAGCGCGACCAGCGCACGTTGAGCCGGGGCCTGTTCGGCCGCCTCAGCGCAGGCGTGGCACGCCGGCCACTGACGGCGATCGCGATCGTCGTGGCGCTGGCGCTCGCCGGCGGCCTCGAAGCGCTGTCGCTGTCGCCGTCGGCTGGAATCGACACGTTCGTCGGTTCCTCGTCTCGCAGCGCGCGCGCGACCGCCGCGCAGCAGCGCAGCTTCGGCTCGGATCCGGTGATCGTGCTGGTCCGCGCGCCGCTGTCGCGGCTGCTGGCGCCGACGGACCTGACCGTGCTCGCGCGGCTGGAGGCCTGCCTCGCCGGGCAGCATCTGGCCGCTGCGCCCGGGCTGGGGGCCCTGGCGCCCGCCCCGCACGCGGCGTACGGGGGCGCGACGAGCCCGTGCGGCAGGCTGATGCGCTTGCGCGCGACCAAGGTCGTCTAC
>JBOGYE010000205.1:0-13273 GCA_050696635.1 Solirubrobacteraceae bacterium | reverse complement strand
CGCCGGGACCGGTCGACAGGATCAGAGGCGCTGGTGTGCCGCCGGCGCGTGCATAACCCTCCGCCTCGAAGCCCGCGCACAGCTCGGTCCGCGCGGCGACGGCGTCGATCGTGCTCGCGCGCAGACCCTCCCAGATCGCCAGCGCGTGGACGCCGGGAACCCCGAACGCGGTTCTCGCGCCGAGCGCCGCGAGGCTCTCGGCAACGAGGTGACCACCAAGCCGTTCAGCCATCGAGCGACATTGTGCCCTCCAGGACCGCCTCCTCGAGCGATCGAGGGCCGAGCACGTCGCCGGCGCGGACCGCGCCGGGGTGCGATTGCAGTGCAGCCCACAGCTCGTCGGCCGGTACCCGGCCCTGCGCGAGCACCAGCGTGGCGCCGTCGATCAGCTGACGCTCGCGCCCCGAGAAAACGTGGCGCAGCACCGCGCGCTCGCCCTCGAGTGCCAGTTCGTGGTGGTGGATGATCTCCACGCCGAGCTCGTCCAGTCGCGCCAGGTAGAGGTTGCGCTGATATTGGTGCAGCGTCTCGCCGGGGATGGTCGCCGCGCACGCCAGCGTGACCTTGCGCCCAGCCAGCGCAAGCCGCTCGGCAGCGTCGAGCCCCTCCCAGCCGCCGCCCCAGTCGGCCACCAGCACCGGCCCCACGATCGTCTCGGGATCCGCGATCGCGTCCCACGCCTGGACCGCCTGCTCGGCGCCGGCGGGGAGCGCCGGAGCGTAGGGACGCGCGCCCGTCGCGAGCACAACGCGGTGAAAGTCGGCGGCGTCCGCGGCCGTCGCCTCGCTGCGCAGCGCCGCCCGTACCCCGCAGGCGCGCAGTCGCGCGATCGTCGAGCGGCGGTAGCGCTCCCAGGTCTCGGCGTGCGCCGGGGCGCGGCCCGCAAGGCGCAACTGCCCGCCGATCTCCCCCTCGCGCTCCACCAGCGTCACGTCGTCCCCCGCCATCGCGGCCTCGATCGCCGCCGCCGCCCCGGCCGGACCGGCTCCGATCACAAGCACTCGCCGGCGCGCGGCGGCGTGGCGGCGCGGCGGGGTGCGCTCGCGGCCGGTGCGCGCGTTGACGGCGCAGCCGATCGGCACGCCCGCATGGTAATGACCGATGCAGGCCTGGTTGCAGCCGACGCACTCGATGATCTCCTCGCTGTGCCCGGCGAGCGTCTTGGCGATCAGCTCCGGGTCGGCGATCAGCGCCCGCGTCATTCCGACCAGGTCGGCGGTCCCGGATGCGACCAGCGCCTCCGCGGCGCTCAGTTCCACCACGCGCGTGGTGGCCAGCAGCGTTGCATCTGGCACGGCGGCGCGGATCGCGGCAGCGGGCTTGGCGATCGCTGCGGCCGGGACCGGCGGCGGCGGTGCGATCCAGGTCGACGCGGCCGGGGTCGCAGAGTTGCCCAGCACCAGCGAGATGAAGTCGAGCAGTCCGGTGTCTTGCAGGCGCGCGGCGATCGCGGCGCACTCGCCCAGGCCCAGCCCGCCGGGGGTCAGCTCGTCGGCCGACAGCCGTGCGCCGACCGCAAGCCGATTCCCGACGGCCGCGCGAACCGCGCCCAGCACCTCGATCGAGAAGCGCAGCCGCGCGTCAAGCTCCCCGTTGTAGCCGTCATGTCGAACGTTGGCCAGCGGCGACAGGAATTGGGCCGCCAGATAGCCGTGCGAGAGCGAGACCTCGATTCCGTCCAGCCCACCCTGCGCGGCGTACGTGGCCGCGCTTCCAAAGCCCGCGACGATCTCCTCGATCTCTGCGCTGGTCAGGGCGCGCGGCTCTGCCTTGAAGCGCAGGCTCGGGATCGCCGAGGGGGCGACCGCGGGCGGCCGCGGCGCGGCGGCGATCAGCTCGCGACCGCCATGGAACAGCTGCACGAACAGGCTCGCGCCGTGCTCGTGGACGGCGCCGGCAAGCTCACGGTAGGCGGGCACGATCTCGGGCGTAAAGCCGCCGATCGTGTGGGAGGTCAGGCGACCGCTGGGGTGGACCGCGGTCGCCTCCAGGAAGATCGCGCCGGCACCGCCCCGTGCCCGCGCGGCGTGGTATGCGACCAGGTCCTCGGTCGGCAAATGCTCGTGCACGAGCCCCGTCTGGTGCGAGGTCGAGACGACGCGATTGCGCAGCGTCACCGGGCCGACCTGCGTCGGTGACAGCAGGTGGGGGAGGTCGCCGCTTGCGCTCACCGGCGCCCGGCGAGGGCTGCCGGCGGGGCGGAAGCAACGGGGATGTCCTCGTTTCGCGTCGGTCCCGGCGCAGCGGCATCCGCTCCCGAGCCGGCGATCCGCATCCTGCGCACGGGTACGAGGGTAGCCGCCATCAGAACCGCCAGCGCGAGTAGCGGCACCGCGTCCGAGGTCACCTGCGCCAGGCTCGCGGCGACCGGGGCGCCGGTCATCTCACCGCTGGCCCACGCGAGGTTGAGCAGCATCGAGGCGACCACGAGCGGGACCGCCGATCGCTCGGAGGCGTCGGTGATCATCGTCATCGCCGGGATCGCGTACGCGCTCAGCGGGCCGCCCAGTGCGATCACCGTCACGATTGCCAGCCCCAGCACCGAGGTCGGCAGCGTCAACGCGACCATCAGCAACGCCGTCAGGCTCAGCCCGAAGTACAGCGGCGGCCGCGGGCCGCGGCGGTCGACGAGCACGCCGATCGGACGCGTCATCTGCATCGCGACCAGGGATGCGATCGCGAACGTCGCTCCGATCACGATCCCCGAGGCGCCGAAGTGCGCCAGCCGGAGCGGCAGCAGCGTGCTCGTCGCGCCGATCGTCCCGGCCTCCAGCGCGATCAGCCAGAAGCCCAGCAGCATCGGCCGGTTGGCGGCCAGGGCTCGCAGCGCGGGCCGGCGCTCGCGCTCGCCAGCTTCGCCCGCAGCCGGCTGCTCGTGTGCGTGCGTCCAGACGGCGAGCGCGAGCGCCAGCACGCCGACGAACGCAAACGGGGGCGCCGTGCCGGCGGCGACCGCGACGATCCCGAGGATCGGACCCAGCAGGGTGCCGAGGATCGCGGCGGCGAACACCGAGCCGAGCATCGCTCCCCGGCGTTCCCGCGGCGCGGCCGCGATCACCCAGGTGAGGCCGCCGACCCAGATCAGCCCGCAGCCGACCCCCTGCGCGACGCGCAGCAGGTCGAGCGCCACGATCTGATCCACGAAACCGAACGGTGCGATCGCGACGGCGAACATCGCCAGCCCGATCAGCGTCGCGCGCCGCACCCCGAGCCGCGCCGCGACCCAGGCGCCGATCAGCGATCCGGGGATGATTCCGGCCGGATATGCCGCTGTCAGCAGCCCGACGGCCGGCTTGGCGACGTGCAGCGCGTGCTCGTAGTGGGGCAGCAGCGGCGTCAGCGCCGAGTACATCATCGACTCGAACCCGAGCAGCGTGCTGACCAGCAGGATGATCCTGCGCTCGTTCATCGGCTCGCCACGAGTGCCGCAGCCAGCCGGCGCAGCCGCGGTCGCAGATCCTCCTGCGCCCCGATCGCCAACTGCTCGACGAGCAGCCCGTCCGCAGCCCCGAGCAGGATCGCGGCATGCTCGCGCGGGTCGCGCGAGCCGGCGCTCTGCAGCAGGCTGCCGAGCGTCAACAGGTACGCCTCGGTCCAGCGCTGGGCGACCTTGCGCAGCGCCGGGCGCCGCGCTGCCTCGAGCAGCAGCGCGAAGGTGGCGATCAGTGACGCGCGGTTTGCCTGACCTCCCTCGTCGCACTCCGTGATCGCGCCGACGACGGCGTCGAGCGGGTCGCTCTCGCCCCGCCCCGACGCGGCCGCGTACGCCAGCAGGCGCGCGGTGTCACGCTCGGCCGCAAGCTCGAGTGCCGCGGTCAACAGCTCGTCCTTGGACTTGAACCAGTAGGTGGTGGACGCCAGCGGCAGCTCCGCTACCTCGGCCACGCGGCGGTGCGTCACCGCATCGGGCCCGACCTCGCCGACGATCCGCAGCACCGCCTCGATCAGCGCCTCGCGCCGCGCCGCACCGCGCGGACGTGTCGCGGGTTGGGAGCGGGGAGCCTTGCGTTGGGTTGTGGTCGACATCGGTACAAGTGTACCAACAGTAGGTACGTTTGTACCGGACGCGGTGTCGGCCGACAGGGGGCGCCGGCCGGGGGGGCCGGCCTGCCTACCCGTTCAGCAGGCGCGCCAGCTTGGCGGGCGTGTCCTCCTCGGGCAGCGGCGAGTACAGGACCATCCGCTGCCCGGGCGCCTCCTGGGGGTTGAACACCGCATGCTCGAACACGAGCGTGCCGACGACCGGATGGATCACCGTCTTGCGCCCGGAACCAGAGTGCGCGACCTCGTGCTTGCGCCACAACTTGCAGAACTCGGGGCTTGAGTTGCGCAGCGCCGTGATCAACTGGTCGAACTCGGGGTCGCCCAGGTGGCGGGCGTGGTCGGCGCGCAGCTTGGCGACCAGCAGTCGCGAGCCCTGCGCCCAGTCGGTGAACATCTCGCGCCGCGCCGGGTCCATGAAGTGCATCCAGGCGTGGTTGCGCGCCGCTCTAGGTACGGCGGCGAAGTCGCCGAGCAGCGCGGACGCGGCCGCGTTCCAGGCGAGGTAATCCCAACGCCGGCCGAGCACGAAGCAGGGGTTCGGGCCGAGGTTCTCGACCAGCCGACGCATCGTCGCCGAGGCCCGCTCGGTCGATCGGCACGGCGGCGGCGCCTCGCCCCGTCCCAGCAGCAACAGGTGGGTGCGCTCGGCGGGCGTCAGCCGCAGCGCTCGCGCGACCGCCTCCAGCACGTCAAGCGAGGCGCGCACGTCGCGACCCTGCTCGAGCCATGTGTACCACGTCGTCCCCACTCCGGCCAGGTGGGCGACCTCCTCGCGCCTCAGTCCCGGGGTGCGCCGCCGACCGCCGTCTGGCAGCCCGACGTCCTGCGGCTTGAGCACCGCGCGGCGCCTGCGCAGAAAGTCGGCCAGTTCCTCACGCCGGCGCCCGTCGGCCGCGTTAACCATCCCAGCGGCCGGTAGCTCGGTCGCCAGGCTCTCTGTTGGGGGCATATCTACTACCAGGATAACTCCTCCTCTTGTACCTGGATAAGAAGGATCGCACACTACCTCCATGAACGCAACGAGAACCCTTTTGAAGCGACGCCTCGCGTCACCCAACGCGCTTTTGGCGATCGTCTGCCTGGCGCAGTTCATGGTCATCCTCGACGTCTCGGTGGTGAACGTGGCGCTGCCGTCGATCCGCAGCGGCCTGCACTTCTCCGCCACCGGGCTGCAGTGGGTCATCAACGCGTACACGCTGACGTTCGCCGGTCTGTTGATGCTCGGCGGCCGCTCCGCCGACCTGCTCGGGCGCCGACGGGTGTTCCTCGCCGGGACCGCGATGTTCGCGCTGTCCTCGCTGCTGTGCGCGCTGGCGGCTTCGCGGGGGATGCTGATCGCCGCGCGCGGGATCCAGGGGATCGCCGGCGCCGTCAGCTCGCCGGCCACGCTGTCGATCATCACCAGCACCTTGCCCGAGGGCCGCGAGCGCAACCGAGGCCTGGCCGCCTGGGGCGCGGTCGGCGCGCTGGGAGCCTCGTCGGGAGCGCTGTTGGGCGGTGCGCTGACGCAGTGGGTCGGTTGGCAGGCGATCTTCGCCGTCAACGTGCCGCTTGGCGCGCTGGTGCTGGCGCTCGGCCCGCTGGCGATTCCGTCGATCGCACCCGTCGCCGACCGCGAGCGCCACTTCGACGCGCTCGGCGCGGCACTGATCACCGGAGGCCTGGTGGCGGTCGCGTTCGGGATCGTCCGCACCGACACGGTCGGCTGGGCTTCGCCCGGCGTGCTCGCGCCGTTGTGCGCCGGCGTGCTGGCGCTGGCCGCGTTCGGATGGGTCGAGGCGCGCGTCGCCCGCGCGCCGCTGGTGCCGCTGCGGATCTTCCGCCTGCGCCGGCTGCGGGCCGCGAACCTGGTCGTGCTACTTCTGTACGCCGCCAACTTCCCGACCTGGTTCTTCATCACCCTGTACCTGCAGCAGGTGCTGCACATGGACGCGATCGAGGCCGGGCTGGCGTTCCTGCCGATGACGGGTTCGATCTTCCTCGGCTCCACGCTCGCTCCGCGGGTCGTGGCGCGGTTGAGCCCCCGCGTCGTGATCGTGGCGGCGATGGCTTGCACCACCGCGGGGCTGCTGGAGCTGAGTGGGATCACGCCTGGTGGCAGCTACCTCTCGAACGTGCTTGCCGGCTCCGTGCTGACCGCGATCGGGATGGGCTTCACGCTCGTGCCGGCGACGATCGTCGCGATGCAGGGCGTGGCCGGCGCCGACAGCGGCGTCGCGTCGGGCGTGTTGAACACCAGTCGCCTGCTGGGTGGCGCGCTCGGCCTGGCGGTGCTGGCGACGATCGCCAGCGCGGGAACCGCTGGCCACGTCGGCGCCGGTGCGGCGCGGGCGCTGACCCACGGCTTCGACCGCGCGTTCCTGGTGGCCGCGGCGCTGGCTCTGGTGGCGGCTGCCGTCGCGGCTGTGGCGCTGCGGCCGGCGGCCGATGCGCGTGCGGTCGCGATGGCGCCGGCGGAGTCGGCAGGGCCGGCCGGGTCGGCGCAGCTGGCCGAGGGCGAGGCGGGGGAGCCTGTGCTGGCGGCCTGACCGGCGCGGGGCCGTTAGCGGTTGTCGTCAGACGCCGGCGCCGGGACCGGCGAGGTCCGTGCCGGCGAGGCGGAAGCGCCCGACGAGCTCGGCGAGGCCGTCGGCGGACTGGGCCAGGTCGTCCGCCGAGGCCGCGAACAGCTCCGTCGAGGCGGAGGTCTCCTGCGCGGACGCCGACACCTCCTCGGCGGCGGCCGAGGACTCCTCGGCGATCGTCGCCGCGACGCTCATGCTGGCGTGGACCGCCTGGGCGCCGGTCGCGATCTCGCGCACGACCTCGCTGATCTCCGCCACGCGACCGCTCATGTCGCCGACGCTCTCGCCCAGCGCCAGGAACGCGTCGCGGGCCTCCTCGACGACCTGAGTGCTCTGGACCGAGCGTTCGGTGCCCGTCTGCACGACGGTCACCGTCGCCTGCGTGTCGGCCTGGATCTGGTTGATCAGCGACGAGATCGTCGCGGCCGCCTCCTGGGACTGTTCGGCCAGCTTGCGCACCTCCTCGGCGACGACGGCGAAGCCCTGACCGCTCTCGCCGGCGCGTGCCGCCTCGATCGCGGCGTTCAGCGCCAACAGGTTGGTCTGCTCGGCGATCTCGGTGATCGTGCGAGTGATCCCGCCGATCTGGTCGGACTTCTGCCCCAGCTGGGTGATCGCGGCGGTCGCGGCCTCGGAGGACTCGCGCACCGCGCCCATGGCGTCGGCCGCGCGCGTGACGGCGTCGGCGCCGCCGGTCGCCAGCCGCTGCGCCTCGAGCACCGCACCGGCGGTGCGCTGGGCGATCTCGGCGCCCGACTCGGCGGCCGCGGCCACCTGCTCGGCCACCTGGCGCGCCTCGTCGATCGACTGGACCTGGCGCTCGTTGCCGCGCGCGACGCCGTCGATTGCGGTCGACACCTCGCTCACCGAGCGCCCGGCGCTCTGCGAGTTGGTCGCGATCTGGCGGCTGGAGCTGCTCATCGAGCCGGTGGCGCTGTTGATCGATCCGATCAGCTTGCGCAGCCCGCCGGTCATGTCGGCGAGCGCGTTGCCGAGCGCATCGTGGGTCGAGCGCGGGACCACATCGGCCGACAGGTCGCCCCCCGCGATCGCCTCGGCGAGGTCGGCGGTCTCGCGCAGGTAGTCGGTCATATCGTTGAAGTCGGCCGCCATCTCGCCCAGTTCGTCACGGCTGGAGACCTCGACGTGCTGATCGATCTCGCCGTGCGCGATCTTCTTCGCGGCCCGGCTGACCGCCGAGATCCCCCGCGACAGCCGGCGTGAGATCGCCAGCGCGATCGCCGCGCCCGCCAGCGCCGCGACGATCAGCAGGATGATGATCAGCGACCGTCCCGAGTCGTAGGTCGACTTCGACGCGGTCGCGGCCTGGGTTGCGATCGTCTGCTTGTAGCTCTCCCAGGCCGCGTCGGCCGTCTTCAGGTTGTTGTAGGCGGCATCGCCAGGTCCGGCGCCGACCGTCTGGCCGGAGAGCGCGATCCGGCCGTGGTCGGCCTGCGTGCGGAAGGCGGCGGTCTTGGCGACGTAGATGTAGAAGTCTGTCCGCCAGGCGTTCATCAGCCGCAGGTCGGTCGGGTCCGCGATCAGACCGTGCGACTTGTACGTGCTCAGCAGGCCGTTGATCGTCTGCAGGTCACCCGCGAGGTCGCCTGACACCCCCTGCGAGCCGGCGCGCTGGGCGGGCGTGGCGAGGATGTAGTGCAGCTGATCCTTGCGGTACTTGTTCATCGCCGCCGACGCCTGGCCGACGATGTCGGTGGCGGGCACCACCTTGGTGGCGAGCCGGGTGACGTGCCCGTTCTCCGATCCGAGCCGCGCGATCGACAGCACGCCGACCGCCAGGATCAAAGCGACGAGAATCCCGAACGAGGCGAGCAGCTTCGCGCGGATGGAGAGGTTCAGGGCCATGCTGGCCTCCTTGAGGCAGCGATCGGTTTCTTGCTCCACGTGTTCGACCCGCCCCCGGCAAAGTTGAATTGTGGCACTGTGGCCATTTGCGCCGTCGTCATTCGAGGGGCGCACGCCGGGGCTGGCGAGCGGGTGACTTCGCGACGCAGCCGAGCATCGAGGACCGAAATTGTCCTCGGTCATGCCTACCGTCGGTGGTCCACAATCAGAGGAGCAGTCATGGACTTCAGGCTTGAGCTGGTGTTCGTTCCCGTGTCGGACGTTGACTGCGCGAAGGCGTTCTACGTCGACCAGGCGGGCTTTGACGCAGACCACGACCACACGGTCTCCGACGAGGTTCGCTTCGTGCAGTTGACCCCGCCCGGGTCGGCCTGCTCGATCGCGATCGGGCGCGGGCTCGTGGACGGCGAGCCGGGGAGCGTCGCAGGCCTTCAGCTGGTCGTCGACAGCGCGCAGGACGCGCGAGCCGAGCTGATCGGGCGCGGCGTCGAGGCGTCCGAGGTGCAGGACCTGCCCTGGGGGCGGTTCGTCCACTTCGCCGACCCCGACGGCAACCGCTGGTCGGTGCAGGAGCTGCCAAAGCGCGGGTGATGGGCGCTCGACGGCCAAGCGCGGGACTGCTGCTGCACCGGCGAGCGCCATCCGGCACGCTGGAGGTGCTGCTGGTGCATCCTGGCGGGCCGCTGTGGGCTCGCCGCGACTTAGGCGCCTGGTCGATCCCCAAGGGCGAGCAGGAGCCCGGCGAGGACGCGCTCGAGACCGCCTGCCGCGAGTTCGCCGAGGAGCTCGGCTCGCCTACGCCCGCGGGCGAGCCGCTGGCGCTGGGTGAGGTCCGGCTTGGATCGGGCAAGCTGGTGCGCGCGTGGGCGCTGGCCGGCGACCTCGACGCCGAGGCGATCGTGTCGGGCACCTTCGAGCTGCAGTGGCCACCGCGCTCGGGCGTGATCCGCGAGTTCCCGGAGGTCGACCGGGCGCAGTGGTTCTCGGTGCAGGAGGCGCGCGAGCGGCTGAACCCGGGCCAGGTCGAGCTTCTGGAGCGCCTGGTCGATATGCTTGATCCATCAAGCAGATGATCACGGCGACCCTCTACTCCGACCCCGCCTGCCCGTGGGCCTATTCCGAGAGCCCGGCGCTGCGGGTGATCGAATGGCGCTACGGCGACCAGCTCGACTGGAAGCTGGTGGTAGTCGGGTTGACCGAGCGCGCCGATCAGTACGCGCAACGCGGCTATACCCCGCTGCGCAGCGCACTCGGCCAGTTGCGCTTCCGCCGGCGCTACGGGATGCCGTTCTCAGCGGTTCCGAAGGAGCGTCTGAGCGCGACCGCGCGCGCCTGCCGCGCGGTCATCGCCGCCCGGCTCGCGCACCCGGGCAGCGAGTGGGCGGTGTTCCGCGCGATCCAACTGGCCAACTTCAGCACGCCGTTGGTGCTGGAGGACGACCAGCAGCTGCGCGATGCGCTGCGGGGAGTGCCGGGCGTCGATCCCGACGCGGTCGTGGCGGCGCTGGACTCGCCCGAGGTCACGGCGGCCTACGAGTCAGACAAGGCGGCCACGCGCGCCGCGGCCGGCTCGGCCGCAGAGCTGCAGGGCAAGACCGCCACCACCGACGGCCCGGTCCGGTTCACGGCGCCTTCGGTCGTGTTCGCGCGCAACGGCACCGAGCTGGTCGCGGGTGGCTTCCAGCCGGTCGAGGCCTATGACGTGCTGATCGCCAACCTGAATCCGACCCTGAACCGAGCGGCGCCGCCCGACACGCCGGCGCCGCTGCTCGAGCGCTTCCCGGGCGGCCTTGTGACCCAGGAGGTGGCGGCGCTGATGACGTCCGGCAACGACGCGCCGGACCGGGCCGCGGCCGAGGCGGCGCTGCTTGAGCTGGTCGCTGCCGGCGCGGCGACACGTACGCCGCTGGGCGACGACGCCCTGTGGCGCGCCGCCTAGCGCGCCTCCTGCCAGGGGGTGTGATGAAAATTATCGCCATGAGCGACACTTTTCATCACGGCCCGACTCGAGGGGCAACGATCGAGGGATGCTGAGCCATCGGATCGATGCGCGGCGCAGCCTGCGGCCCTACGAGGAGGCCGACGCCGACGCGCTGCAGGCGCTGATCGAGGCAAACCGTGAGCATCTGGCGTCCTGGATGCCGTGGGCCGCGCGGCAGCAGCTCGAGGGCACACTCGCGTTCATCCGCTCCAGCCGCGCGGCGCTGGCCGACAACAGCGCCCTCGAGCTGGCGATTCTCGTCGACGGCGCGATCGTGGGCGGCGCGGGTCTGAACCGCGTCGACCGGACCAACCGCCTGGCCAACATCGGCTACTGGATCGCTGCCGACGCGCAGGGCCGTGGGACCGTCACCGCCGCGGCCCGCGCGCTGATCGATCACGCCTTCGACGGCTGGCGGCTGAACCGGGTCGAGATCCGCGCCGGCGTCGGCAACCACCGCAGCCGCGCCGTCGCCGAGCGGCTCGGATTCGAGCAGGAGGGCGTCCTGCGCCAGGCCGAGCTGGTCGGCGACCGGTTCATCGACCACTCCGTGTACGCGATGCTGGCGGCCGACTGGCAGGCGGAGCGGATCGCGCAGCCGCGGGCTCAGCCTGCCCAGCGCAGCGCCAGGGGCAGCGACTGAAACCCGTAGATTCCGGACGGCGTGCCGTGCTCGGGCTCGCCGTCGAGCGCCAGGTGCGCCACCCGCCGCGCCAGCGCCGCCAGTCCCTCCTGCATCTCCGCGCGCGCCAGGTTGGCGCCGACGCAGTAGTGGATACCGGCGCCGAAGGTCAGCACCCGCGCGCCGCCGCGATCGGCGGTGATCTCGAACGCGTCGGGCTTGACGCCCTGGCGGTTGGCATGCCAGGCGGACACGAGCAAGACCGAGCCGGCGGGGAACGTCACCCCGCGGTGCTCGATCTCGGCGGTCGTGATCCGCGCCGTGAATGGGGTGATCGGCTCGTAGCGCAGCGCCTCGTCGATCGCTGCCAGCGCCAGCCCGTCCGGGTCTGCCCGCATCAGCTCCCACTGATCTGGGTGCGCCGCCAGCAGCCTGACCGCGTGGGCCAGCTGGCTCTGGCTGGTGTCCACGCCGCCGACGAGGATGTCGAGCACCAGGTTGCGCAGCTCGTCCTCGCTCAACCTCCCACCGCTCCCCTCCTGGTCGTCGCGCGCCGCGATCACGTCGGTGATCAGGTCGTCGCCGGGACTGCCGCGCCGTGTCGCGATCAGATCGTCAGCCCAGGCGTAGAACTTCGGTCACGGCGGCCTCGATCAGCGGCCGCTCGTTGATCAGGCTGTCGGTGTCGAACTGGCGTCAGGTTTGACCAGCGGTGCAGTCGTGGCGCGTCGGCGTGCGGGGCGCCCATCACCTCGGCGATCACCAGCGCCGGGTAGGGCTTGGCGACCGCCTCGATCCGCTCGCACTGCTCCGACGCTGTGGCCGCGTCCAGCAGCTGGGAGATGAACGTCCGCATCGCCGGTCGCCAGCGATTCACGGCGCGCGGGGCGAGCGCCGGGTTGACCAGCCGGCGCAGGCGGCCGTGGTCCGCGCCGTTGCGGTTGATGATGTTGGCGACGATCTCCTGATGCAGCGGCCCCTCCTCGATCCCGAACAGCTGCGCGATCCTCAGCCCGGGGAAGATCGCGTCGCGGCTGCGCAAGAACAGCTCGGCTGCGTCGCGTTCGAGCACCAGAAAGCCATAGGGGGAAGCGGCCAGCCAGCCGTCATGGCCATCCAGCGACGCCATCGCGGCGCGGTTGCGCTCGCCTCGCAACGATGGTCGGTGTGGTCGAAGCTCGGGAGCGCCAGCTCACCGGCGAGCGGCACCTCAGGCTGCCTGAACGTTCTCGAACACGGCCGCCAGTCCCTGGCCGCCGCCGATGCACATCGTCTCCAGTCCGTAGCGTCCGCCGCGGCGGCGCAGCTCTCGCAGCAGGGTGGCCAGGATCCGAGCGCCGGTGGCGCCGATCGGGTGCCCGAGCGAGATCCCCGAGCCGTTGACGTTGACTCGCTCCAGACCGTCAGGAAGCTTCCACTCGCGCATCACCGCCAGCGCCTGGGCGGCGAACGCCTCGTTGAGTTCGATCAGATCCATGTCGGCCAGCGACAGCCCGGCGCGCTCCAGCGCCCTGGCGGTGGCCGGCACGGGTCCGATCCCCATCGTCTTCGGCGCCACACCGGCCACGCCCCAGCCGACCAGCCGCGCGAACGGCTCCAGACCCAGCTCCGCCGCGCGCTGGGCATGCGTGATGATGCAGACAGCCGCGCCGTCGTTCTGGCCCGACGCGTTGCCGGCCGTGACCGTCGCCTCGGGGTCCTTGCGTCCCATCACCGGGCGCAGCGCCGCCAGGCTTTCGGCCGAGGTCTCGGGGCGCGGGTGCTCGTCTCGCTCGATCAGCCGCGTCCCGGCCTTGCGGTCGCGGACCTCGACGCCGACGATCTCCTGCGCGAAGGTTCCATTCTCCTGCGCGGCGACCGCGCGCTGGTGCGAGCGCAGCGCCAGCTCGTCCTGCTCGAGACGCGGAATCGAGTACTCGCGGCGCAGGTTCTCGGCGGTCTCGATCATCCCGCCGGGAACCGGGAAGTTCTCGCCCCCGGCGGTCACCCGTCCGCGCACGAGCCGGTCCTCGAGCATCGCGCCGCCCGAGCGCGCGCCCCAGCGCAGCTGGGTCGAGTAGAGCTCCGCCTGGCTCATGCTCTCGGCGCCGCCGGCCAGCACCAGGTCCGAGGCGCCGGTCTGGACCTGCATCGCCGCGAGGAAGATCGCCTGCAGCCCCGACCCGCAGCGGCGGTCCACCTGCAGCCCGGGAACCT
>JBOGYE010000204.1:0-15447 GCA_050696635.1 Solirubrobacteraceae bacterium | reverse complement strand
ACGAGGACTGGTGGCTGTCGTTCGCGGGCAACCTCACGTACCCCAGCGCCGGGGACCTGCGCGAGGCCGCGCGGCTGGTGCCCGCCGACAGGCTGCTGGTCGAGACCGATGCCCCGTATCTGTCTCCGCAGCCGGTGCGTGGCAGGCCCAACCAGCCGGCCAACGTGGTCGCCACCGCTCGGGTGCTCGCGGCCGAGCGCGGCGTGCCCTACGAGCAGCTCGAGCGCGCGGTCGACGCCAACGCCGGCGCGCTGTTCTCATGGTGAGCGCCCGTTCGGCGCGCCAGCGCGAGCTCGGTCAGAACTTCCTGATCGATCGCAACCTGCTCGACGTGATCGAGCGGCTCGCGCAGCTGAGCGCCGATGACGTCGTGCTGGAGGTCGGCGGCGGACCAGGTGCGCTGTCGGCGCGGCTGGCGCAGCGCGTCTCGCACCTGCACGTGGTCGAGCTGGACGAGCGCCTGCGCGAGCGGCTCGAGGTCGCAGTCGCGCCGTTTGACAACGTGTCGCTGGTGTTTGCCGATGCGCTGGCGCTCGACCTGGGCGCGCTGACGCCGCCGCCGGGAAAGGTCGTCGCCAACCTGCCCTACGGGATCGCGGCGACCGCGATCCTGCGCACGATCGACGAGCTGCCCGGCGTCACGCGCTGGGTCGTGATGGTCCAGCGCGAGGTCGGCGAGCGGTTCGCAGCGCGCCCCGGCACGCGCGCCTACGGGGTTCCGTCGGTGCTCGCCCAGCTGGCCTGCGAGGTCAGGGTGCTGCGCGCCGTGTCACGGACCGTGTTCCGGCCGGTGCCGAACGTGGACTCGGTTCTGCTGGGCCTGGTCCGCCGTCCGGACGCCGCCCGCTCAGACCACGCGCTGCGCGCGTTCGTGCACGCCGCGTTCGCGCATCGTCGCAAGGCGCTGGCGGGCTCGCTGGCGCTCGGCGGCGCGGCGAGCACCGACGTCCGCGGCCGCGCCCGCGCGGCCCTGATCGAGCTGGGCCACCCGCCCGATGCGCGAGCCGAGCGCCTGTCGCCCGACGAGCTGCGCCGGCTGGCGGAGCTGATCGGCCGATGAACGCGCTCACCACCGAGCTGGCGCCGGCGAAGGTGAACCTGTGCCTGTTCGTCGGGCCCACCCGAGCCGACGGGCGCCACCATCTGGTGACCGTGCTGGACTCGGTGTCGCTCGTCGATGGCCTGGAGGTGCTGGCGCAGGCGCAGGCGCAGGACGTCGAGGACTCAGTCGTCTGCGACGGCGTGACCGGCCCCAACCTCGCCGCGGAGGCTCTCGCCGCGCTGCGCGCCGCCGGTTGGGCGCCGCCGCCGCTGTGCGTGCGGATCCGCAAGCGGATCCCGGTCGCGGCGGGGATGGGCGGCGGCTCGGCGGATGCGGCGGCGGTGCTGCGCCTGGCGCCGCGGCTGGCACCGGTGGCCGACGAGGCGGTGGCGCGGATCGCGGCGCGGCTGGGTGCGGACGTACCCGGGCAGCTGCATCCCGGCCCCAGCATCGCAACCGGCGCCGGAGAGCTGATCGCGCCGGTGGGGGCGCTGTCGCCATACGGGCTGCTCGTGATCCCGCAGTCGTTCGGGCTGTCGGCGGCCGACGTCTACCGGGAGGCCGACCGCCTTGGCGTTTGCCGGCCCGCCGACGAGCTCGAGGCGCGGCGGGTGCAGCTGGTGGCGGCGCTGCCCTCCGAGCTGCCACCGGCGCTCGTGGTCAACGACCTGGAGCCGGCCGCCGTGTCGCTGGCGCCCGAGATCGAGGATGCGCTGCGTGCGGCGCGCGAGGAGGGGGCCGACGCGGCGCTCGTGTGCGGCTCGGGACCCACCGTGATCGGCGTCTTCTGGGGTCGAGACGGAGCCGATCGGGCCGCCGCTGCCGCCGGTCGCCTGGCCCGACCGTACCCGGGAGCGCTGGTCGCGGAGCCGATCGGCGCGAACCCGTGAACGCCCGCAGCGAGTCGACGTCGATCGGCGCAGGGTTGTGAGGGTTCGCGCAGAATCCGTCACCGAGCGGCGCGTCGTCGCTCGCTTCGGGCACAATCAGGGCTGCGAGCCGTGAGCAACTACACCGTCACATACCTGGTCGGCGGCGGGTGTGCCGTGATCGGCCTGGTCGCCTTCTGCGCCCTGATCCTCGTCCCGGCCGTAACCGCCTACCGGCGGCCGCTGGAGCGCGTCGCCGCGGTCGTGCTGTCCGCCTACGTGCTGGCGGCGTTCGTCGGCATCGGCGTCCTGCTCGGCGCGCTGGTGATCTTCGAGTGGCCGCGGTTGTTCTGAGGACATACCGGTCGCGTCGCGTTGCACGTTCCGTGGCCCTGACTTGGTGCGGAACGGGCCACTGGTGAGCCCGGTGGCCGACGGCGTGCAGCGCGAGTCGGGGGGGCTGGCCGCATTCGCTGCGATCACCGATGCCGTCGAGGCCGGCGCCGGACTGCCGGAGATTCTGCGCGCCGCTGCCCGCGCGCTGGACGCGAGCCTGGTGCTGATCGACCGTTCCGCGAGCATCCTCGCGGTCGCCGCCCGCTCGCCCGCTGATGAGCGCTCGCTGCTGCGCGACGGCGACGGCGTTGCCACGATCGACCTGCGAGTCGCCGATCTCGAGGTCGGCCAGCTGCGCGTGCGCTGGCGCGAGCACGCCCCCGACGGAGCGCTGCTGCGGCTGGTCAGCACCTTGATCGCGTCCGAGGTCGAGCGGGTCCGGGCGCCCGAGCGCGCCTCCGAGGAGGCGGCGGCAGGCTTTCAGCGCGCGATCCTGGCGGGACAGATCCCGGACCGGGAGGACCTGCTGGCGCGCGGGCGCGAGCTGGGCACCGACCTGTCGGCTGGGGCGAGCGTCGCGGTGGTCCGTGCGCACCCGCGCAAGCCAACCGAGGACGGCTGGCGCCGGCGGCTGCAGGCGCTTGCGGAGCGCGGCGCGCGGTCCGTCTCGTCGGGCTCGATCGCCACTCCCGTGGCAGACGGGGGGCAGGTCGTGCTGCTGGTGCCCGATGTCGACGGCGAGTCGGGTCGCCGCGTCTGCGCGGCGGTGCTGCGGGAGCTCGAGGCCGGGCTGGCGGCGTTCGCGTTCGCCCTCGGTCGGAGCCGGCGGGTGGCCGATCCGCTCGACCTGCCGCGTGCTCACGACGAGGCGCTGCTGGCGCTCAACGTGGTGGCCGGCGATCCGGAGCGCACGCAGCTTGCCTACGAGGAGACCGGCACCTACCAGCTGCTGCTGCCCTATATGCGCGATCCGGCGGAGCTGCGGCGCTTCTACGAGCAGACCGTGCGGCCGCTGGTTTCCTACGACGAGCAGTACGAGACCGATCTGCTGGGGACGTTGGCCGCGTTTCTGGACTGCGACGCCAACGTCAACGCGACCGCAAGCCGTCTGATCACCCATCGCCACACGATCCGCTACCGGTTTGAGCGCGTGCGTGAGTTGACCGGTCTGGAGGTCTCCTCGACCGACGGACGCGAGAAGCTGTCTCTGGGGCTCAAAGCGATGCGCGTGCTGGGGATCGCGCCGCCGCGCGGACCGGCCACCGAGCCGGGCGCGGGCGCCGGCCGGGTCCCGCACTGACGGTCTGCGCCGCGCCGCGCCGCTGTGGGCGGCTGCGCTGCGCCGGCGCTGTGGGCGGCTGCGCCATCACCTGTGCCGCTGTGGGCGGCTGCGTCATCACCTGTGCCGCTGTGGGCAGCTGCGCCATCACCTGTGCCGCGCGATCACGGACGATGCGCGCTGCCTGACGTGGAGGGGGAGCCGCGCCCCGAGCCCGGTGCGGTGGGCCACTACCCACCGATAGGCGCGTTGCGTGGACCGAGGCGCGGCGGCCAGGACGGCTGCGGGCAGCGCGCCGGCGGGCAGCAGACGCAGCAGCGGCGGCGCGGCGGCGCCCGCCGACCAGCGCTGGCGATCGGGTGACACGAGGTGCCAGGACGCGACCCGCTGCGCGGGTGTCAGGTCGTGCAGCAGCGCGTCGGCCTCCGGCGTGCCCAGCGGCACCGGGCGCAGCCTTCGGCGTCGGTCGGCGCTCAGGATCAGCGCCAGCGACGTCTGGCAGAAGCCACAGTCGGAGTCATACAGCAGCGCCCATCGCCCGGTCATCGGCTGAAGTACGATCGCGCGCGCATGCCGGTCGGGATCATCACGGGCTCGGGCGGTCATTCGCTGCCCGGCCTGGTGGTGGGGCAAACGCTTGACGCCCAGACGCCGTTCGGAACAGTGGAGGTGTCCCGCGGCGAGCTGGCGGGCGTCGAGGTGCTGCATCTGTCGCGACACGGCCCCGGCCACGTGCGGCTGTCGCACCAGGTCGGCCATCGCGCCAATATCTGGGCGCTGCGCGAGCTGGGCGCCACCGCGGTGCTGGCCGCGACAGTCTGCGGCGCCGTCGAGCCCGCGCTGGAGCTGGGCTCGCTGATTGTGTTCGACGACCTGCACTTCCCGTCCAACCGGCTGGCGGACGGCTCGTTGTGCACGTTCTTCGTCGAGCCCGCCGATCCGCGCCGCGGCCACCTGGTGCTGCACGGCGGGCCGTTCTCGGACGGCGTGCGGGCAGCGATGCTGGCGGCGGCCCGCGATGCGGTCGCGCCGGGATCGCTGTCGCCGCGCGACGGCGGCGCGTACGCCCACGTCGACGGGCCGCGCTTCAACACCCCCAGCGAGATCGCGGCCCTGGCCGCCTGCGGCGTGGTCGCCGTCAGCCAGACGGCCGGACCGGAGGCGGTGCTGTGCGGCGAGCTGGAGCTTGCGTACGGCCTGGTGGGGTTCGTGACCGACTACGCCAACGGGGTCCGTCCGGGCCGGCCCACCCCGGTGGCCGTCCTGACGGAGATGATCGCGGCCAGCGGCGCCGCGCTGGCCGCGGTGCTGGCTCGCGCCGCGGCACGGCTGGCGGCCGATCCGCCGATCGCGAGCGGGACGATGCTGCGCCTTGGTCCCGGGTGACCGGCCCGCCGGGGATTCCGGCGCTGCTCGTCGCCGCCGTCGAGCGGCCGGCGCCGGAGCTGGCGGCGCTGCTGGGCCACCGGCGCACGGCTTCGTTGGAGGGCGTGCTGGCGGCCCGCGCCCGCGACTGGGCTGCCGTCGTCGCCCCCGGGCGCGTGCGTGCCTCCCGGGGGGATCTGGCCGCGGGAGCCCGCACGGCGTTCGAGCAGCTTGGCGGGTCGGTGCTGGTCGCCTGGCCGGCGCTGGGGCACTGGCGGTCCGAGCACGCCGCCGCCGCGCTGGACGACCTCGCGCACGGCTGCGATGTGTCGATCGGGCCGCTGTTCGACGGCGGCCTGTACCTGCTCGCGCTTGCCCGGCCCGAGCCGGAGATCCTGGCGCTGCTGGACGGCCAGCGGTTGGGTGACGTGCCGCGGCCCGGCGACGCGGGCGCAGGCGGCGGAGCAGCGCCGGCCGGCGTGGGCGGCGCGGAGGGGCGAGCGGCCCCGACGGGAGCGGGCGGCGCGGAGGGGAGAGCCGCCCCGAGCGGGCGCGCAGGGCTGCCGGCGGCGCTGGACGCCGTCCAGGGCGCGGGGCTGGCGGTCGGGCTGCTGCACGCCGAGCGCGGCCTGCGGACCGTCGCCGACCTGCGCGCGGCGCTCGCTGACCCGATGCTCGATCCCGAGTTGGCGGCGATCCTGCGGGGGTGAGCCCGGCACGCGATCGCGCTGGTAGATTCGGCGCGCCGTTCACCTGGGGGGTCGTCCAACCGGCCAGGACACCGGGTTTTGGTCCCGGGAATCGGGGTTCGAGTCCTCGCCCCCCAGCCTCGGCGGGCTTGACGCCCGCGTCGCAGCGGGCCCGCGTCGCTGTCAATCCGAAGCGCGCACGCCGTCCGCCGGCGGTGCGCGCTCTGAAGTGACAGCGGGTTGTCGCTTCTCGCACCCGCGCCGCGGGTGACGGCGGTGTGCGCTTCAGGTTGACAGGCGCGTCACGAGCACAGGAACGGCGGACGCCTGCGCGGCGTGAACAGGAACGTGTCGTCGCCCGCCGGCGACGTGAACACGGCCACGGTCGGGCTGACGACAGTCAGCATGCCGCGCTCAGTCGGGTTGCCCCATCCGGGCGGCGGGAGGAACGAACTCGCGCCCTCGGCCTGGGCCGGCGGCGAGCGGTGGGCGTTGCGCAGCGGCCGGCAGGCGCCGGTCCCTCGCATGCAGATCGACCAGTGCAGGCGTGCCGGTCCGCCGAAGTTCGCGGTCAGCGCGGGGTTGCCGGCCCGGTTGTAGGTGGCCTGAATCGACACGGATCGGCGTGCGCTCGGTCCGGCGCCGGCCGCTGGTGCGAGGGCGGTCGCCGATGGCGAGCGGGCGGTCGCCCCGGTCGCCTGCGCCGTTGCGCACCCGGCCAGCGCCGGCGCCAGCGCGACCGCGCCGGGCGCGAGCATCGCGACGCCGATTGCGGCTAGCCGCCCGCGTGCCATCCGCCAACACTACGCGCGAGCGCCGCACTCGTCACGCGCAGATCCCGCGATCGCCTAGGATGCCCGCGTGGCCGCGCCCGTAGTCGTGATCCTCGCCGCGGGTCAGGGAACGCGCATGCGCTCCGCCGTGCCCAAGCTGCTGCACCCGCTGTGCGGGCGCCCGTTGGTCTCCTGGCCCGTGCGGGCCGCGCGTGACTGCGGCGCCGCACGGGTCGTGGTCGTCGACTCGCCGCAGCGGCCACTGGCGCCGGCGCTGGGAGAGGGCATCGAGGTGGCCGTCCAGGAGCGCCCGCTCGGGACGGCCGACGCGGTCCGCGCCGCGCTCGCAGCCCTCAGCGACGCGAGCGTGGGCCCGGTGATCGTGATCAACGGCGACGCGCCGCTGGTCACGGCGCAGACGCTGCGCGGCCTGGCCGACGCGCACGCGCGCAACGGCGCTGCGGCGACGATCGCGACGATGGTGCTCGATGACCCCAGCGGCTACGGACGGGTCGTGCGCTCGCCTGACGGCACCGTCGAGCGGGTGGTCGAGACCAAGGCGCAGGGCGATGCCAGCGAGGCGCAGCTTTCGATCCGCGAGGTCTCCAGCGGGATGTTCGCGTTCGACGGCGCGGCGCTGGCGCATGCGCTGGCGGAGGTCCGGGCCGACAACGCTCAGGGCGAGCACTACCTGCCCGACGTGCTAGCGATCCTGCGCGCGCGGGAGCGCTCCGTCGTCGCCCACGAGCTGGCCGACCGGGAGGAGCTGCTGGGCGTCAACGACAGGGTCGCGCTGGCGCAGGTGACGGCGATCGCGCAGCGGCGGATCCACGCCGCCCATATGCGCTCCGGGGTCACGATCGTCAACCCCGCCGCGACCACGATCGACTGCCGCGTGACGATCGAGGCTGACGCGGTGATCGAGCCGTGCACCAGCCTGCACGGCGAGACGGCGATCGGCGCGCGCTCGACGATCGGACCCAACTCGACCCTGATCGATGCCCGCATCGGCGAGGACTCGCGGATCCTGCACTCCCACCTGGTGGCGGCGGTCGTGGGCGACCGCGTCGACGTCGGGCCGTTCGCGTACCTGCGCCCCGGCACGGTGATGCGCGACGGCTCCAAGGCCGGGACGTTCGTTGAGATCAAGAACTCGGACGTGGGGTGTGGCTCCAAGGTGCCGCACCTGTCCTACATCGGCGACGCCGAAATCGGCGAGCACGTCAACCTCGGCGCCAGCACGATCACCGCCAACTACGACGGCTACCAGAAGCACCGAACGACGATCGGCGACCGGGTCAAGACGGCAGTCGACACGACCCTGGTGGCGCCCGTAGCGCTCGACGACGACGTCTACACGGCCGCCGGGTCGGTGATCACGACCGACGTGCCCGCCGGGGCGCTGGGGATCGCGCGAGCCAGGCAGCAGAACATCGACGGCTACGCGCAGCGCCGTCGCGAGCGGGCCGAATCGCAGGCGCCGGAGCAACCGTGAGCGCGGTCGAGCCGTCGGCGCTCACGCGTACACTGACCACGGTCATGGGAGCCGTGCAAACCCAACCGGTGCCGCCCACGATCATGCGACGCGACTATGACAAGCGGCTGATGCTGGTCAGCGGTCGCGCGAACCCTGAGCTGGCGTTCAAGATCGCCGACAAGCTCGGGGTCGGGTTGAGCGCCTCGAACCAGAAGACGTTCGCCAACGGCGAGGTCTACTGCCGCTTCGAGGAGTCGGTCCGCGGCGCCGACGTGTTCATCGTCCAGCCGACCTGCAGCAACGTCGCCGCCGGTCTGAGCGCAAACGACGCGCTGATGGAGCTGCTGACGATGGTCGACGCGGCGGTCGGCGGCTCGGCGCACCGCGTGATCGCGGTCACCCCCTGGTACGGGTACTCGCGCCAGGACAAGAAGTCCGCCCCGCGCGAGCCGATCTCCGCCCGCCTGGTCGCGCGGATGCTGGAGGCGGCCGGGATCGACCGGATCCTGACGATGGACCTGCACTCCGGGCAGATCCAAGGCTTCTTCCAGAAGCCGTGCGACCACATGACGGCGCTGTTCATGCTGACGCAGTACTTCCTTGATCTCGGGCTCGAGGACCTGGTGGTGGTCGCCCCGGACGCCGGCCGGGTCAAGCTCAACAAGCAGTTCGCGGCCAAGATCGGCGCCGACCTGGCGATCCTCAACAAGGAGCGCCCCGCCCAGCAGGTCGCCGAGATCAGCTACGTGATCGGTGACGTGGCCGGCAAGACGGCGCTGCTGGTCGACGACATGATCGGCACGGCGGGCACCCTGGCCGCCGCCGCGCAGGCGGTCCGTGACGCCGGCGCCCGACGGATCTACGCCGCCGCGACGCACGGCAACTTCTCTGGCGAAGCGTGGGCCAACCTGGCCGCCGCCGGATTCGAGCAGGTCGTCGTGACCGACACGATCCCGCTGGTGCCCGGGGCGCCGGCCAACGTCCGGGTGCTGTCCTGTGCGGACCTGCTGGCCAGCTCGATCCGCCAGATCTTCTCCGACGGCTCGGTGTCGGACGTGTTCGGCGGCGAGAACCAATTGTTCTGAGCGAGCGCGGTCCGAGCCACGGCGAACGGGCGGCCAGGCTGCTGGAGCTGCTGGGGCTGACCGAGGACGAGCTGTGCGAAGCGCTGGGCGTCGATCCGTTGTCGCTGCTCTCGGGCAAGTTGAACCACCGGCCAGAGCTCGAGATCCTCGACTCGCTGTTGCGCGACGCCGAGCAGCTCGCCGGCCCGGCCGTGCTGCGTCGCTGGGTGCGCGCCGCCGGGCCGGCAGGTCGGCCGATCGACGCGCTCACGCGACGCGACTTTGCAGCCTTCGAGGATGCGCTGGCGGCGCTTTCAGAGCGGGGGTTCGTGCTGCGGGGAGGCGGTTGCTAGCCCTGCGGCGGCTGCGGCTTCTTCGGCCAGGCTCCGATCACGCCATGGAAGGCGCGCGCGAAGCCACGGTCGACGGCCGCCGCCACCCCGGCCATTACACCGGCCCGCAGCGCCTGGCCCGCGACTACCTTGGGCGCGCTGCCCTGGCCCGAGCCCGGCGCCGGCGGCGGGGCGTCGTCGACCTTGGACCACAGGGAGCGAAACACCGCCTCCCCCGCCCGGGCGGCGACGAGCCCAGCGATGATCGCGAACGGCTTGTACAGGAGCCTGAGCAACACCATCTGTGCATCCCAGCGTAGTGCACGGGGTAAACAAATCCCTGTAGCTGCCGACATTCTCCAACAGAGGAGCGCGTGTGATGCTCGATCAGCACTCAGGCGATGGTGGCGGCGCAGCCGAGGATCTGCTCCGTGCGGCGCTGCTCGACGAGTCGTGCGCGGTGGCCGTATCGCTGCGCGTCGGCGGGCTGCCACTGTCCGGCTCGGCGACGATCGTGTTCCACGGGCGCCGCGATCTCGGCACGCTGCAAACCTACGTCGCCCACGGCAGCCGCGGCGCCGGGAGCACGGTCGGCGCCGGCGAGCTTCTGCGGGTGCCGTGCGATCTTGACCTCGCGGACGCCGGCGACCGTGACGAGGCCGAGCGGATGTACGTAGAGCAGGCCGCCGCGATGCGCGACGCCCTGCTCGGAGCCGACGCCGTGCTCGACGTGTGGCGCGAGCCGCTGTCGGAGCTGGCCGGCGGCTCGGTCGCGGTCGACCACTCGCTGCACCTGGCCGTCCGGCTGCCCGCATACCGGCTGCTGCCGACGGCGCTGGTGACCACCGAGTCGCAGATCGTGGTCACGCCGGTTTGCAGCGCGCGCACGCTCGCGCAGGGGCGGCCGCCGATGGGGATCGCCTGCGTCCAGCAGGACCTCGCCCGCGTGTACCCGATGACCGAGGAACCCGAGCAGTGTGTCGACGAGTTCCTCGAGCTGGCGACCGAGCACGCGCGCGAGCTGGCGCAGCGCCTCGAGCACCAGGAAGCGTCCGTTCAGCGCTTCCTGGAGCTCAGCGACGGCTGAGCCACCCGCCGCGCCGGCTCGCGGCTGACGCGGACGCGCGGCACGCATGGCTGACCGGCCGCCCGGCCCGCACCGCTACCGTTGCGCCGCGTGCGGCGCCCGCTCGTGATCGCCACGATCGCTTTCGCGGTCCTCGTGTTCCTGGTCCTCAGCGCGCTGCTCGCGCGCGCGTTGAACGTCGGCGGCGCGGAGCAGGCGGCGATCACAGCGCTGGTGCGGGCGGAGGCGCGGGGGGACGCTGCCGGGGTGGCCGCGCTGATCGACGGCTGCCGGACGAGCGCCGCTTGTCGCGCTCGCGCGGGGACCGTCGCGGCGACGCTGCGCCACCCGGGATCGGTCTCGATCGTCCAGATTCAGGGAACGCCGAGCTTTAGCCTGACATCGACCCTGGGCACCGCGCGCGTGGCCTGGGTGGTGGGTGCCTCGCTGCCGCGCACGCAGTGCGTGCGAGTCCGCAGCGACGGCAACGTGCTCGCCGGCTTTCAGGTTCGGCTGCTGGTGATCAGCCGCCGGATCGTGACCGACGCCGCCTGCCCGGCTCGCTTCTGAGCCCGACGCGACCGAACCCGACCCGTCCGAACCCAACGCCCGGCCCGACGCGTCCCAGCCCGACCCGGTGGGGCTCGCGGACCGGGGTCCGGTGCGGCTCGTGCGCCGGCCGGCGCTCGCGGCGCGGCAATCGCTCGCGCAGCGGACCGTGCTCGCGCAGCCGTACGCGTGACTGAACCGCGTCGAGCAACGGGATCCCGCCGCGCGGGGGAGTCGGCGCCACGGGTGGCGGCGTGGGACCGCGGCCCCAGCCGCCATCGCCCTCGTCGCCCTTGGGGTCGGGGCGACTGGGCGAGTCCCGCAGGGCGGGAATCATCAGCAGCGCAACCCCGACGAGACCGATCAGGTGCACGCCGGAGATCAACAGGACAAGCGCTGCCCCGCTCATACCAAAAGGTTACCCCAGATTGTGCTCGAAGCCACGTCTTTTTTTGGTCGGGCGCCACCGCTCGTCGGGCTGCGCGCCGGCGCTTGCCGGCCCGGGCGGCCATCGATCCTGCGCGGGTCGCTACCATCCAACGCCGCCGATGGCCACCGCCAGCTCCCATCCTCTGAAAGCGCAGCCGCGCGAGCCGGACGGTTCGCGCCAGGCGCGCCGCCTGCGACGCGCAGGCACCGTGCCAGGGGTCGTATACGGCGGCGGCGCCGAGCCGGCGGCGTTCCAGATCTCCGCGCGCGAGCTGCGTCACGCGCTCGCCGGGGCCGGAGCGGTGCTGGAGCTCAAGCTCGGCGACGGCGGTGGCCCGGTGGTCGTCAAGGATCTGGTCCGTCATCCGGTGACCGGCGACACCGTGCACCTGGACCTATTGCGCGTGCGGCTGGACGAGAAGATCCATACGACCGTCGCGCTGGAACTGACCGGCGCCGAGGGGGCGGCCGGCGTCCGCCTCGGCGGCGTGCTCGAGCACACCGTGCGCGAGTTGAACATCGAGGCGCTGCCGACCGACATCCCGCACTCGGTCACCCACGACGTGTCGGAGATGGAGATCGGCGACACGCTCGCGCTCGAGGCCGTGACCGCGCCGGCCGGTGTGACGCTGCTCGACGACCCGGAGACCGTCCTGGCGACGCTGTCGGCGCCGCGCCTGCAGGTCGAGCCGACAGAGGGGATCGAGCAGGAAACCGCCGTCGTCGGCGACGAGCAGGCGCAGGCGGAGGGCGACGGCGAGGCCGCTTCCGACGGCGACGGTGCTCAGGACTCCGACGCCGAAGCCTGATCGCGACCCGTGCGTCAGGCGGCGCCGGTCGATTGGCTGATCGTCGGTCTCGGTAATCCCGGCGCCGAGTTCGAGGGCACGCCGCATAACGTCGGCTTCGACGTCGCCCGTGTGCTTTGCGAGCGCTGGCAGCTGAGCCGGGCGCGCAAGCGCTGGCGCGGCGAGGTGAGCGAGGGACGGACTGGCCCCGGCGGTCCGCGGGTCGCGGTGCTGCTGCCGCACACCTACATGAACGACGCCGGCCGCTCGGTCGGTCCCGCTCGTGGCGAGCTGCGAGTGGCGCCCGAGCGGATCCTGGTGGTGCACGACGAGATCGACCTGCCGTTCGGCGAGGTCCGCACACGTCTCGGGGGCGGGCTGGCCGGTCATAACGGCTTGAAGTCGATTCGAGCCTCGCTCGGGACGCCCGCCTTCCACCGGGTGCGGATCGGCGTCGGACGCCCGGAGACGACCGATCCGGATCGTGTCGCAGCCTACGTGCTGGGTCGCTTCCGCCAGGCGCGCGACGAGGTGCACGGGCTCGTCCAGCGGGCCGCCGACGCCGCCGAGGCGGTGCTGGCCGGCGACCCGCGGGACGGCTCGAGCGACGGGCCGGCAGCCGCCTAGGTTCCGCCGCTGACCCGCCCCTAGACTCGGACCGAGCCCCCGATGCTCAGCCAGTTGCTCGCCCACGCCGACGCAGATCCGCAGACCGCGGCTCTGGCTCGCGCGGGAGGGGACGCGTTCGTCTCGCTGTCGCTGCGGCCGTATCTCGTCGCGGCGCTGTTGGACAACGACCCCGGCCGCGCGGCGATCGTGGTCGCCGGCGACGATCGCGCCGCACGCGAGCTTGCCGCCGGCCTGGGCGCCTGGCTGTCGCCCCGCACGGTGCGCTATTACCCCAGCCGCGGGGTCAACTACGAGTCGCACCTGGCGCCGCCCGCGCACCTGGTCGGACTGCGGATCGCGGCGCTCGACGCCCTGCTGGAGGGGGGCGACGCGTCGCCGGTGGTCGTCGTCAGCGCAGTCGCGCTGTCGGAGAAGGTGCCCGATCCGGCGCTTCGCCCGCACGGCTTCACGCTGCGCCCCGGCGATCTGATCGATCTCGATGAGACGGCGTCGGACCTGGTCGCGGCCGGTTATGAGCGCGTGGACCAGGTCGAAGACCGTGGCCAGTTCGCGATCCGCGGCGGGCTGCTTGACCTGTTCTGCGCGACCGAGGATCGTGCCGTCCGGGTGGATCTGTTCGGCGACGAGATCGAGTCGCTGCGATGGTTTTCCACGTTCACCCAGCGCTCGCTGGACGACGCCGAATTCGTCGAGGTCGCGCCCGCCGCAGAGCTGGCGCTCGAGCACCGCGAGCTGGCGGAGATCGCAGCGCTCGAGGACGCGGCCGACCGCCCCGATATCGCCCAGCTGCTGCCCGTGGACAGCTTTCACCCGGTCCTGGAGCTGATCGGCGATGCGGCGGTGCTGATCGCCGGGGACGAGGATCTCGCGCCGGCGCTGTCAGACCACTGGCAGGACGTCACCGCCGCCTTCCACGACGACGACGCCCATCACCTCTACGTCGACCCCGACACGATCAGCGCCCAGCTTCATCAGCGGGTCCGGATCCGTCTGTCGAGCATCGATGCAGACCAGCGGTTCGCGTTCCGCGCCCAGGCCGCCGACATCGCCGCGCGCGCCCTGAAGGAGGCCGAGCCCGAGCTCGAGAAGCTCGCGCGGTCCGGCTACCGGACGGTGCTGACGTTCGCGCGCCGCGGCGAGGGGGATCGGTTCGCATACAACCTGGGCCGACTGCGGACACGCTGGTTGGACGCGGACGACTCTCAAACAAGACCGGCGTCAGCCGGTCTCATCAACCTTGCCCACGCCCGCCTGCAGGCCGGGTTCATAGCCCCCCAGTTCCATCTCGCGGTGATCCCAGACCACCGGCTGTTCGCGCGCCGCCGAGCGCCGGAGAGGCCGGGGCGCGAGCGCCGGCGCGGCGTGCTGCGCAGCTTCTCCGATCTGCGCAGTGGCGACATCGTCGTGCACGAGGATCACGGGATCGCGCGCTTCGCCGGCTTTGACACCAAAACGGTCGCGGGGGTGACCAGGGACTACCTGTACCTCGAGTACGCGGGCACCGACCGCGTGTTCGTGCCGGTCGATCAGCTGGCGAAGATCAGTCGCTACGTGGGCGCCGGCGGGGCGCACCCGCCGCTGTCCAAGCTCGGTGGCACCCGCTGGGACACGATCAAGGCGCGCGCCCGACGGGCCGCCCAGGAGCTGGCCGGAGAGCTTTTGAACCTGTACGCCGAGCGCAAGCGGCGACAGGGACACGCGTTCGCGCCAGACAGCGACTGGCAGAGGGACTTCGAAGATGCGTTCCCCTACACCGAGACGCCGGACCAGCGCGACGCGATCGAGTTCGTCAAGGCAGACATGGAGGCGCCGCGGCCGATGGACCGGCTGATCTGCGGCGACGTCGGCTACGGCAAGACCGAGGTGGCGCTGCGGGCGGCGTTCAAGGCGGTGCAGGACGGCACCCAGGTGATGCTGCTGGTGCCGACGACGATCCTCGCCCAGCAGCACTACGGGACCTTCACCGAGCGGCTGAAGGACTACCCGGTGACGATCGAGCACGTCAGCCGCTTTCGCCCGGCGGCGCAGCAGCGGGAGGCGGTGGCGCGGTTCTCGGAGGGGAAGGTCGACATCCTGATCGGGACCCACCGCCTGCTGTCGCGCGATGTGCGCGCGCGCGAGCTGGGACTGCTGATCGTCGATGAGGAGCAGCGCTTCGGAGTTCGGCAAAAGGAGCTGCTGCGGCAGCTGAAGCTGCGCGTCGACGTGATCGCGATGAGCGCGACCCCAATCCCCCGAACGCTGCAGATGTCGATGGCCGGCGTGCGCGACATCAGCGTGATCGAGACCCCGCCCGAGGGACGCCGGCCGGTCAAGACCTACGTCGGCGAGTACGACGAGGAGCTGGTGCGGCGGGCGCTGGAGCGCGAGAAGGCGCGCGGCGGGCAGGCCTTCTTTTTGCACAACCGGGTCGAGACGATCGAGGAGACGGCCGTGCGACTGCGCGGCCTCTGCCCCGGGATGCGGTTCGAGGTCGCCCACGGGCAGATGGACGAGAGCATGCTGGAACGGCGCATGTTGAGCTTTTTGCGCGGCGACGCGGACGTGCTGGTCTGCACCAGCATCATCGAGTCTGGAATCGACATCCCGCAGGCCAACACGCTGATCGTCGAGCGGGCGGACGGGTTCGGGCTCTCGCAGCTGTACCAGATCCGCGGTCGCGTGGGGCGGTCTCGCGAGCGGGCCTACGCCTACCTGCTGTATCCGAGTGCGGCGGCGTTGACCCCGGAGGCGGCCCAGCGGCTCTCGGCGCTCTCTGA
>JBOGYE010000203.1:0-7344 GCA_050696635.1 Solirubrobacteraceae bacterium | reverse complement strand
CTCCTGGGGCCTGGTTGTGGGCCGCACGACACGCCGGTAGCACCGCTCGAGCCGCGCCTGGAGGCGTTGCTCGACGCGCTGGCCGACGGCTATCAACCGTCGGAGGCGTTCGCGCTCGCGGGTCTGTCGCCGACCGGTGGCCTGGCGGCACTGGCCGAGCTGGAGCTGTGGGGGCGGGTTCGGCGCGGACCTGGCGGCCGCATTCAGACGCAATAAGCTCGCGGGCCGGTGCCCCGACCGTCCGAGCAGTCCGATACCGGCCCCCAGCGCGCGCGGATCCCGTGCGTGCTGTCGATCGCCGGCTCTGACTCCGGCGGCGGCGCCGGCATTCAGGCCGACCTGAAGGCGTTCGCCGCCTGCGGGGTGCATGGGATGACGGCCGTCACCGCGATCACCGCCCAGAACACGGTCGAGGTGACCGCGGTGCAGCCGGTCTCGGCGGAGCTGATCGTCGCCCAGGTGCGCGCGGTCGCGCACGACATCGGCGTCGACGCCATCAAGGTCGGGATGCTGGGAACCGTCGCCACGATCGAGGCCGTGGCCCGGGTGCTGGACGAACTGGGCGGGCGCGACCGTGTCCCGGTGGTGCTGGACCCGGTGATGGTCGCGGAGTCCGGCGCAGCGCTGCTTGACCCGTCCGCACGTGGCGCGCTGATCGAGCTGCTGCTCGCGCGGGCGACGGTCGCCACCCCGAACCTGCCCGAGGCGCGGGCGCTGACGGGCCTGGACGACGAGCGAGACCCTGCCGTGCTTGCGCGCGCGGTCCATGCGCTGGGGCCGTCGGCCGTGGTCGTCACCGGCGGCCACCGCGAGCAGGCCATCGACATCCTGTTCGACGGTGACACGCTGGTGGAGATCGGAGGAGTGCGCCATCCCGACGGCGCCGCGCACGGCTCCGGCTGCACCCATTCCTCGGTGCTTGCGGCGCGCCTGGCGTGGGGTGACACGACGCTGGCGGCGGCTCGCGCGGCCAAGCTGCGGGCGTCGCAGGCGGTCCGCGACGGGCTGGTCACCGTCGGTGCCGGCGCCGGCCCGGTCAACGTGCTGGGGATCGTGGAGGGCGCCCCGGGCGCAATGACGCCGGGAGCCTGGAGACCGATTCGGCGGAGTGACATAATCGAAGCGTGCGCTTTTTGAGGATGAGGCCAGGGCACGGCGAGGTTCTGATCGCCGAGGGCGATGTCGAACACGACGCCGACGAGCGCAAGCTGATCGAGGAGTTTCGCCGCCAGCTCGAGGCCGGCCTGTGGGCCGCCGTGCCGGTCACCGATGAGGGCGGCCGCCGCCAGGCGCAGATGGTCAAGGCATTTCACGACATCCCTCGTGGTACGGACCGCGTGATCTTCTTTCCGCGCGCGGCCGGAGGCCGGTAGGCGGCCGGCGGCACGGTGCTGCTGGCGCTGATCGTCACCGCGCTGGTGGCCGTCGCGCTGCTCTCGGAGGAGATGATCCCGCGGGCGGTCGAGTTCTGGCAGCGCCACCGCGCGCGCCGGCGCGCGCTGCCGGCATCCTCGCTGTATGACCCCGGCCGTGAGCGCCGCGCCGAGCAGCGCGCCAGGGTTCTGCTGCGCTCGTGCGTGAACGACGAGGAGTGGGCGATGTACCGCGACCTCGGCTTCATCCGCGTCTGGGGCACGCAGCCCGACGGGCCGACCGAGTCACACCGCGCCGGCGGAGCGCCCTACGCCTACCTGATCTACCCGCACCGGGCGATCGTCGCCTACCTGGCGCAGACACATCGTCTGCTGGGCGAGTACTGCGTCACGTTCCCGGACCAGGAGCGACCCTACGGCAGCGCGCGTCTGCCCGACTCCGACGACGCGCTGGCGAAATGGATGGCGCTGACCGGCGACGAGTGCCGCCTGGTCGCCAGCGCCAATATGCACCTGCCCGGGCGCGAGCACGACCCGGCACGGGTTCGGCGCGATCTGTGGCGCCTGGCGCAGTGGGAGCGAGCGCGGCTGCGCGACGCGCAGCACAGCGACAGCGCCGCTTCGAGCTGAACCCGCCCCCTCCCGAGGGGGTTGTCCAGTTTCTGCGGGTATGCGTGAGGAAGTGGACAACCCTCCACAGGCTGCCCCGAGCGGATACAGTCCCCGGCCTCGATGGCCAGCCTCAAGCACCGCAGCCGCGCGCTCACGCACGGACCGCAGCGCGCCGCAGCGCGGGCGCAGTTGAAGGGCGTCGGCTACGACGACGAGGCGCTGTCAAAGCCCCTGATCGCCGTCGCCAATACCTGGATCGAGACGATGCCGTGCAACTTTCACCTGCGCGCGCTGGCCGTGCAGGTCAAGCAGGCGATCCGCGACGCCGGCGGCACGCCGATGGAGCTCAACACGATCGCGATCTCCGACGGGATCACGATGGGCACGCCCGGGATGCGCGCCTCGCTGGTCAGCCGCGAGCTGATCGCCGACTCGATCGAGCTGGTCGTCGACGCCCACATGTTCGACGCCGTCGTCGCGATCAGCGGCTGCGACAAGACGATCCCCGGGACCGTGATGGCACTGTGCCGCCTGAACCTGCCCAGCGTGATGCTGTACGGCGGCTCGATCGCGCCGGGCCACCTGCACGGGCAGCGGCTGACGATCCAGGAGGTGTTCGAGGCCGTCGGGGCGCACGCCGCCGGACGGATCGACGACGCCCAGCTGACCGAGATCGAGGAGGCGGCCTCGCCCGGCGCCGGCGCCTGCGGCGGCCAGTTCACCGCCAACACGATGGCGATGGCGTTCGAGGCGCTCGGCATCTCCCCGGCGGGCTCGGGCTCCGTGCCGGCCATGGATCCGCGCAAGAACGAGGTCGCCCAGCGGGCCGGCGCGCTGGTGATGGACGTCCTCGCCCAGGACCGCAGGCCGAGCGACATCATCACCCGCCGCAGCCTCGAGAACGCGATCGCCGCGATCGCCACCAGCGGCGGCTCGACCAACGGCGTCCTGCACCTGCTCGCGGTCGCCCGCGAGATGGGGATCGAGCTCGAGATCGACGACTTCGATCAGATCAGCGCCCGGACGCCGCTGCTGTGCGATCTGAAGCCCGGCGGGCGCTTCGTCGCCCCCGACCTTGACGCCGCGGGCGGTGTGCCGCTGGTCATGGCGCGCCTGGCGCAGGCGGGTCTGCTGCACGCAGACGAGATCACGGTCACCGGCCAGACGATCGGCGAGATCGCGCAGGCCGCACGGGAGACCGTCGGCCAGGAGGTGGTGCGCCCCCTCCAAGATCCGATCAAGCCCAACGGCGGCCTGGCGATCCTGCACGGCAACCTCGCCCCCGACGGCTGCGTCGTCAAGCTCGCCGGTCACGAGCGGCTGCGCCAGACCGGGCCTGCGCGCGTGTTCGAGTCAGAGGAGGACGCGATGGCCGCCGTCACGGCGCGCACGATCAACGCGGGGGACGTGATCGTGATCCGCAACGAGGGCCCCGCCGGTGGCCCCGGGATGCGCGAGATGTTGGCGGTCACCGCGGCGCTGGTCGGCGAGGGCCTGGGCGAGCAGGTGGCACTGCTGACCGACGGGCGCTTCTCGGGCGCCACGCACGGGCTGATGGCCGGCCACGTCGCCCCCGAGGCGGTCCGCGGCGGTCCGATCGGGCTGGTTTGCGACGGCGACACGATCACCCTGGACGTGACCGCCCGCCGGCTCGATGTCGACCTGTCAGACGACGAGCTGGCCGCGCGGGCACGGGACTACCGTCCGCCGGACAAGCCGTTCCCGGGCGTAGCGCTGAGCAAGTACGCGCGGCTGGTCTGCACCGCCGCCCAGGGCGCCGTGACGCTCTGAACGAACGCTTGCAGGACCGCGCCGGACGACCGCCGCGCTTGAAGGACGGTGAGCGGTCAGTAGCATGGCCTGGCAGTGGCGAACGTCTCGTATCTGCGCGCCTCCAGAGCTGAGAAGTCGGGCTGGAGGAGGCGGGGGGGATCGGGCATGGCGCCGCGACGGTTCGGTCGCGGTCGTTATGTCGTGGCCGCGCTGCTGGCGGTGGCGGTCGGCGTACTCGTCGCCGCCGCGATCGTGCTCAGCGCCGCCAAGGCGACCCTGACCCCGGACAAGACCGCGATCGCCAAGGTCGCCCTGCCGTTCGGCGCCGGCACGATCCAGAGCGTCAGCGTCGTCACCGGACCGCACAGCCAGCCGGTGCCGGTCCAGACGCACGGCGATCCGGTGATCCTTCCGTCGCGGCCGATCGCCGCCGGCGAGCGCCTCCAGGTCCAGGTCATCGTCAAGCGACCGGGCTGGATCTCGTGGCTGGCCGGCTCGACCCAGCGGCTGAACCTGACCGTGACCACGCCGGTGGCCAGCCTGCGCTCGCACTACGTCACGCTGACGCGCGGCGGCACGCTGCAACTGCACTTCCGCCAGCCGATCTCGAGCTATGCCTACGCACCGCCGGGCGGTCGGCTGAGCCGCCACGTGCTGCCGACTCCGAGCACGGTCCTGACGCTCCCGCACGACGGGCCCGCGGGCACGCTCCGGGTATCGGCGGCGCCGCTGTCATGGGAGCGGGGACACGCCGCGACGGTGGCCTGGTTCCCGCGCGGCCATGCCGCCTCCGCGTTCGCCAACCCCGCGCCGGGCGCCACGATCACGCCCTCGACCCCGATCACGCTGACCTTCTCCAGGCCCGTCTCACGGGCGCTCGGCGGGCATCTGCCGCCGGTCTCGCCGGCCAGCCAGGGGACCTGGCACACCGTCAACGCCCACACGATCCGCTTCGAGCCCGAGGGGTATGGCTACGGCCTGGACGCGAAGGTCCACATCGCGCTGCCGACCGGGACCCGGCTGACCGGTGGGCAGCAGGGCTCGGACGCCAGCAGCGGCAGCTGGATGGTCCCGCCGGGGTCGACCGCGCGCCTGCAGCAGTTGCTTGCCAAGCTCAACTACCTTCCGCTGACGTTCACCCCATCCGGCACGCCCCCCGCGCTGACCGACGCCGCCCAGGAGGCCGCCGCGACCAACGCGCCGCACGGGAGCTTCGCCTGGCGCTACCCGAACACGCCCGCCGCGCTGGAGTCGTTTTGGCAGCCGGGCAGCGCCGGCACGATGACCCAGGGCGCGGTGATGGCGTTCGAGTCGACCGAGGGGCTGCCGGTCGACGGAGTCGCCGGGCCGCAGGTCTGGAAGGCGCTGATCGCTGCCACGATCGCCGGCAAGAGCTCCAGCTTCGGCTACACGTTCGCGTCAGTCAGCGTCGCCGACCAGCGCCTGACCCTGTGGCACAACGGCCGCGACGTGATCGGTCCCACCCCGGTCAACACCGGGATCGCGTCGGCGCCGACCGCCACCGGGACCTACCCGGTCTACGAGCACGTGCCCGTCACGACGATGAGCGGCACGAATCCCGACGGCAGCCATTACCACGACACCGGGATCCCCTGGGTCAGCTACTTCCACGGCGGCGATGCGCTGCACGGCTTCCAGCGCGCCCAGTACGGCGATCCGCAGAGCCTCGGATGCGTCGAGATGCCCTTCAGCGTCGCCGCACAGGTGTATCCCTACACGCCGATCGGCACGCTCGTGCACGTCGCGTAAGAGGGCTCGGGGCCCGCGCGGCGAATCTCGTGGCGCGATGTCCGCCCAGCCCCAGACCGCGCCCGAGCACTCGGGACTGCGACCGCTGTGGCGCGACGCGTTGTCGGAGCTCGACGCCGACCTGCGCCGGCGTGCCGTCGCGACGCGGACCCGGACCGCGTACCGGATCGACGCCGGACAGTTCGCGCACTGGGCCTCGGATCAGGGGATGGAGCCCGAGCGGGTCGACGTGCGGGCGCTGCGGCGCTACGTCGCGGGCCTGAGCGCCGCGCGGTTGGCGCCCGCGACCGTGGCGCGCAAGCTGGCCGCGCTGCGGGCGCTGCTCGCGGTGCAGGTTCAGCTCGGCCGCCGCGACTCAAACCCCGCTGAGCTTTTGCGCTCGCCCAAGCGGGGGCAGCGGCTGCCGCTGGTGCTCAAGCCGGGCCAGGTCTCCACGCTGCTCGATCGGATCCCGCAGACCTCGCCGCTGGGCCTGCGCGATCGGGCGCTGTTCGAGCTCGCCTACGCGTCGGGGCTGCGCGCCGAGGAGCTGGTGTCGCTGCACGTCGCGTCGCTGGACTTCGACGCCGAGAACGTTCGGGTCCAGGGCAAGGGCGGCCGCACCCGGCTGGTCCCCGTCGGCGAGCACGCGCTGCGCGCGCTGGAGCGCTGGCTGGAGCGCGGTCGCGGCGTCCTGGCGGCGCGCGATGAGGAGTCGCTGTTCGTGTCGAAATCCGGTCGCCGACTGTCGACATCCGACGTTCGACGGCGGCTGGCGACGTGGGCGCGCGCCGCCGCGGCGCAGGAGCCGGGGCTTGCCGGAGCGCACCCCCACGCGTTGCGTCATAGCTTCGCCACTCACCTGCTCGACGGCGGCGCCGATCTGCGCGCGATCCAGGAGCTGCTCGGACACGCCAGCATCTCGACGACCCAGGTTTACACTCGGGTAGAGTCAGCCCGTCTGCGCCGGGCGTATCAGAGTTCCCACCCCCGCGCGTGACAGAGGCAGGGAGGCGTCAACTGGAAACAAACGTCAAAGCGATCGAGCTGCAGGAGCTGTGGAGGCGCTACAAGGCCTCCGGCGACGAGCGGGCTCGAGAGCGCCTCGTCGTCGCATACTCACCGCTGGTAAAATACGTCGCCGGACGGATGGGCTCCGGGCTGCCCGCGCACGTCGAGGAGGCCGACCTGATCTCATACGGGCTCGGCGGTCTGATCTCCGCAATCCAGCGCTTCGACTTGACGAGAGAGATCAAGTTCGAGACCTACGCGATCACCAGGATCCGCGGCGCGATCATCGACGAGCTGCGCACGCTGGACTGGGTGCCACGCTCGGTCCGCGCTCGCGCGCGCCAGTTCGAGCGCGTCAACATGAAGCTCGAGGCCAAGCTCCAGCGGGCGCCGACCGACGAGGAGATGGCCGCCGAGCTGGAGATCTCGACCGACGAGCTGCAGGAGGCGCTGGTCCAGATCTCCAACTCCACGATCGTCGCGCTGGACGAGCTGTGGAGCGTGTCCGACGCCTCCGGCGACCAGGTGTCGCTGCTGGACACGCTCCCGGACCGCCACGCGCCGGATCCGCAGATGGTCGTCGACGAGTCCGAGCTTCGGGATCGGATCGCCGACGCGATCGCCGCGCTGCCCGAGCGAGAGAAGCTGGTCGTGGCGCTGTACTACTACGAGAACCTGACGCTGCGGGAGATCGGCGAGGTCCTCGGCGTGACCGAGTCCCGCGTGTCCCAGCTGCACACCAAAGCGGTGCTGCGGCTGCGTTCCAAGCTCGCCGGCGACCTCGAGTAGAACGCCCGGCGCAGGGTCGTTGGACCCGTCGCAGGGC
>JBOGYE010000202.1:0-11730 GCA_050696635.1 Solirubrobacteraceae bacterium | reverse complement strand
TAGGCCGCCTCGCGCGCGGCGGAGTTGGCGTCGGCCGCGCCGCCGTCGAGATAGACGAGCACGTGCGGGTCGGCGTCCAGCGCGGTGATCGCGTACTTCAGCTCGGCGTCGCGGATCGCCAGTTGCGCCCGGGTCAGGCACGGCGCGGTGATCGTCGAGTCCAGCTCGAGGAAGAAGACGACGTTGTAGTTGCCGATCCCCTGCGCGACCTGTGACATGAAGTTCTCGTAGCGGCTCTCGATCGCCGGGGTGGCGGTGTAGCCGCAGTGGTCGTGCACCAGGTTGTAGGTCGACAGCATCACGGTGCTGCCCGGATCCTGAATCTGCGTGTCCTGGAGGTAGTGGGAGACCTGGCCGGCGATGTTTCCGACCATGTTCCACATGTAGAACCGGTGCGCGCCGGGCGATGAGGAGAGCACTCCCAGCATCCGCGACCAGGCCGGCCTGGAATGCCGCAGCTGTGTCTGCGCCTTGGCGGCGCCGGAATCGGGATCGATGTAGAACCGGGTCCCTGCGAGCGGGTTGTCGCTCACGTTGGCGGGTACGCCCAGCGGATCGGTCGGGTCGCGGAGCCCCAGTGGGTCATCGTGGAGGATCGTGACCAGCGAGTTGTTGTTGGCGCCGATCGGATCCGGCCAGGCGCCGTACAGGTAGGCAAGCGCGTGGACGGGCGTGGCGTTCATGCCCCGGTCGATGATCGCCACCTGGAACTGGTAGGTGCTCTGCCCGGCCGGGATCGTGATGTAGGTGTTGGGGATCGCGGTGAAGTCGACCCCGTTGCGGGCATCCTGCTGTTTGACGCCATAGCCGACGTGCTCGGGCACCGACGTGTCGCCCGTGCGAACGATCGTGATCGTCAGCGTGCCCTGGTTCTCGTTAGCGGTGTAGGCCGGCTGGTCCAGCGACACGGTGCCGGAGGCATCGCTCGCTCGCGCCACGGCAGCAGCGCGGGCAAGGCCGGGAGCGAGCAGGAGGGCGCCCAGCAGCAGGGCGCCCAGCGCGGCGACGCGGACGATCGAAACAGGGCGGATGCGATGGCTCATGGCAGGCGCGGCTCGGCTTTCTAAAGACGGGACGATCGGGCCCGCGGGGCGCGGGCCGCCGGTCGGATGATCGGCAGCGACCGGCAGGGGTTTACCGGAACGCTGGACACGCCGACACACCGGAAGTCTTACAGGTGGGTCAGCGGATCGGCGCAGCCACCGCCGCGTGCGTGCGCAGCAGCCCCACGATGCCCGCCTCGTCGCCCCCGCGGCCCGCCGGTCGCCGGCCCATCCCGCACTCACAGGCGACGCCGAAGGCCGGCACGTGCGCCAGCGCCCGCGCGACCCGCAGGCGGGCCCCCGGCACGCCGTCGCGGCTGTGGATCAGTCCCAGGTGAAGATCGGTCCCCGCCTCCAGACGGAGCCTGGCCAGCGGGGCGTAGAAGGCGTCATCGGTGCGCTCGATCGGCACCGGCAGATGAACCCAGTCAACCCGGCGCGGCGTGGCCGCGACCATCCGGTTGGCCATCGCCACCATCACCGCCGCGTCGCGCGGCTGGTTGAAGTGCTCGTGTCGAAAGTCGCCGTAGCAGTAGTGGTGGCCCAGCTGTGCGCCTGCCGGCACCCACGAGCCGGCCCGCGCGACCGCCGCCACCAGCCCCTCCTCGACGTCGTCCCAGGGGCTGGTCAGCCACCGCTCCCAGATCCAGACCTCGATGCAGATGTCCCACTGAATCGCCAGCCGCTGGGCCGGTATAGCGCTCACGATCCGCGCCAGCTCACGCCGCATGGCGGCCTCGTAGGCGGGCGCCAGCGCGGCCCGATGCTCGTCGACGACGAACATCGCGACGGGCGCCAGCGGCGTCGGCAACGACACCTGGAAGCGGGTGCCGGGCGCGATCACGCCGTCGTTGTGCAGCGCCTCAAACACCCGCCAGCCGTCGAGCGCGGCCTGCGCGAAGCCGAGCGAGCCGAACTGGAGGCCGGCCAGATCCACGGCGTCTGAAACCGGGGCAAAGCGGGGGGTCGGGGGGTACTGGCCCGGCGCGGGCGCCACCACGCGCAGGCCTCGCAGCTTGAAGTTCTGACCCTGCCACGCGACCCACCCTGCCCGCTCGCCGGTCTCGCCGTCGGGGATCCGCGCCAGGTGGTCGCCGAGCTCGCGGGCGGCGACGCGGAGCACCTGCTCGGTGTCGTCCAGGGGGACGCTGCCGACGAGCAGCGCGCCGCGCGGCTGCGTGGCGCCGGGTGCGCTCACGATCGGGTCTGTCGTCGTGGCGGACCGGCCCCAGGGTCACTGGATGGTTGATTCCACGACCCCGCGTGCCGGATGAATTCGGATGATCTGCGCCGGATCAGCGTCCTCGAACTCGCCAATACCTCCAGTATTGGCTTCGTTCTGCGTCCTTGACCGACTTGATCCCCGAATCCCCCGGCCCCACGCGGCCGCGGAATCAACCATCCAGCACCGCGGGTTGCGCGCGACATCGTGCCACCCTACTGATAGGTTCGCGCCATGACCGGCCGCGCAGAGGCTGCGAGCGACACCGCGCCGGGCCTGCGCGAGCGCTGGCTGGCGGCGATCGAGGTCCACCGGGCCGACCTGGACGGGCCCGGCAATGGGCGCTTCTGGTCGCCGTCGCTGGAGGCCTGCGACTGCGAGCGGCTGCGCGAGATCCAGTCCGCCAAGCTGCCGCTGGCGGTCGCCTACATGGCGGCGCACGCGCCGATGTACGCGCGGCTGCTCGCGCGATCCGGGATCGAGGTCGGTGACGTGCGCTCGATCGACGACCTCGTGCGGCTGCCGCCGGTGACCAAGGAGCAGATGAGCCGCTCTGTTGAGGAGCGATCGCCTTGGGGCGAGTTCACCGCGATCGACGATGCGCGCTGGCGCAGCGACGGCTGGCAGGTGTTCAACACCTCGGGCACGACCGCTGCCCCGCGTCCGTTCCGCTACACGCAGACCGACCGGCGGCTGTGGGCGTGGGCCGACGCTCGCGCCGCCCACGCGATGGGGATCAGGGCCGGGCGCGACGTGGCGATGATGCTGTTCGGCTACGGCCCGCACGTCGCGATGTGGGGGCTGCACCACGCGTTACTGCTGATGGGTGTCCCGCAGTTGGCGGTCGGCGGCCTCGACACCCGAACGCGGGGTGCGACGATCGCACGGATGGCGCCGACTGTGCTCGGCTGCACGCCCTCCTACGCGCTGCACCTCGGCTCGACGATGACGCAGGCGGGGATCGACCCGGCGGGCACCGCGGTGCGGATCATCGTTGCGATGGGGGAGCCGGTGCCGGCCGCCACGGCTGCGCGGATCGCGGCGATGTGGGGTGCGCAGGTGCACCAGTTCTACGGCTGCACCGAGGCGGCGCCCTCGTGCGGGGGCTACACGTGCGTCGCCGGCAGCCTGCACTTCCTTGAGGACACGCACGTGCTGGAGACGCTTGACCCGGTCACGCTTGAACCGGTGCCCGATGGCGCGCCCGGAGTCAGCGTCGTCACCAATCTGATCTCGGAGGCGTCACCGCAGATCCGCTTCGTGGTCGGCGACTACACGACTCTGCGCCGCGACGGCTGCGACTGCGGGCGCAGCCACGTGATCGCCGATGGCGGCTTCGCCGGGCGCGCCGACGAGATGCTCAACGTTCGCGGCGTGACCCTGTTCCCGAGCGCCGTCGAGGACATGCTGCGCTCACTGCCGCAGTGCGGCGAGGAGTTCGAGATCGTGCTTGAGACGCGGGCGGGGCTTGACGAGTTGACGCTCGTGGTCGAGGGCCGCGACGGCGACGCCGACCTGGACGGATTGCGCGAGCGCGTCCACCACGAGTTCAGGTCCCGCTTCGAGCTGCGCCCGCAGGTCGTCGCCCAGCGGCGCGGCACGCTGCCGCCGACGGAGTTCAAGGCCCGGCGGGTGAGCGACCGGCGCATCCACTCGAGGCAGGGGCGATGACAGTCGTCGCGCTGTCTGCGGCCTACGGCGCCGGTGGCAGCCAGATCGGTCCGGCGCTCGCGCAGCGGCTGGGGGTGCCGTTCGTCGATCGCGGGATCGCGATCGCGGTCGCCGAGCGGCTCGAGATCTCGGTCGACGCGGCGCTGGCCGAGGAGGAGCGTGGCGGCGGCGGCCTGCTCGAGCAGCTGCTGGCCGGCTTCGCCGGCGCGTACACCGGCGCTCCCGCCACGCTGCCCGATGATGTCGTCACCCCGCGGGAGTTTCACCTCGCAGCGCGCGAGGCGCTGCTGGCCCAGGCCGCGACCGGCGAGGGCGTGATCCTGGGACGGGGCGCCGCCGCCGCACTGCGCGAGGACCTGTCAGTGCTGCGCGTGCGGCTGACCGGGCCTGCGGAGCGCCGCATCGAGCATGCGATGCGCGTCCGCGGTCTGGACCGCTCGGCCGCCAAGCGCGCGATGCGCGCGCTCGACCGCGCCCACGGCGACTACGTGCGGCGGTTCTACGACGTCGACATCGACGACCCGCTGCTCTACCACCTGGTGCTCGACGCGACCGCGTTTGGCCAGGACGACTGCGTGGAGCTGATCGAGCGGGCGGTCTGGGCGCTGCGCGCGGGCTAGGAGGAGGCGCGCGCCGGCTCGGACGCGGGCGCCGGCCCGGACGTGGGCATCGTCTCGGCGCCAGGCGCGGGCGACCGCCGGCAGACACGGTGCACGAGCACCAGCGTGCCGGCGTAGATCAGAACGTCCCCGACGCTGAGCACGTTGTGCAGCGGGCCGGGCCACGGGATCACGTCGCCCAGCCACAGCAGCACCGGATGCGCGACCGGGGCCGAGTTGTGAAAACCGGCGCCCAGGTGCAGCCCAGCGAGCCGATCGGCCGTCGCCGAGGCCGGCATCACGCCGTCGTTGGCGATGATCGCGAGCGCGTTGGCGAACACGCCGGCGCCGATCAGCCGGATCCCTGGCAGGTGCCGGTTGGCCACCAGGAACAAGCCGATCATCGCGTAAGTGGCGATGTGCAGCGCCCTGTGCGCCGACGGGCTGCCGCCCGGGACGATCGTGATAATCACGACCTGGAGCGCCAGCGCGAGCACCGGGATCCAGGTGCCGCGCACCCGCGCGGACGCGAGGCGGGAGAGATGGCCGCCGGTCAGCGGGACGCTCGCCAGGCACAGCAGTGCCAGCGCGATCAGGATCATGCCGCCTGTCCGATCGCTCGCTCCAGCCCGACCATCGTGCGGAAGTCCTCCAACCAGCGGGTCGCGTCTGGCCCCGCGAGCGGATGGCTGATCGCGTACCCCTGTGCGGCGTCGCAGCCCAGAGCCTCCAGCTCGCGCAGCATCGACCAGTCCTCCACGCCCTCGGCGACCGCGCGCATCCGCAGGTGGTGGGCCAGGTCGATCGTCGAGGAGACGATGATCCGCTCGCGCGACCCGGCGGCCATCTTCGACACGAACGAGCGGTCGATCTTGACCTCGCCGACGGGTAGGTCGGCGAGGTAGGCGAGCGACGAGAAGCCCGTGCCGAAGTCGTCGATCGAGATCTGGCATCCGAGCGCCTGAAGTTCGCGCAGGACCGCGCGGGCGGTGTCTGGTTCTGACATCAGCGCGCTCTCGGTCACCTCGAGCTTGAGCTGGCCGGCTTCCACGTTCGCGCGCACGAGCGCGTCGCGGACCTGCTCGGTGAAACCCTGATCGACCAGCACCTGGGCCGAGATGTTGACCGCGACGGCGAGGTGCAGACCCGTTGCCTGCCATGCCCCGACCTGAGCCAGAGCGAGGTCGAGCACGCGCGTTGTCAGTGGCCGGATCAGGTTCGTCGCCTCGGCCATGCGCACGAATGCGCTCGGCGGCAGCACGCCGAGGCGGGGGTGGTCCCAGCGTACGAGCGCCTCGACCGCGACCGCCTCGCGGGTGCGCAGGTCGAGGATCGGCTGGTACCAGAGGACGATCTCCTCGGTGCCGACCGCGTTGCGCAGCTCTGCGGTCAGCGCCAGCTTGGTGGGGCTGTAATGGTCGTGGCGCTCGTCGTAGAGCGCGACGTTGGAGCGCGTCTCCTTGGCCTGGTACATCGCCACGTCCGCCTTGGCCAGCAGCGCCTCGACGCCGTTGCCGTGCTGCGGGAACAGGGCGATCCCGACGCTTGCCTGCGCGTCGACGACCATCTGCTCGAGCTCGAACGGCTCGCGCAGCGCATCGGCGATCCCGTGGGCGAGCGCCACCGCCCGGTCCGAGTCGCAACCGGGGCAGACGACGGCGAACTCGTCGCCGCCGAGCCGGGCGATCGTGCCGGCGCTGGCGACGGCATCGCGAAAGCGCTTCGCGACGTGGGTCAGCAGCAGGTCCCCGTAGCGGTGCCCAAGCGTGTCGTTGACCTCCTTGAAGCGGTCGAGGTCGAGCAGCAGGACCGCCGCCGGCGACCGCTCATCCGAGATCGCGTCGGAGATCGTGTCGTGAAACGCGGTCCGGTTCGGCAGACCGGTGAGCGAGTCGTGGCGCGCCGCGTGCTCGCTGCGCGCCGTCTGCGAGACCGAGTTGTACATCGCCACCACGGGCGCGAGGCAGAGGGGCACGATCGCCACCGTGTACGCGGCCGCCGCGAGCACGATCGGCGCGACCAGCAGCACGACGCCGCCGGTGACGATCACGAACGACACGCTGTTGGAGAAGTAGCGCAGCACCGGCACGCGCTGGTGCAGAGCGACCGCTGTCCCGACCAGGAACGCGTTGACGAGGAAGAATGCGACCGCGCCGGCGAGCAGCGCCGGAAGCTGGCGGCTGGAGAAGGGGTGCAGGACGTCGAGCGTCGGCGAGACGGCGATCCAGTGCACGACGCCCCACGCGGCGACCATCGCCAGCGCGTACTGGCTGAAGTTGAAGCGCACGCGCACCAGCGGCTTGCGCGAGTGCAGATCCTGGATTACGGAGGCGGCGCCCTGGGCCAGCAGCGCTGGGCCCAGGCCGCCGAGCAGCAGTAGGGCCATCGCGAACGAGGCCGACAGCGTCAGCTCCTCGTCGCCGCCGCGGCGCGGAATCTTGATCGGCAGCATCTCGCCGAGCACGACGCCGCCGCACAGGACGGCGAACGTCGGAGCGTGGTCGGTGATGTAGCTGAGGTGCAGGTGGCCGGACAGCAGCGCGATCGCGGCGCAGGCCGCGAGGAAGACCGCCTCGCACCAGACCCTGACCCTCCTTCGCTCGCGCATCTCGCCGCCCGTTAGCCGGTTGGTTAGGCGCGCCCCCGCCGACTGCACGGGGGCGCGCCAAACACTGGGATCAGAATCCCCACTTAAAACCGGCACCCGAGGCGATCGCGGCAGCGGCGATCGCGGCGAGCGTGGTGCAGGCCTGGTAGACGCGGAACTTCTTCATGGGTTCCCTCCTTGGAAACGTCCCACCGCGCGGGACTTGACTGGAAGCTGATCGGCTGCGGCACGCCGGGGCTGAAGAGGCAGTGGACGTATGTCCGAACCGACCTAAACCTCACTATCACTTCGCCCCGTTGGAGCCGCGAGTAGCCTGGGCGCGAGACCCGCTGCTCGACAGGGAGACCGCGCGAATGCAACGCAAGTGGTGGACATTGATCGCCGTCTGCATCGGCACGTTCATGCTGCTGCTGGACGTCACGATCGTCAACGTCGCACTGCCGTCCATTCAGTCCTCGCTGCACGCGAGCTTCTCCGACCTGCAGTGGGTCGTCGACGCGTACGCGCTGACGCTCGCGGCGATGCTGCTGACGACCGGGTCGCTGGCCGACCTGTACGGCCGCCGTCTGGTGTTCGTGATCGGCCTGATCGCGTTCAGCGCCAGTTCGCTGGCCTCCGGGCTGGCCGCGTCGCCGCTGTGGCTGAACCTCGCCCGCGGGGCGCAGGGGATCGGGGGCGCCGCGATGTTCTCCACCTCGCTGGCGCTGCTCGGCGACGCCTTTCAGGGCCGCGAACGGGGGACGGCGTTCGGCGTCTGGGGCGCGATCACCGGGGTCGCCGTGGCGATCGGGCCGGTGATCGGAGGCGCCCTGACGACCGGTCTGTCGTGGCGCTGGATCTTCCTGGTCAACGTGCCGATCGGCGCGATCGCCGTGGTTCTGTCGGTGATGCGCGTGGAGGAGTCGCGCCAGAGCGGCGCGCAACGGCCCGACCCGATCGGGGTGCTCACGTTCAGCGGCGCGCTCGGAGCACTGGTATACGCGCTGATCAAGGGGGACACCGCGGGCTGGGGCGCGCCCGTGATCCTGGCCTGCCTGATCGGCGCCGGCGCGCTGATCGCGGTCTTCATCGCAGCCGAGGCGGTGCAGCGCGAGCGGGCGATGTTCGACCTGCGCCTGTTCCGCAAGCCGACGTTCACCGGCGGGCTGATCGCGGCCTTCGCGATCTCGGCCGGCCTGTTCTCGCTGTTTTTGTACCTGACGCTGTACCTCCAGGACGTGCTGGGCTACTCGGCGTTTCAGACCGGGCTTCGCTTCCTGGTTCTGTCGGGCGGGATCATGCTCACGTCCGGCCTGGCAGGGCGCCTGACCGCGCACGTGCCGATCCGACTGCTGATCGCGCCCGGACTGGCCTTGGTGGGCGTGGCCCTGCTGCTGATGCGCGGTCTGACGGCCGGGTCCGGATGGACGCACCTGATCGCGGGGTTCATCATCGCCGGCGCCGGCACCGGCCTGATCAATCCGCCGCTTGCCTCGACGGCGATCGGCGTCGTGGCGCCCGAGCGCGCCGGGATGGCGAGCGGGATCAACTCGACCTTTCGCCAGGTCGGGATCGCCACCGGGATCGCGGGTCTCGGCGCGCTGTTCTCGCACACCCTGAGCACGAAGGTGTTGAACCTGCTGAGCGGCATTCCGGCGCTGCCTCCCCACGCCGCGCACGCGCTCGCAGCCGGGCTCGCGCACGGCAACGGTGCGCCGTCTGGCCTGTCGGCGCTGCCCCCCAGAATGCGCCCGATCGCGGCGCACGCGGTGCGTGCTGCGTTCGCCGCCGGCCTCAACGAGGTGCTGCTGGTCGGCGCGATCGTCGCCTTGGTCGGGGCTGCGCTGACGCTGGTGCTGATCCGCGAGCGGGACTTCGAGGCGTCAGCCGCTCGGGCCGGCTCCGGAGCCGGCGGCGCCGGCGCGCCGGAACTCCCGCCGCAGGCCGCCGGCAGCCTCGAGCCCGCCGACGCGTAGCAGCCGACGCGGCCTGTCTCACAGGGCGACGCCGGTGAGCTCCTGGCACAGGTCGAGCAGGTGGTTCTGGTGCTCGCGGCGGGCGACCGCCGGGTGGGTCCCGCGCTCGACGCGGTGGTACAGGTATCGCCCGCTGGTCGCGGCCGCGGGCTCGTCGGATACCGCCAGCCAGGACTGGGTATCGGCGCCCAGGTGCAGATCCTCGGGGGCGTCGGGGCCGCCCATCCTGGTCGCGACCCAGCCCGGCTCGGTCGCGTTGCAGACCACGTCGGGGTACCGCCGCGCGACGGCGAATGCCAGCATCGCGTCCCACAGCTTGGAGTCGCAGTAGGCCTGGCGCCCATCCCAGGCGCGCTCGCACCAGTTCAGGTCGTGCAGCTCCGGGTCGCCGCTGCGGTGCATCGCCGAGCTGAGGTAGATCAGCCGCCGTGGCCGGGCCATCAGCGCGGTCAGCAGGTAGGGCGCCAGCACGTTGACCGCGAACACCTCGCAGAGCCCGTCCTCGGTCAGCACCCGTCGCGGCTCCCGAGCGCCGATCGCGGCGTTGTGGATCACCGCGTCGAAACGGCCGAAGGCGTTGGCCTGCTCCGCCAGCCGACGAACCTGGGCGAGACTCGAGAGGTCGGCGACCAGCACGGCGGTCGCCTCGGGGGCGCCGTGCAGCGCGTCGTGGCCGCGCACGTTTGAGCGCGCGTGCAGCACGACGTGGTGACCCTCAGCGGTCAGCCGTCTCGCGGCCAACCGCCCAAGACCCTGGGCCGACCCGGTGATCAGCACCCTGCACACTGCGCCCCCGATCGGCAGCCGGCGTCACATCCTGTAAAGCGGCCGCCCGATCTCGACAAGTGGCGCGTTGCCGGCCGCCGACAGCGCCAGCCCGAGCGCGTCGCGGGTCTCGCGCGGGTCGATCACGCCGTCGTCCCACAGCCGCGCGGTCGCGTAGTACGGATGACCCTGGCGCTCATACTGCTCGAGCAGCGCCGCTCCGGTCTGCGCCTGGCCGACCTCGGTCATCACGGCCGCCGCCTGCTCGCCACCCATCACCGAGATCCGCGCCCCGGGCCAGATCCACAAGAGCCTCGGGGAGAAGGCGCGGCCGCACATGCCGTAGTTGCCCGCTCCGAACGAGCCGCCGACGATCACCGTCAGCTTCGGCACGCGCGCGGTCGACACCGCCGTCACCAGCTTGGCCCCGTGCTTGGCGATCCCGCCCGCCTCGTAGTCGCGCCCGACCATGAAGCCGGTGATGTTCTGCAGGAACACGAGCGGGATCCGCCGCTGGTCGCACAGCTCGATGAAGTGCGCACCCTTCAGCGCTGACTCAGAGAACAGGATCCCGTTGTTGGCCAGGATCCCCACCGGGTGGCCGTGGATGTGCGCGAAGCCCGTCACCAGCGTGGCGCCGTACAGCGCCTTGAACTCGTGCAGGCGCGAGCCGTCGACGATCCTGGCGATCACCTCGCGGGCGTCATAGGGGCGGCGCAGGTCGGCAGACACAACGCCGAGCAGCTGGTCCGGGTCGACCGCGGGCGGCTGCACCGCCACTCGCTCCCACGGGGTCGGGTCGCGCGGCCGCAAGGTGGCGACGATCTCGCGCACGATCGCCAGCGCGTGCGCGTCGTCGGCCGCCAGGTGATCGGTCACCCCGCTCGTGCGCGAGTGAAGCTCGCCGCCGCCCAGCTCCTCGGCCGACACCTGCTCGCCGGTCGCCGCCTTGACCAGCGGTGGCCCGCCGAGGAAGATCGTGCCCTGATTACGGACGATCACGGTTTCGTCCGACATCGCCGGCACGTAGGCGCCGCCGGCGGTGCAGGAGCCCAGCACGGCGGCGATCTGCGCGATCCCGCGCGCCGACATCGTCGCCTGGTTGTAGAAGATGCGCCCGAAGTGCTCGCGGTCGGGAAAGACCTCGTCCTGGCGGGGCAGAAAGGCGCCGCCGGAGTCGACCAGGTAGATGCAGGGCAGGCGGTTCTCGAGCGCGATCTCCTGCGCTCGCAGGTGCTTCTTGACCGTGATCGGGTAGTAGGTGCCGCCCTTGACGGTGGCGTCGTTGGCGATGATCACGCACTCGCGGCCGGCGATCCGGCCGATGCCGGTGATGATCCCGCCGCCCGGCGCCTCGTCGTCGTAGAGGCCGTGCGCCGCGAGCGGCGACAGCTCCAGAAACGGCGAGCCGGGGTCGAGCAGGCGGTTCACGCGCTCGCGCGGGAGCAGCTTGCCGCGGCTCACGTGGCGCTCGCGGGCCCGCTCGCCGCCGCCGAGAGCGGCCCGGGCCAGCTGGGCGCGCAGATCGGCCACCAGCGCCTCGTTGGCCTCGCGGTTTGCGCGGAACTCGTCCGATGTGGGGTTTACGTGGCTGCGCAGCAGAGTCATCGCGTCCAGACGCCGTCGGAGCCGTCAAGTGATTGGGTCACGGGCCCTTACTCCCCGCCGTCCGCGCGCAGGTGCGCCAGCGGTTGGTCCAGCGCCACCCGGTCGCCGACCGACACCGACAGCTCGCTCAGCTCGCCGTCGATCGGCGCTTCGATCACGAGCTCCATCTTCATCGACTCGAGCACGATCACCGGATCGCCGGCGCTGACTCGGTCGCCGGGCGCGGCACGCAGCGCCAGCACCTGCCCCGGCATCGGCG
>JBOGYE010000201.1:0-5698 GCA_050696635.1 Solirubrobacteraceae bacterium | reverse complement strand
CCCGGCCAGGACGCAGGATCGAAGCTGTAGCGGCGCTACAGCGAGATCCGAGGACGCCGCCGGGCGCCGTCAGAGGGCGCTCGAATGGGACGGTACTTACGGCGGAGAGCACTTAGACGACGAATGTGTGCTCGGGGAGCCACGCCAGTCGCACGGTCTCCCCGAGGACCGGCGGCGTAGTGCCTCCGAGGTTCTGCACGTACACCGTCACCGCGGCCGCGCCGGGACCGTCGATCGTGTACTGGTGGCTGACGCCGAGGTAGCTGGCCATCACCACCTGGCCGGTCATCGCGTTGACGCGACGGTCGGCGGCGGGGGCGTCGGCGGGCTCGAGCGCCAACTTCTCGGGCCGCACGCCGATCCGGACCGCGTCGCCGCCGGGCGGCAGCCGACCGGCGGGAATCCGCACGAGCTGGCCGTCGGCCAGCTTCACCACCGCCGAGCCCGAGCCATCGTCGCGCTGGGCGACGGTCGCATCGATCAGGTTCGAGGCGCCCAGGAACGAGGCGACGAACGCCGTCGCGGGGCGCTCGTAGACCTCCTCGGGCGAGCCGAGCTGCTCGATCTTGCCCTGGTTCATGACCGCGAGACGGTCGGACATCGCCATTGCCTCCTCCTGGTCGTGGGTCACGTACAGGAATGTGATCCCGACGTCCTTCTGGATCCGCTTGAGCTCGGTCTGCATCTGCTTGCGTAGCTTCAGGTCAAGTGCGCCCAGCGGCTCGTCGAGCAGCAGCACGCGGGGCTCGTTGACCAGCGCTCTCGCCAGCGCGACCCGCTGCTGCTGGCCGCCCGACAGCTGGGCGGGGGTACGCCGCTCGAAGCCGGGCAGGTCGACCAGCGCCAGCGCCTCGGCGACACGACCGGCCAGCTGCGCCTTGGCCAGCTTGCGCCGGCGCAGGCCGAAGGCGATGTTGCCGAACACGTCGAGGTGCGGGAACAGCGCGTAGGACTGGAATACCGTGTTGACGTCGCGCCTGTAGGGCGGCACGCGGCTCACATCGCGGCCGCCGAGCAGCACGGTGCCGCTGGTCGGCATCTCGAAGCCGCCGATCATCGCCAGCGTCGTCGTCTTGCCGCAACCCGAGGGTCCCAGCAGGCTGAAGAACTCGCCGTGCAGGATGTCAAGCTCGACGTCGTGCACTGCGATCGTCTCGCCGAAGCGCTTGGTGACGCCCTGCAGCCGGACGTCGGCCACCGCGGGCGTCCGGTCGATCCGTGTCTCGGTCTGCACCGACATCGTCAGCCCTGGTTTGAGATTGCGTACGGCACAGCATGTGCTCCCTCTGACAAGGTCGCCGGCTGCGTCCGCTTGGGCCCGCCGAGTCCGACGGCGTCGTCATTCGCGGCCAACGGCCGATCGAACGAAAGCTGACGATACCTGCCGGGCTGGCAAACGCAAGCATGCTTCGGGCGCATTCGGAGGGCCGCCGTTGGTCGGAATGTACAGTCGGGCGCCGGGATGTACAGAGGTTCCCCGATCATCGGCGGTCACAGGCGCTTCAGTACGCTGCTCGCGCGCCCATGCCGACCCTTCCCTCAAGGCTCCAGCTCGGCTCGTTTGACAGCGTCCGCGACGGCTGGCTGAGCACCGACATCACGCCCCATCTGCTCGTCGCCCGCGTGGCGGGGTTGCCGTGGCTTCTGCACCGCGTCGGCGCGATCGGGCCCGAGCGCTACGCGTCACACCGCGCGGGGAACTTCCGCTCGGTGCGCTACCTGGATCTGACGCGCCGCTTCCGCTTCGCCGACGACACGTTTGAGTGCGTCTACGCCTCGCACGTGCTCGAGCACCTGCACCCGGACGCGGCCGAGCGCTGCCTGGCCGAGGCGCGCAGGGTGCTGGTCCCCGGCGGGATCCTGCGCTTGGCGGTGCCTGACCTGGATCGCGTGGTGGCGGAATACGATCCCGCCGATCCCGACGCGTTCCTGGACGGCATCTACCAGGGCCGAGGGCGACGCGCCAAGCGCTCAGCCCGTCACTGGTGGCATTACAACGCGGTCTCGCTGCCGGCGCTGCTGCGGCGCCTGGGATTCGAGCAGATCGACGTCTGCGAGTACCGCGAGGGACGGATGCCCGACGTGGCCGAGATCGAGAACCGCCCCTGGTCGCTGTACGTCGAAGCGGTCAAGTGAGGCGGTGGCCTGTCAGGCCCGACAGGGGCCGGCCGAGCCGGCCGGGCCGCCAGAGCCGGCCGGGCCGCCAGAGCCGGCCGGACCGAGCGCGCTCAGCGGCCCTGCCATTGCGGCTCGCGCTTCTCGAAGAACGCGCGCACGCCCTCCTGGATGTCCTCGGTTGAGAACGCGATCGTCAACTGCGAGCGCAGGAAGTCGATCGCATCGTCGTAGGCCATGTCCTGCTGGCGGCGCATCGCGTCCTTGCCGAGCTTCATTAGCACCGGCGACTTGCGCGCCAGCTTGCCTGACCAGTCGTCGACCGCCGCCTGGAAGCCGTCGGCCGGCACGACGCGGTTGACGATCCCGATCCGCTCGGCCTCGGCAGCCGAGATCTGCTCGCCCAGCAGCATCAACTCGGCGGTCTTCTTGGCCCCGACATTGCGATAGATCAGCGCCATGATCATGAACGGGAACAGCCCGATGTTGATCTCGGGCGTCCCGAAGCGGGCCGACTCGGAGGCGATCACCAGATCGCACGCCAGCGCCAGACCAAGCGCGCCCGCGAGCACGTGGCCGTTGGCGGCGCAGATCGAGGGCTTGCCCAGCTCGCCCAGGAGCGCGAACGCGCGCGGGAACAGCGCCGTCTGAAAATGCTTGTGGACGAGCGCCACGTCGGCCGCGAAGCCGCCGAGGTTGCCGCCCGAGGAGAACACGCTGTGGTGCGTCGAGGTCAGCACCACGCAGTGGACCGCGGCGTCGTCGCGAGCGGCCTGCAGCGCCGCGATCAGCTCGGTCAGCATCTCGTCCGACAGCGCGTTGCGCGTGTCGGGCTCGTTCAGCGAGATCGACGCGACGCCCGCCTCCGAGACGTCGTACAGAAGCCTGGCGTAGCTCATCGCGGCGGGACGCTACCGGGTTTGAGTCAGCTCGGCGCGGACGGACGCGCGGCACTTGCCAGGCCAGCGCTCGCCTCGGCATTCACGGAGCTGTAGCTGCGCTCATCCAGCGCCAGCGTCAGCCACACGTCCGCGCCGCCGCTGCCGCGATTGTCGACGCTCACCGCCCCTCCGTGCGCCTCGACGATCGCCCGCACGATCGCCAGCCCGAGCCCGGTGCCCCCGAGCGAGCGGGCGGGATCGCCCTGCGAGAAGCGCTCGAACGCGTGCGGCAGGAACTCCGGCGCGAACCCGGGACCATCGTCGAGCACGTGCAGCTCCGTGACGCCGCCACGGGGCAGCGCGCGCAGCACCACCGCGCCGGCGCCGAAGCGCAGCGCGTTCTCGACCAGGTTGGACAGCACCTGGTCCAGCCGCGCCACGTCGGCCACCACGTACACCGGGCCGCCGGGCTCGACGGTCACGCTGCCACCGTCGAGCTGGGCGTAGCGCTCGGCGACCACCCGCATCGCGCGGTGGGCGTCGAACCGGGTCGTATGCAGCGGCAGCCGGCGCTGGTCGGTCTGCGCGATCACGAGCAGGTCCTCGGTCAGCGAGGTCAGGCGGCGGACCTCCTCCCGGGCGGACTCGGCGGCGGCGCGCAGGTCCGCGTAGGACCGCCCCTCGCCGAGCGCGTCGTCGAGCTCGAGTTGGAGGATCGTCAGCGGCGTGCGCAGCTCGTGGCTGGCGCCCGCCACGAACGCTCTGCCGCGGGCGACCACGTCCTCGAGGCGTTCGAGCATCTCGTTCAGCGTCTCTCCCAGCCGGCGGATCTCGTCGTGGGCGGGCGGCAGCGGCAGCCGCTCATCGGATTCCAGGCCGCGGATCGCCACCACACGCCTGCGCATCCCCTCGACCGGGTCGAGCGCCAGCGCGGCGACCATGTAGCCGGCCGCGCAGGCAAGCAGCAGCGCGATCGGGCCGCCGATGTACAGCCACCGCTGCAGCGTGTCGAGCGCGCCGTTGCGGGTGGCGAGCGAGACCCCTACGACCAGCAGGCGCGGCGAGGCGCCCCCGACCGGCGCGATCGGCACCGCCCGCATCTGCGCCCGCTGGCCCAGCTGGGAGTCCACGGGACCGCGCCAGGCGCGCCCCAGCGCGGCACCGCGCAGCAGCGGCCGTGCGGCGACACCGCCGGTCGAGGCGAGCACGCGACCGTCTCGCGCGAGGATCTGAGCGAATCCGCCCGACGAGGGCGGCAGCGATCGCAGCGTCACCAGGCTCTCGTCACTCAGGCGCGCCACCACCGACAGGTCGGCGGCGCGCGCCTTCAGCGATGCGGCGATCCCGTTGTCAAGGCCCGCCTCGTAGCGGGCGAAGACGACCAGCGACAGCCCTCCGAACAGCACCACCATGGCGCCCGCGAACGCCAGCACGAGCTTGAGCCGCAGCGGCATCCGCCGCAGGCGGGCAGCAAGCGCCCGCGCCGGCGCGCGCACCGCGCCTGTGAAGCTCACCCGGCGTCCGTCCGCAGACGGTACCCGGCCCCCCGCACCGTCTCCAGCGAGCGGCGGCCGAAGGGTCGGTCGAGCTTGTCGCGCAGGTAGCCGATGTAGACCTCGATCACGTTCGAACGATTCTCATAGCTGTCGTCCCAGACGTGCTCGAGCAGGTCAAAGCGCGCCAGCACCTCTCCCGGGTGGCGCATGAAGGTCTCGAGCAGCGAGAACTCCCGCGCGGTCAGCGGGAGCTCTGTATCGCCCCGCCATGCCCGGCGCGCCGCCGGATCCAGGCGCAGGTCGTCGACCGCCAGCACCGTCGGGCGCGGCGAGGCGATCCGGCGCGTCAGCGCGCGCAGCCGCGCGAGCAACTCGGCCAGCGAGAACGGCTTGGTCAGGTAATCGTCGGCGCCGCTGTCCAGCCCGCGCACTCGGTCTGACACCTCGTTGCGCGCGGTCAGCATCAGCGTCGGCGACCAGACCTCCTCGGCGCGCAGCCGGCGGCAGGTCTCGATCCCGTCGATCCCCGGCAGCATCAGGTCGAGCACGATCGCGTCGTACTCGGTCGCGGTCGCCCGTTCCACCGCCGCTTCGCCGGTGAAGACCACGTCGACGGCGAGCCCCTGGGCGCGCAGCTGCCGCTGGACCAGCCTCGCCAGCTTCGCCTCGTCGTCGACCACGAGAACGCGCATGACTCCAGATTGTCGCGCTTTTCGCTGCGCCCGGCCAGATCAGACGCGGGCCATCGCGCGCAGCGACTCCTTCAGCGAGTGGCTGGTGATCGACACGGCCGTCGGCTCATAGCCGCAGTGGGCCATGCAGTTTTCGCAGCGCGGGTCACGGCCGCGGCCGTAGCGCTCCCAATCGGTCGTCTCGAGCAGCTCCGCGTAGGTCTTGGCGTAACCATCGGACATCAGGTAGCAGGGCCGCTGCCAGCCGAAAATCGAGTAGCTCGGGATCCCCCACGCGGTGCAGCCGAAGTCGCGCTTGCCCTCCAGGAAGTCCAGGAACCCGGGGCTGTGGTTCAGGCGCCAGCGCCGCCGGCGTCCGTCCGCGAACGCGGCGCTGAACAGCTCGTGGGTCTCGCGGACGCCGAGGAAGTGCTCACCGTCAGGCGCCCGCTCGTACGCGAACGCGGGCGAGATCATCATCGAGTCCACGCGCAGTTCGTCGTTGAGGAAGTCCAGCACCTTGCGCACGGTGTCG
>JBOGYE010000200.1:0-13825 GCA_050696635.1 Solirubrobacteraceae bacterium | reverse complement strand
CCTCCGGCGGCTCGGCCGCGGCGGTCGCGGCGGGCCTGGTCCCGGCCGCGACCGGGTCTGACGGCGGCGGCTCGATCCGGATCCCGGCCGCGTGCTGTGGCTTGGTGGGGTGCAAGCCGACCCGCGGGCGGGTCTCCTCGGCGCCGGCCCGGGGCGGCTGGCTGGGCCTGTCGGTCTATGGTGCGCTGGCGCGCACGGTCTCCGACAGCGCGCTGCTGCTCGACGTCATGCACGGCTCGCTGGGCAGCGACTCAGACCGAGCCCCCGCCTTCACCGGCAGCTACGCGCAGGCGGCGGCGACCCCGCCGCGGCGGCTGCGGATCGCCGTTTCGCGGCGGATTCCGCCCGGGCTGCTCGGCCGCGTCGCCGCCGACCAGCGCGGCGCCTGGGAGCGAACCGCCACCCTGCTGGGCTCGCTTGGGCACGAGATCGTCGAGCGCGACCCACGTTACGGAGCCGCCCAGCTGCAGTTCCTTGCGCTGTGGCTGCGCGGGATCTACGAGGAGTCGCTGACCGTCGCAGACCGCTCGCTGCTCGAGCGCACGACGCGTCAGATGGCGGCCGCCGGTCGCCGGCTCGTCACCGCGCGCGGGCGCGATCGGCTGTCGGTACGGCGGCCGGCCGTCAGCGCCCGGATCATGTCGCTGTGGGACGAATGCGACGTGCTGATGACGCCCGCCCTGGCCAGGCCGGCGATCGTGGCCGAGGGCGGCTTCATGCGCCCGGCGCCGCTGGCGATCGAGATCGCGGGCCGCTTCACGCCGTTCACGCCGATCTTCAACCTCACCGGCCAGCCCGCGATCTCGATTCCGGCCGGGCTCGGAGCCGGCGGGCTGCCGCTGGCGGTGCAGCTCGTCGGTCGCCTCGGGGCCGAGGACACGCTGTACGCGCTCGCCGGAGAGCTAGAGTCCGTCGCGCCATGGGCACAGCTTCGCCCGCCAGTCGCCTGACGCCCGCTCGCCTCGCCACGCTGGTCGCCGGCGTCGCAGTCGTGGTCGTGGCGCTGCTCGCGCTGAGTGGGACGGCGTCGGCGCGAGCCGTGTGGCTGTGCCGGCCGGGCGTGTCGCCCGATCCGTGTCGCGTCAGCCTTTCGACGACGGTGTTCTCTTCCGCTCTGGCGCCGCTGCGGGTCGTGCATCCCCACCGCGCCCGGCACCCGCCGATCGACTGCTTCTACGTCTACCCGACCGTGTCGGGCCAGAAGACGACGCTCTCAAACCTCCGCATCGACCCGGTGCAGCGCTCGATCGCGCTCTACGAGGCCGCTCGCTACTCGCAGGTCTGCCGGGTGTTCGCGCCGATGTATCGCCAGGTGACCGTACCGGCACTGAACGCGGGCGACGCGGAGACGCCGCGCGAGCTGGCGATCCCCTATGACGACGTGCGCGCCGCGTTTATGACCTACCTGCGCCGTTACAGCCATGGGCGCGGGTTCGTGCTGATCGGGCACTCGCAGGGCTCGTTCGTGCTCGAGCAGGTGATCGCCCGGGTGATCGACCGCTCGCCGGCGCTGCGCCGGCGGCTGGTGTCGGCGATCCTGCTCGGCGGCAACGTGCTGGTCAAGCGCCACCGCGCGGTCGGGGGGACGTTCCGGCATGTTCCAGCGTGCCGCTCGGGGGCGCAACTGCACTGCGTGATCGCGTTCTCGACGTTCGACGCCCCGGTGCCAGCCGATGCGCTGTTCGGACGCACGACTGTCCGCGGCGACCAGGTGCTGTGCACGAACCCGGCCGCGCTGCGCGGTGGCGCGGCGCCGGTCGACACGGTCTTCCCGACGGCGCCGTTCGCGCCCGGGTCGCTGCTGTCGGTGGGGATAGCGCTGTTGCACGTGACCCAGCCGGCGGCGAGGACCGAGTGGGTCTCAGAGCCCGACGCCTACCGGGCGCGCTGCTCGGCGGCCGGTGGCGCCGACGTGCTCCAGGTGACCGCCCGGCCGGGCACGCAGATGCCGACGCCGAGCCCGACCCCGGCCTGGGGGCTGCACCTGCTGGATGCACAGGTGGCGCTCGGGAATCTGGTCGCCGATGTCGGCCGCGAGGCGGCGGCGTACGCGCGCGCTGCGCGCCGCTGACCGGACTTTCTGAGCCGCGTATCGTTTGACGCGGAGTGCCGGCCAGGAAAATCCGGCCTGAGCGGACTTTCTGAGCCGCGTGTCGAGCGCCGCGGGTTGCCGGCCAAGACACTCCGGGGGTTGCGCGGTCGTCGCGCATCTGGTACAGTTGCGTACCATGCCCGAGATCGTTGCTTCCACAGCCCCGCCGGACACCGCTGCCCCGGCAGCGTCGGCCGACGCGGGAACCCAGGCCGACGCGGCTGCTCCGACCGCTTCCCAACGCGAGCTCGCATCGGCCGTGCCGGCCTCGCCGGCCGGGCCGGCGGATCAAGAGTCGCCGACCGCGCCCCCGCCCGGTCTGGACCTGCCGCCAATCGCGCAGGCACTGCGGTTCGTCGCCCGGCCGATGGCTCTGCACATCAATGCCCAGCGGACGTTCGGCGACGTCTGGACCCTACGCCTCCCCAGCCAGCGCAGCGGCTGGATCGTGACCTCGCACCCTGACCACCTGCGCTCGCTGATGACGGCCAACCCGGCCGATGCTCCGTCGCTGACGGCCGAGTCGCCGCTGCGACCGATCCTCGGGGAGAGTTCGGTGCTGACTACCGTCGGCGAGCGCCACATGCGCCAGCGCAAGCTGCTGCTGCCCGCGTTTCACGGCGACGCGGTCGACAGCTACGTGGCCGCGATCTCGCGGCTGACCGAGCGCGAGCTCGACGGCTGGTCGACCGGTGAGCCGTTCGCGCTGGCGCCGCGGATGCAGGCGATCACGCTGGACGTGATCATGCGTGGCGTGTTCGGACTCGAGCCCGACGACCGCGACGATGGCCCCGAGCTGGCGCTGCGCCATGCGCTGAGCCGCGTGCTGCGGGTCACGGCGCACCCGCTGTACGCGCTGCTCGAGCTGCGTCACGCCGGCGCGAAGGAGGCCAGCGGGCTGCTCGCGCGGCTGCTGGCGAGCCTCGACCGGCGCCTGTACGACGTGATCTCGCAACGACGCCGCACGCCCCCGCAGGGCCGCGACGACGTGCTGGCGGTGCTGCTCGGCGCCCGCGATGAGTCGGGCGAGCCGCTCACCGACGGCGAGCTGCGCGACCAGCTGCTGACGCTCGTACTGGCCGGCCACGAGACGACCGCGAACTCGCTGGCATGGATCTTCGAGCGTCTGCTGCGCACGCCCGATGCGTACGCGCGGCTGCGGGAGTCGGTGCGCAGCGACGACGGCGACGCCTACGTGGAGGCAACGATTCACGAGGGGATGCGCGCGCGTCCCGTGATCCCGATGATCGTGCGCCGCGTGATGCGGCCCTGGCGGCTCGGCGAGCACACGCTGGCGTCCGGCACGCCCGTCGCGGTCAGCATCATCGGCCTGCACCACCGGCCCGATCTCTACTCCCAGCCGCATGCGTTCCGCCCCGAACGCTTCCTGTCGGCGCAAGGCGCGTTCGAGCGGCCCGGGACCTACAACTGGATTCCGTTCGGAGGCGGAATCCGGCGCTGCCTGGGCGCGACGATGGCGATGGCCGAGCAGCGCGTCGTGGTCAAGGCGATCGCACGGCGCTTCGACCTGGTCGCCCCGGAGCCGGCGTGGGAGGCGCCGCGAATGCGCAACGTGACGATGATCCCCCGCGGCGGCTGCCGCGTGGCCGTGGCGCACCGGTACGGGACGTAATGGCCGGGGGGGCGCCGGCGAATCACGACCAGAGCAGCGCTCCGGAACGCCCCGGACACCGCGAGCGCCTGATCGACGCGCTGGCAGAGTCGATTCGCGAGCGCGGCTACCACGCGACGACCGTCGCCGACGTCGTCCGGCTGGCGCGCACGTCGCGGCGCAGCTTCTACGAGCAGTTCGCCGACCGCGACGCCTGCTTCCTCGCGCTGTTCGACGCGACCAACGAGGCGATGATGCGCTCGATCGCGGACGCGGCCAAGGCCGACCGCCCGGTCGCCGAGCAGGTGTACGGGGCGGTCGACGCATACATCGGCCATGTCGTCGCACAGCCAGAGCTGTATCGCAGCTTCGTGCGGGAGCTGCCGGCGCTTGGCCATGCCGGCGGGGAACGAGCGCTGTCGATGCTCGAGCAGCTGGCGCAGATGTTCGTCGCGCTGGTCGAGCGAGGGCGTCGCGCGCAGCCCGATCTCGGCCTGGAGCCGCTGGACATGGACACCGCGATCATCGTCGTCGGCGGCCTGCGCGAGCTGGCCGTGATCTCGCTCCAGCGCAGGCGCGACCTGCACGAGCTGCGCGCCGCCGCCGGAGCGACGATCATGGCGATCCTGGTCAGGGGGAGGCGGTGAGCGGGCACGGCCGCACCCCGCTCGATGGCCGGACGGCGTTCGTGTCGGGCGCCGGCTCGGGGATCGGGCGCGCGCTCGCACGCCGGTTGTCGGCCCACGGTTGCCCGGTGGTGATCGCTGACGCAGACGAGGATGGGCTGCGCGAGACCGAGCGCTCGCTCGCCGGGCCTGTGCTCGCGCGGGCGCTCGACGTGCGCGACGCGGGCGCGCAGCTCGAGCTGGCGGCCGAGGTGGAGCGGTGGGCTCCGTCGCCGCTGGGGATGGTGTTCAACGTTGCCGGCGTGACGACCACGCAGCCGGTGGCGGGCGCGGTCCCAGCCGACGACGAGTGGGTGATGGCGGTCAACTTCGGCGGCGTCGTCAACGGCGTGCGCGCGTTCATGCCGGTGCTGCTGGCGCAGGGCTCGGGGGCCATCGTGAACATGTCGAGCGTGTTCGGGCTGGTCGGCTTCCCCGGCCAGAGTGCCTACTGCGCGTCGAAGTTCGCCGTGCGCGGCTTCACCGAGTCGCTGCGCCACGAGCTGCGGGGCACCGGCGTGCGCGCCGTCACCGTGCATCCGGGCGGCGTGGCGACCAACATCGTGCGCAACGCACGACATCACGCGCACCCGCTGCGCCCGGGTGTCTCACACGAGGAGGCCGCGCGAGAGTTCGAACAGAGCGCGCGCACCACTCCCGAGCGCGCCGCGGAGATCATCCACGAAGGTGTGAGGGCGGGGCGCGATCGAATCCTGGTAGGCCCCGACGCCCGCGTGCTGGACGCGCTCGTGCGGCTGGCCCCGGCTCGTTACTTCGATCTGATCGCCAAGCCGCTGTCGCTGCTCGCACGCCGGCGCTGAGTGCCGCCGGTGTCCGGCGGTGCGCCGCGCGCCCTGGCGATCGCCCTGCGAACCGCCGTCAGCAGGGCCGACACAGCGCCGCCGACCCCTCGCGCCCGACGCGGAAGCGCCGGCGCGGCTGCGGCCGCGACGCCGGCGGCCAGCGCGGTCAGTTCCGCGCGTACGTGCGCCGGATCGGCCTCAGCCAGCGCCGCCAGGCGTGTCACCAGCCGCTCGCGCCGGGCGCTCAGCCGCGGCGCCGGGATTCCGCTCAGCATCGCCAGGCGCTGGTCGTCGAACCCGCGCCTGACCCACAGGTCCACCAGCGCGCGGTCCGACGGGACGAGGGCACCGGTCGCGTCGAGCAGCCGGGCGGCCTCCGTGCTCGGGGCGGACGGCGCGTCATGGGCGCTGGTCTGCACGCGCTGACTATCGCACTCGCCTCGGTCGTAACCATGGGGGACGCCGGTTCCGTTCTTGGCTGCGGTCTGCTTGCATGGAGCCCGCGCCGCGCCCGGCATCGGCGCCGAGACAGGCAGCGCACAACAAGGAGCCGCTTCGATGACCGCGACGTCTGCCCCCAAGATCAAGCCGACCGACTTCCTCGGCTTCGACGATCTGCTCGACGACGAGGAGCTGATGATCCGCGACACGGTGCGAGCGTTCGTGTCCGACCGCGTCGTGCCGCACGTCGGCGACTGGTTCGAGGAGGCGCGGATCCCCCTCGAGCTGGCACGCGAGCTGGGCAAGATCGGAGTGCTGGGAATGCACCTGGAGGGGTACGGGTGCGCCGGCGCGACGGCGACCGCCTACGGGCTGGCATGCATGGAGCTGGAGGCCGGCGACAGCGGGATACGCAGCCTGGTATCGGTCCAGGGCTCGCTGGCGATGTTCGCGATCCACCGCTGGGGATCCGAGGATCAGAAGCAGGAGTGGCTGCCGCGGATGGCGGCGGGGGAGGCGATCGGCTGCTTCGGTCTGACCGAGCCTGACGCGGGCTCCGATCCCGGAGCGATGCGCACTCGCGCGCGGCGCGACGGCGCAGACTGGATCCTGCACGGGCAGAAGATGTGGATCACGAACGGGTCGGTCGCGGATGTGGCGATCGTGTGGGCGCGGACCGACGACGGAATCCGCGGCTTTCTGGTGCCCAAGGACACCAACGGGTTCACGACCCAGGACATCCACCGCAAGCTGTCGCTGCGTGCGTCGGTGACCTCGGAGCTGCTGCTCGACGACGTGCGGCTCCCCGAATCGGCGCTGCTGCCCGAGGCGAACTCGCTGCGCGGGCCGCTCTCGTGCCTGAACGAGGCTCGCTACGGGATCGTCTGGGGCGCGATCGGTGCCGCGCGGGCCTGCTTCGAGGCGGCGCTCGACTACAGCCGCGAGCGAACCGCGTTCGGACGCCCGATCGCCGCCACCCAGATCCAGCAGCAGAAGCTGGCGGCGATGGCGGTCGAGGTCAACCGGGGGGCGCTGCTGGCGCTGCACCTGGGGCGGATGAAGGACCGGGGCAGGCTGGCACCCGAGCACGTCAGCATGGGCAAGCTGGCCAACGTCAACGCCGCGCTCGATGTCGCCCGCACCGCGCGTCAGGTGCTCGGCGCCAACGGCGTGACGCTCGAGTACCCGGTCATTCGCCACATGAACAACCTCGAGTCGGTCGTCACCTATGAGGGGACCGCGGACGTGCACGCGCTGGTGGTCGGCGGGGCGCTGACCGGCATCGACGCGTTCCGCGGATGACCGGCGACCATGACAGCAAGCCGAGCGTGGAGGTCCCGGTCGGCGAGGTGCCCTCTTATCGGCTCGAGCTCGACGACCTCGTGGTCGGCGACGGCGATGAGGCGCTGGCCGGAAAGCGGGTCGAGGTCCACTACGTGGGCGTCGCGTGGAGCAGCGGCGAGCAGTTCGACGCCTCCTGGGATCGCGGTCAGACGTTCAAGTTCAAGCTCGGCAAGGGCCAGGTGATCGCCGGCTGGGACCAGGGGATGACCGGGATGCGGGCCGGCGGCCGCCGGCGGCTGACGATCCCCCCGATGCTGGCCTACGGCAAGCGCGGCGCCGGTGGGGTGATCGGGCCCGACGAGACGCTCGTGTTCGTCGTCGACCTGGTCGCCGTTCGCTGAGCCACGACCAGGAGCGCTACGCGCAGCGGGCGCTGCGGGCATACGCCGCCATGCAGCGGGCGTTCCTGCGCCGCGACGGTCTCTACCGTCGCGATGGGCTGGCGCGGCCCCCGTGCGCCGCGGCGCACCTGTGGCCGTTCGCGCGGGCGCTGGTCGCCATGCTTGACCTGGCGGGGGTCGCGCCGTCGCTGACCCGGGGCGCCGCCTTCGACGCGGAGGCGGAGATCGCCGCCCGGCTGCGGGCGCTGGAGCGCTACCGCGACCCGTCGTCGGTCGCCTACGCATCCGACGTCGTCGGGCGCCGGCCGCGCGACGACGTGTACCACGATGACAACGCCTGGATCGGACTGGCGCTGGTCCAGCTCGAGCGGCTCCGGCCCGGTGAGGGAGCGCTGGTCGGGGCGTCGCAGCTGTTCAGGCACGCGCTCGGCGGCTGGGACCGGCGCCTTGACGTGCCCAGCCCCGGCGGCGTCTTCTGGCTCGTGCAGGGACGCGGCAAGGGCGTCCGCAACCACGACCGCAACACGGTCTCGACCGCTCCCAACGCGGCGCTCGGTCTGCATGTCGCGCAGCTGGCCCCGGCCGCTCGGGCGACGGCCCCGGTCGGACCGTCGCAGATGTGCGAGTGGGTGCACGCGACGATGCGCGCGCAGGACGGGCTGTTCTGGGACAAGCTGCGCGGCGATGGCACCGTGGACCGCACCGTGTGGAGCTACAACCAGGGCAGCATGGTGGGGCTGCACGTGCTGCTCGCGCGCGCCCAGGACCGGCGCGCCGGCACGGCGTACATCGAGCGCGCGCAGGCGATCGCGTACGCCGTGCTGGCGCGCTGGGCCGGCCGCTGGGAGAGCCAGCCGGCGGCCTTCAACGCGATCTGCTTTCGCAACCTGCTGCTGCTCCACCACGCCAGCGAGGACGAGCGCCTGCGCGGCGAGATCGTCTCCGCGCTGCGCGGCTACGCCGATCTGCTGTGGGAGCGCAGGGACGCTCGCGGGCTGGTCTCGACGGGCCGGTGGGGTGCAGCGACGCTGCTTGACCAGAGCGGACTCGTGCAGGTGCTGGCGCTGCTGGCCTGGGATCCCGCGCGCTGGAAGCTGCTCGCGTAGCCTTGCCGGCGATGGCGCGGCTGCAGACAGGCGACCGGTTCCCGCCGCTGCGCGTCGAGACGGTCGATGGGCCGCAGCGACTCGCCGATCGCTGGCGCGATGGACCGCTGGTGATCTCGTTCATGCGCCACTTCGGCTGCACGTTCTGTCGCGAGCACCTCGAGCATCTGCGCGCCCGCTACGCCGAGATCACCGACGCGGGCGCGGACGTCGTGGCGGTGTTTCACTACGGCGCCCAGGCCGCGCGCGACTTCTGCGATGCGCGCGAGCTCCCGTTCGGATGCGTCGGAGACCCGCTGCGCGCCGCCTACGCCGACCTTGACATCGGGCGGGGTCGCGGTCGCGAGCTGTACGGCTGGGGCGTTGTCCGGCGCGCGCTCCCGGCCTATCGGACCGCTGGCGGCACCCGCGGTCCGCAGGGCGGCGACATCGCGCAGCTGCCGGGCACCTTCGTCGTCGCCTCCAGCGGGCGCGTGACGCTCGCGCACTACGCGCGCAACGCGGCCGACAACCCGTCGATGGCCACGATCCTTAAGGCGATCGCAGCGGCGAGTGGCGACGCCTGACGCGCCGCCGCGCCGGCGCGCCGCGGCTGCGGCTCAGCTCGAGACTGTGGCCCGGCGGTCGACCAGCCAGCGATCGACGGCGTCGGCGGGCTGCGGGCGGCTGAAGTAGTAGCCCTGCAGGTAGTCGCAGCCGAGTTCCGCCAGCCCGTGCCAGGCCTCCACGTCCTCGACGCCTTCGGCGACCACGCTGAGTCCGAGGTTGCAACCGAGCTGGACAGAGCTGCGCACGATCGCCTCGTCCTCTGCGTGGGTGGTCATCTGCATCACGAACGACTTGTCGATCTTCAGCGTCGAGACTGGCAGTTCGCGCAGCCAGGCTAGAGAGGTGTGGCCGGTGCCGAAGTCGTCGATCGCGAGCCGGATGCCGAGCGCGGCAAGCTCGGTCAGGACCGCCTTGGCTCGGAGCGGGTCGGCCATCAGGGTCGTCTCGGTGATCTCCAGCTCGAGCGCGTCGGGCGGAAGCTCGTGCGCCGCGAGGCGCTCGCGAATCTCGTCCGGGAACGCGCGATCGAGCAGGTTGCGGGTGGAGATGTTGACCGCGACCGACAGCGTTTCGTGACCTGAGTCGCGCCAGACGCGGCACTGAGCGAGCGCGAGGTCGAGCACCCGGCTGGTCAGCGGTCGCATCAGGCCGGTGTTGTCGGCCAGCGGGATGAACTGATCCGGGTAGAGCAGCCCCAGTTCCGGGTGCTGCCATCGCACGAGCGCCTCGAAGCCCTCGACCTGGCCGGTCTGGCAGGCCACCTTGGGCTGGTAGTGCACGAGCAGCTGACCTGACGCGATGGCGGCGCGCAGCTGCGACAGCAGGCGCAGCCGGGCGCGCGAGCTCTCGTCGGCGGTCGGGTCGTACAGCTCGACGCCGGTGTGCCGTCGCTTGGCCCGGTACATGGCGACATCGGCGCGAGCCAGCACCTGCTCGACATCGCGCCCGTGCTCAGGACACAGGCAGACGCCGACGCTCGCCTCCACCTCGACCTCGATCCCCGCCAGCTCGATTCCGGCCGCAAGGCTGCGCCGCAGCCGCTCGGCCAGCAGGAACGCCTCCTCGGCAGTAGCCACATCGAGCGCCAGCACCGCGAACTCGTCTCCGCCCAGCCGCGCGGTGAGGTCGCCGGTGCGTGCCGCGGCCCGCAGCCGTGCGGCGATCTCGCACAGCAGCAGATCGCCCTGGTGGTGGCCGAGGGTGTCGTTGATCTCCTTGAAGCGGTCGAGATCGAGCAGCATCAGGGCGCAGCTGGAGTCGCGTCGCTCCGCGGCGGAGATCGCCTGGTGGGCCTGCTGGTGCAGCAGCGTTCGGTTCGGCAGTTCGGTGACGGGGTCGTGCAGCGACTCCTGCTCGTGGCGCCGGGACTGCTCGCGCAGCGCTCGCAGGCGCGCGTCGGTGACCGCAAGGGTCAGCGCCGCGATCAGCAGGTCGGCGAGCACCACTCCCAGCGCCAGCGCGTGGAACAGCATGGCCGCCACGGTCAGGGTGGCGACGGCCGCCAAGCCGGCGCATGCGGCCCGCGTGGCGCGATCTGCTGAGCGCATGTTCAGGTGATCGGCGCCTCCGGCCGGGCGATGAAGGCGTCGCACCCAGGCTGGACGATATGAGCAGGTGTTTTATGCTGGCGGGCATGGATCATGGCGCGCCGATCGCCTACATGGCGCTGGCTGAGGGAACCGAGGTGCTGTCCAGCGACGGCGAGGCCATCGGCCGGGTGGTCCACGTGCTGGCGGACGAGAGCGAGGACGTGTTCGACGGGATCGTGATCGCCGAGCACGCGGTCGAGGGCGCCCACCGCTTCGCGGACGCCGACGACGTCGACACGATCTACGAGCGGGCCGTGGTGCTGAGGCTCGACCGGGCGGAGTGCGAGCGGCTCCCGGCTCCGTCGGCCAATCCCGCCGTGATGCGCGACGATCCGGCGCAGACGGGCGACGGTCCGCTCAGCGGCAAGCTCAGGCGCGCCTGGGATCTGCTGAGCGGCAACTACTGACCCGATGCGCTGGCTCAGAGCTCGAGCCCCCCGTGAGCCGCAAGTCGCGATCGCCGATCCCCGCTTCGATGGCTGGGAGACCGTCTGCGCGCTCGAAGACGAGCAGACCGCGGTCGCGTGGCGCGACCATCTGCGCCACGCCGGGATCGACGCGGGCGCCGTCGCGGACCATCCTCCCGATCGGCTCGGCCGCGGCGAGATCTATCTGGTCGTTCCCGCCGATCAGTGGTCGCGAGCGACCGAGATCGTCGACAACCTCGACTGAGCCTGACACAGGGCCAGCTTGGCCGCGCGCGGCAGCCGCTTGATCCGCGCCTCCTCTTGGCGGGCGCTCGTGCGGTCGGGCAGTTCGCGCGCGAACGCCAGCGCGACCGGCAGCCGGCTGGCCGTGTAGCGGCTGGCGGTGCCCGCCCGGTGACGCGCCAGCCGCCGTTCGAGGTCGATCGTCCAGCCCGTGTACAGCGAACCGTCGCGGCAGCGCAACATGTACACCCAGGCCTCGGTCATCGTCGTCGTCGTCGTTCGTCGCGGCACGCCGGGCACCTGCCGGCGTGTGACGCCGCGCCCGGTGACAGCGTATTGGTGGCAGCTGGTTCCCCGAACGCAGGAGGTAGTCGATGCGAAGCACCACATGGGCTCTGGGCGCGGTGGCCGCGCTAGCGCTCGCCGCGCCACCGGCCGCGCTCGCCGACGGCACGCCCTCAACTCTCAGCGTCGACGGACAGGGCTCGACGTTCGTCACGCCCGATGTCGCCCAGCTGACGATCGCCGTTTCACGCTCGGCGAGCGCCTCGCGCGCTGCGCTGGCGCTTGCCAACCGGGCGACCGATGCCGTCGTCGCCTCCGAGCGGGCGCTCGGCGTTCCGGGGTCCGGGATCCAGACCCAGGACGTCAACGTCTCCTCCTCCACGCACCGTGTCGGACCGCATAAGCGCCGCGTGCGACGCTGGACGGCGGCCGAGACGCTCGATGTGCGCCTGACCCAAGTGGCACTCACCGGTCGCGCGATCGATGCCGCCACGCGGGCGGGAGCGAGCATGGTCGACGGGCCGACGTTCTCGTTCGCCGATCCGTCGGCGGGAAAGCTGGCGGCCACCCGCGCCGCGATCGCTGACGCCCGCCGGCGCGCCGACGACGCGACCGCCGCGCTCGGGTACCAGGTCACGGGAGTGCAGTCGATCCAGATCGACCCACAGCAGAACGTGGAGCCGCCATTCGCGGCCGCAGGGGCACCCTCGCGGACGGCCAGCACTCCCGCTCCGACAAGGGTGCAGCCGGGACGTCAGGAGGTGGATGCCGAGGTGGCGATCGTCTACACGATCGCGCCCCTCTGAGCGATGCTCGCGATGGTGATCGCCGGTCCCGGCGCCGTGCTGTGGTTGTCGGCCGCCGCCGTGGCCGCACTGATGCTGGCCGTGTGGGCGACGAGCGTCGCGCTCGAAGACGCGTCGATCGTGGATGTCGCCTGGGGGCCCGCGCTCGCGCTGGTGGCGCTGGTGGCTGCGCTGGCCGGAGGCGGGGACGCGACCCGGCGCTGGCTGCTGCTGGGGCTGACCTGCGTCTGGGGTGGCCGGCTGGCGCTCCACATCGCCACCCGCAAGCTGCGCGAACGCGGCGAGGATCGCCGCTACGCGCAGATGCGATCGCGCCACCCCACGGGTTTCGCGCTCTGGAGCCTGGTCGCGGTGTTCGCGCTGCAGGGCGCGGTGGCGCTGATCGTCTCGCTGCCGCTTCAGGTCTCGGCGCGGCGCGGCGGCGTGCCGGTCGGCGACTATGTTCCGGGCCTGGCGCTGTTCGCGGCCGGCCTCGTGTTCGAGGTGCTCGGCGACGAGCAGCTACGGCGCTTTCGGGCCGATCGCACCAACGTCGGGCGGGTGATGGACCGCGGTCTTTGGCGCTATACGCGCCACCCCAACTACTTCGGCGACGCCTGCGTGTGGTGGGGGCTGTGGTTGATCGTGGCGCCGTCGGACGGCGCCTGGTGGACCTTCGTCGGGCCGCTGCTGATGACCGTGTTGCTCGTGCGCGTGTCGGGCAAAGGCCTGCTGGAGCGCGACATCGGCGATCGTCGCCCCGGCTACGCCGATTATGTGCGCAGGACCTCTGGGTTCGTGCCGTTGCCGCCGCGCGAGGAGGCCCGGTAGTCGGCAGGGCCGCGCTCCGGCGGCGACACGCGGTCGCGCGGCGCCAGCAGGTGGTGGCTGATCAGCCAGCGATCGCCGCCTCGCGAGGCCCACATCTCCGCGGTCGAGATCAGGAACAGCCGCCAGCGGCCGAGCATCGCGCGAGCCTCGCTCGGCCGGCGCCCGGATGCGACGAGCACCTCCAGCAGCGGCTCGGCGTTGTCGTCCAGGCGCGCCAGCCACGCCTCGAGCGTCCGCGCGTAATGGGTTCCCGGGACCGCCCAGCTGTGCTCCAGCAACATCTCCTGCTGGAAACCGGCGATCAGGTCGTGGCTCGGCATCAGTCCGGCGGTGAAGAACCGTTCCGCCGCCCACGTGCCCTCGAACACGTACGGCAGCGTGCGGTGCGAGAACACGTGCACGAACAGCCGGCCGTCATCTCGCAGCCAACCGGCGATCCGGTGCAGCAGCTCTGACCAGTTGCGCGCGTGCTCGAACATCTCGATCGAGACCACCCGATCGAAGCGGCCGTGAGGCTCGAACTCGTTGACGTCGGCCGTGACCACCTCGAGATTGCGCAGCCCGCGGCGGCCGCACTCTGACTCGATCGCCCGCCGCTGCCCGCCCGAGTTGGACACGCCGGTGACGCGCGCACCGGGGTAACGCTCGGCGAGCCACAGCGACAGGGATCCCCAGCCGCAACCGAGATCGAGAATTCGCATCCCGTCGTTGACCTGCGCGCGCTCGCAGGTC
>JBOGYE010000199.1:0-16073 GCA_050696635.1 Solirubrobacteraceae bacterium | reverse complement strand
CCGCGGTGCCCGACAAGGTGCTCGACCAGATCCGGGAGAAGATCCCGCTCGGGCGGCTCGGGCGCCCGGACGAGATCGCCCGGGTGGTCCACTTCCTGGCGGCGGATCAGTCGTCCTTCATCACGGGCGCGGTCTGGGGCGTCAACGGCGGCATGGACATGTGAGGCCCCCCGACGACGGACGCGACGTCCTTGGCGCGCGCGCGCTGGCGTGGCCGATGCTGGCCTCGGCGCTGGCGATCGTACTGGCCGCGGTAGCGGCGCTGGTGATCGCCAAGGTGACCGGGGCCGACGCGATCGGCCGAGCGTTCGCCGACCTGCACGCGCCCTGGATCGCGCTGATCGCCGGCGCCGAGCTGCTCACCTACCCCGCCTACACGCTCGCCTACCGGTCGATCGCGCAGATCCACGGGCATGCACCGCTGGGCCTGCCGATCGTCGCACGGCTGGTGGTGGCGGGCTTCGGCCCGTTCGCACTCGGGGGCGGATTCGGGATCGACAAGCGGGCGCTGCACGCGATCAATGAGGATGAGCGCAGCGCGCGGGTACGGGTCATGGCGCTGGGGTCGCTGGAATGGACCGTGCTGGCGCCGATCGCCTGCGCGGTCTCGATCGCGCTGCTGATCACGCGGGCAAACGTGATGCCATCGCTGCTGTGGCCGTGGGCGCTGGCGGTCCCGGCCGGCTTCGCCGTCGCGCTGTGGGTCTCGACCCCGGGCAGGGCGCAGTGGATGCGGCGGCTGTGGGGCGGACGCCTCGATCTGCTGGCACAGGCGCTGGAGGGCATCGGCGCGATCCGCACGATGGTCGCCGAGCCGCGGCGGTTCGCCGGCGCCTGGCTCGGCACCGCCGCCTACTGGGTGGCCGACATCCTCGCCTTCTACGGCGGCCTGCGGACCTTCGGCCTGGAGCCGGGCGCCGGCCAGGTGATCATCGCCTACGCGACCGGCTACGCGGCGACCCGCCGCTCGATGCCGCTCGGTGGGGCCGGGCTGACCGAGCTGCTGATGACCTACGCGCTGTACTGGGTTCGCCAGCCGCTGGCGCCGGCGCTGGCCGCCGTCATCGCCTACCGGGCGTTCAACTTGCTGCTGGTGGCGGCGCCGGCGATGATCGCCCACCGCCAGCTCGAGCCGCTGCTGCGCGAGGAAACGAACTCGCCCGGCCAGAGCTGAGCCCTCAAGGCGCGGCCGCGACCGGATCGGCCGGCAGGACCCCGGGCTCAGCGGAGCAGCGCGTCAGCGCGAGTGCGCCAGCACGGCGGCCAGCAGCTTGGGCCAGTGCTCGCGCAGCGACTCGCGGCCCATGAACAGGCCCAGGTGACCGCTTGCGCAGGTGTCGCGCACGATCTGGCGCCGCGGGGTGCGGGCGTGCTGCGCGAGCGCGAACACCTGGGCGGGCGGCGTGATGTGGTCGGACGCGCCCGCCAGCAGGTTCAGCGGGCAGCGAATCCGTCCCAGGTCCACGCGCGCTCCACGCAGCGCGAGCGTTCCGGTGACCAGCTTGTTGTCGCGAAACAGGTGCTCGACGATCCACAGATAGAAGGGCCCCGGGACCGCCTGGGTGTGCTTGAACCAGTCCTCGAACTCGCGGTAGCGTGCTACGTGCTCGGGGTCTGAGATGTTGGCCAGCAGCGTCAACTGGCGACCGACCTCGTTGTCGGGGTTGATCGCGATGAACCCGGCCAGCAGGTGGCGCCCGTCGAGCCGTCCCCCGCCGGCCCGGACCAGCGCCCGGTAGAAGCCGAGGTCTCCGCCCGGCGCCAGCGATCGCAGCGCCGCTCCGATCACCGGCTCGCCGGCGTGGAAATCGATCGGCGCGCCGCCGATCGTCAGCGTGTTGACCCGCTCGGGGTGCAGCGCCGCGTAGATCGTCGCCAGCCAGCCGCCCTGGCAGTCGCCGACCAGGTTGACCGGCGACCCGATCCGCTCCAGGGCGCGATCGATCACCGCCAGGTAGTCATCGATCCCCGCGTTCTTGGTCTGCTCGGTCGCGCCGATCCAGTCCAGCGCGAACGCGCGCGTCAGGCCGGCCTCCAGGATCGTCCGCATCTGGCTCTGCGCCGGCGAGTAGTCGACGATGCAGGAGTCGTGGCCCGCCTGGGGCGGCAGCACCAGCGTCGGCACCAGCTCTTGGCCTGACCCCGGCAGGGAGAAATCGCGCAGCCGTGCGACAGGCGCCTCGAACACGATCTCATGGGCGGTCGCCCACGCGGGCCGGCGGCGGGCGCTCATCACGTCTAACCAGCGCAGGCAGTCCATCCACAGCTCGGGCGCCGTTGCGCCGCGCGCCAACGCGCCCGCCCACCAGCCGGCCAGCCCCTCGACCGCCGCCGTCCAGGCGGCGACCGAGTCGGCCAGCGCGATCTCCTCATAGCTCGGGGGACATCCTGTCGCCATTGCTCCTCCTCGGCCTTCCTGGTAGCGCTCCGAACGGGCAGCCAATTCGCGCGGGAGCGTATCAGTGGGCGCCGACAGACCGCTTGCCAGTTTGCAGTCATCCGTGCTAATCTGCAAGCACAAGCACAAGCAGTCCGAACCCGCAACGACTGGAGTACGAACATCATGACCGCCACCCACACCAAGCAGAACACCAATGCCTACCCTGACCTTGAGGCCGCCGGCGAGCGCCTGCGCGAGACCAACGATCGCCTGACGCAGGCGGGTCGCAAGCTGACCGGCGCCTACCTGGACGGCTTCGAGCGCTACGTGCACGGGCTGGCCCAGTTCGAGCGCAAGCTCGGCGAGCAGTCCCAGCTGGAGCCGCTGGCGGGCGTCCTGCATGCACACGCCAAGCTGGCCGAGGACCTGACCAGCGCCGGCGTCACCGCCGCGCGCGAGCTGATCGCGGCCTGACCTGACCGCGGGCGGGCGGGCGGCTCAGTCGCCCGCCGGCCGCCGGCGTGGCGCCTTGGGGCCGACCGCCACGAACGCCTCGTAGACCTGCGTCAGCGCCTGGCGCTGGCGCCCGGTCAGCCGCGGATCCTCGGCGATCGCCGCTGTGACCTTCGACGGCGCCTCGTCCTGGGCCGGCACCCCCGCCTGCTCGTACAGCGTCTCGGCCGAGACCTCGAGCGCGTCGGCGATCGCGCGCAGAACCTGCTCGGAGGGCGCGCGCAGTCCCCGCTCGATCTGCGACAGATACGGGTTGGAGATTCCCGCCAAGCGGGCGAACTCGCGCATCGAGGTCGTCGACAGCTCGCGCTGGCGGCGGATGAACTCGCCCAGCGATGAGGATGGATCGGACACCTCGAGCAGCATAGGATCTCCGAACACAATCCCGGCGACGATCGAAGGGCAGGCGCGATGTTTGACCAAAACCGGGCGGCGCTCGAGTCCGCGGTCGCCATGTTCAACGAGCCGGCGCGGCGCGAGCGCTACCTGGACCTGTACGCGCCAGACGTGGTGCTGCACGGCTACCCGCGTGGCGTCTCGGGCGCGTCCGGGGTACGCGACTTCTACTCCCGGCTGTGGACGGCGTTCCCCGACGCGCGGCTCGAGCTCGAGGACATGCTCGGCTCAGAGGACCGCCTCGCGGTCCGCTACACGCTGTCCGGGGTCCAGACCGACGCCTTCTACGGCGCGCCGACCGCAGCCCCGGAGGGGCAGGAGCTGCGGGTCGAGGGGATCGCCTGGCTGCGCTTCGAAAAAGGCCGGGTGGTGGAGGTCTGGCAGGCCTCCGCGACGTTGGACACGATCACCCGCCTGAGCGCGCGGGCGGCGCTGGCGCCGACGCGCACCTCGGCGAGCGCCGAGGCCGCGGCGCTGCGCTGGGAGGAGCGCCACGGCGGCGATTGAAGCTGGTCAGCTCAAGAGCTGACCCCGGCCCACCACCGGCCCGCATCTGTCACCCCTGCGCGAGCGTGCGCGCGGGCGAGACGCGGGCCGCACGCCATGCGGGGTACAGCCCGCCGACCAAGCCGATCAGCACCCCCACCAGCAGGCCGCGGCCGAGGTCCCAAGCGGTCGTCTGGGGCGCGACGAACTCCTGCGCGCCGAGACTGGAGACCAGCAGGCGCGCCCCGAGCACGCCGACCGGCAGCCCGATCGCGGCTCCGATCACGGTCGTGACGACCCCCTCGACGAGCACTCGCCCGGCAACCTGCGGGCGGCTCCAGCCGACCGCCGACAGCAGCGCGAACTCGGAGCGGCGCTCGACGACCGACATCAGCATCGTGTTGATCACGCCGATCCCGCCGATCAGCAACGCCAGCACTGCGATCACAAGCGCCGCGTTGGAGACCAGCCGGCCGTTCGCGCCCGCGCGCGGCAGCTCCTGCCCGTCGGTGATCACCAGCAGCCCCGGGAAGCGCCGCTTCAACATCGCTCGCGCCTGCGTGGGACGCGTGCCGACGCCCAGCTTGACGACGATCGACGTCGTCTCCCCCTGCAGCCCCGCGATCGACTGCGCGGCGGGTAGGTCGACGAACGCGCCGCCGTCCTGGAACGCGATCCCGTTGTGGTACACGCCGGTCAGCAGAAGTTTGTGCCTGTGCACGGTGAGCGTGTCGCCGACCGCCAGGTGCCGCTGGCGGGCGAGCTGGTCGCCGACCACGATCTGGTGGCGCGACGAGACCATCTGACCGCTTGAGAACACGAGCCCCTGGGCAAGGAAGCCGTCTGGATCGGCTCCGAACACGATCGCTCCGGGCGCGTGGCGCAGCTCCCCGACGAGCAGCACCAGCGGAGTCGCATCCGCGATCTGCGGCGTCGCGACCAGCCGCGGTATCAGGCCGGTGGACAGGACCGAGGTCGTCGGGTCGGCGGCGGCACGCTGAAACAGGCCCAGCTCGGAGACGCCGAGGTGGTAGAAGTCGCCTGCGGCGCGCTGCGCTCCGCGGCCGACCGCCAGCAGCGCGACGATCGTGGCGATCCCGAGCGCGGTCCCGAGCGCCGTCAGCAGGGTGCGGCCGGGACGCCTCCGCAGGCTCGCGAACGGCGCGAACAGCGCCGTCACGCCCGCGCCTGGGCCGGGGCTGGCAGCGGCTGCGGCCCGTCGGCCAGGCGCCCGTCGACCAGGCGCAGGCGACGCTGCGCGCGCTCGGTCAGCGTCGCGTCGTGTGAGGCGACGAGCACGGTCGTCCCGTGGCGTGCGCGGACCTGCTCGAGCAGTGTCCAGACGAGCTCGGAGGCCGCCGAGTCAAGCGAGCCGGTCGGCTCGTCGGCGAGGATCAGGCGCGGCTCGCCGGCCAGTGCGCGCGCGATCGCCACGCGCTGGCGCTCGCCGCCCGACAGATCGCTCGGCAGCGACCGGGCGCGGTCTCCGAGCCCCACCTCGGCCAGCAGCGCCTGGGCCCGAGCGTTGCGCCGGCCGCGCCGCACGCCGGCGGCGACCAGCGGCAGCGCCACGTTCTGCGCGGCGGTCAGTGTCGGCAGCAGGTGATGGCGCTGGAACACGAACCCGACGACTTGGCGGCGGAAGCGGGCCGGGTGCGTGAGCCGCGTGACGACGGTGTCATCGACGGTGATCGTACCGCTGGACGGGCGGTCCAGGGCGCCGATCAGCTGCAGCAGCGTCGTCTTGCCCGAGCCCGACGCGCCCGTCACCGCCACCAGTTCGCCCGGGGCCAGCTCGAAGCTGACGTCGTGCAGCACCGTCGTGGCCCCGTAGGCGCGCGTGACGCGCTGCACGATCACGCGCGCGCCCAGTGTCACCGGCATCGCGTCAGGCGCGGGTCCTGACCGCCCAGTTGAGGTCGACCGTGCCATAGCGCGTGCTGACCAGGATCCGCACCGTCAGCGGGTAGCCGACCGCGGCGTCTGGGAACAGCAGATCGTCGCGAGCGTACCCGCGCTTGAAGCGGATGCCGGGCCGGTGGCCGACGACGGTCCCGTTGTACAGGAACTCGTAGCGCACGCTGCCGCTGAGCTTGGACCGACCCCGCGTGATGTACATCGTGATCCACCACTTGCGATTGGCGGTCGGCGTGTGGTTGGGCGCGTGCAGCCTGACGCCGAACCTGGCGGCGCTCGTCGCCCGAGGCGAGTGCGCGCTCGCCGACGCTGCCGGAGTCAGCGCGACCGCACACAGCAGCGATGCTCCCAGCGCGGCGGCCGAGCCTGCGATCGAGCGCTTGTTGAAATTCATCTCCGACCTCCTGATCGGTTGGCGCTGTCTCGCCTGAGAGCGAGTTCGCTCTCGATCACGTATCCGGCCACCTGGAACGATATCCAGGCGGGCCGCCGGACCAGGCTCGCGGGTCCGGGCGGTTGGGGTTCGGCGGTTGGGGTCCCGGCGCTACCGGGCGGCGCGGGCGCCGCCGCCCAGGAACGACTCGACGAACTGCGGGCTGGAAGACAGCTGCGCCGGCGTGCCCTCCATGGCCAGCCGACCGCCGCCGAGCACATAGGTGCGATCGGAGATCTCGAGCACGGCTCGCGCCCGCTGCTCGACCACGAGCACGGAGGCGCCGGTCTCGGCCAGCCGCCGGACGTGCTGCTGCAGGACCGTGGCGGCGATGATCGGGGCGAGGTTGGCGGTCGGCTCGTCGAGCACCACCAGCGCGGGTGAGAGCATCAGCGCGCGGCCCATCGCCAGCATCTTGCGCTCGCCGCCGGACAGCTTGCCGGCGCGGCGCCCGACCATGCCGCTCAGCCGAGGGAAGATCTCGAGCACGCGCTCGAGCCGCGGTGCCACCTCGCGCGCGCGGAGCAGATAGGCCCCCATCTCGAGGTTCTCGCGCACGGTCAGCGGCGCGAACACGTCGTCGATCTGGGGCACGTAACCAACGCCGATCCGGGCGACGTCGTCCGAGGCCCAGGCGGTCACGTCGCGCTCGCCGATCAGCACCCGTCCCGACAGGGTCTGCACCACCCCGACGATCGCCTTCAGCAGCGTGCTCTTGCCCGAGCCGTTGGGTCCGACGATCGACACCACCTCGCCCGGCGCGACCGTGATCGAGACGCCGTGCACGACCGGACTGCCGCCGTAGCCCGCGGTCAGCTCCTCGGTCGCCAGCGAGACTCCCTGCACCCGCTCCGGCGCGGCCCCGACGGCCTCCTCAGCCGACAAGGTAGGCCTCCACGACCTCCTCGGTGGCGCGCAGCGTCGCCATCGTCCCCTGCGCAAGCACGCGACCGTCGGCCAGCACGACCACCGGGTCGCAGAACTCGTCCATGATCGACAGCTCGTGCTCGACCATCACCACGGTCGTGCCGCGCTCGCACAGCGACACCAGCGCCATCCCGATCTGATGGGCCAGCCGCGGATGCACGCCCGCCATCGGCTCGTCGAGCAACAGCACGTCCGGCTCCGCCATCAGCGCGCGCATGATCTCGACCAGGCGCCGCTGGCCGCCACTGAGATCGCCCGCGTAACGATCGGCGAGCGCCAGCAGGCCGAAGCCGTCGAGCATCTCCTGGGCGCGCTCGATCGCGTCGCGCTCCTGCGCGCCCCAGCGCCGGCGGCCGGCGAGCGCGCCGCGGAACGACTCGCCGCGCTGATCGGGAACGGCCGCTACCAGGTTCTCCAGCACCGTCAGGCGCTTGAACTCGCTCGCCAGCTGGAAGGTGCGCACCAGTCCGAGACGCGCGCGCCGGTAGGCGGGCAGGGCGCTGACGTCCTCGCCCTTGAGCAGCACTTGGCCGGAGGTCGGCGCCAGAGTACCGGCGAGCATCGCCAGCACGGTCGACTTGCCGGCGCCGTTGGGCCCGATGATGCCGGTCAGACGCGCGCGCTGGACGGCGATCGAGACACCGTCGACCGCGCGCACGCCGTCGAAGCTGCGCACCAGCTCGCGGCACTCGAGGATCACGCGGTGGGCATCGCCGGCGCCGCTGTCTGCATCGGCGCCGTCGTGGGCGCCGTCATGGGCGCCGTCATGGGCGCCGTCGTGCGCGCTGCGCGCGGCCGGGAGCACGAGCCGGTGGTCGCCGACGCCCGCTCCCGGTTGCGCGCCGTCTCCCCCCGCGCTCACGTCCCCATCCGGCGCCGCGCGGGTCGCCAGTCGGCGCCGGCGCTCGGGCAGGATCCCCTGCGGGCGAAACCACAGGAAGACCAGGATCAGGAGCCCGATCACGACCCACTGCAAGGCCGGGACCAGGTTCGGGTTGCCCGCCACCGGCGGGATGTAGCGGGTCGCCTCCTCGAATGCGACCGGCACAAGGATCGCGCCGAGGATCGCGCCGCGATGGTTGCCGGCGCCGCCGATGATGATCGCGGCGAACAGGACCACCGTCTCGGCGTAGCCCCACGCCTGCGGGTCCCAGAGGTTGATGAAGCCGACCAGCACTCCGCCCGACAGGCCGGCGATCGCGCCGCCGACGACCAGCGACGAGGTCCGCAGCGATCGCAGGTTCTTGCCCAGCGAGTCGGCGACCGCGTCGTTGTCGCGCATCGCGCGCAGGCTGCGGCCATAAGGGGACTCGGTGATCCGCCTGACGAATCGGTAGACGACCAGGGCAAGGACGATCGCGACGATTCCGTAGACCCACTGATAGCCGGACGACTGGGGGTTGAACGAGCCCTGCAGCGGCGAGGGCACCAGCGACAGGCCCGCCGCCCCGTTGACCAGCGGCACGTAGTTGGTCACCAGCAGGTTGAACATCACCGCCGTGACCAGCAGCCCGACGGCGGCGAAGTCGCCGCGCAGTCGCTTGCCGACGATCGCGGCGAACGGGACCGACAGCAGGCCGCCGACGATCGCCGCCCCGATCCACGGCAGCGGGAACGGCAGGTTCCAGCCCAGCACGTAGCTCTGAAAGCCACCGTTGGCCGAGGAGGCCGGCAGCGACAGCACTCCCGCCGTGTACGCCCCCGCCGCCTGGAAGATGATGAACCCGAAGTTGGTCACCCCGGCGACCCCGAACTGCTGGCTCAGTCCCAGGCAGGCGAGCGCGTCCACGCCCGCGTAGACCAGCAGCGTGGTGATGTAGTAGACCATCGACCCGCCCCGTCGCTCAGGTCCGCGCGCCGAGCAGCCCGGCTGGGCGCACGGTCATCATCGCCAGCAGGATCAAGAACGCGATCACGTCCTTGTAGTCGGACACTAGTACCGCCGCGCTCGCCTCGGTCGCGATGCCGATCACCAGCGCGCCGAGCATTGCGCCGTAGGGCTCCCCGGGACCGCCGAGGAACACGGCGGCCAGGATCAGGATCAGGAACACGTCGGCGCTCGTCGCGCTGAAGGTGCCCGAGTTGATCGCGAACGCCGCCCCGGCGAGGCCGCACAGCGCCCCGGAGATCAGCCAGGTCGCGGTCACCACGCGCGCGGTCCTGATCCCGCAGTTGCGGGCCAGGTCCGGGTTGGCCGCGGTTGCCCGCATCGCCTTGCCGAGCTTCGTGTAGCGGATCAGCATGTGGACCAGCGCCATCACCACGATCGCGAGCGCGATCAGCACCAACTGCACGACGGTCAGCTCGATCGAGCCGGCCTTGACGGTCGCGCCCTGACTCATGTTGTAGGACACGTTCGTCGGCCCGGCCAGCGCCTGTGTCCCGAACTCGAGGATCAGCGTCATCCCGAGGGACACGATCACCATCGCGATCGACGAACTGCCGCGACCCCTGAACGGGGTGTAGATGATCCCGTTCAGCACCACCGACAGGATCGCGCCGGCCACGATCGCGCCGATCGTGGCGACCCAGATGTTCACGCCATGCTCGTTGAGCAGGTAGGCGGCATACGCGGACACGATCATCACCCCCGCGTAGGCGAGGTTGAGGATGTTGGTGACCGCGAACTGGAGCGTGAAGCCGACCGCCGCCAGCGCCAGCACCGCGGCGGTGACGAAGCCGAACCCGATCGAGGTGACGAGGATGCTCACGTCAGGATCTGCGACGGAGGGCTCGCGACCGCTGGTCAGACGGTCGATTGCGGTCGCGAGCCCTCATCGTGGCAGACGGCCTCCGGCTCTACAGACCGAGCGAGCGCAGCTCGGTGGTCGCGAGGTTTGACACGACCTTGACCGTGCCGTTGGCGGTGTAGGTGTCGACCTGGAACAGGCCGGCCGAGTCGTGGTAGGCGTCGAAGCTGGTCGGACCGCCGGGGCCCTCATAGCGGATCTTCTTGCCCGCCTTCAGCGCCGCGACGCCGTCCGCGAACGAGTGCACCACGGTCGCGCCGGCGGTGCCGTCACCGATCGACTCGATGTAGGGCATGAACTGCGCCGGCGAGGTGCTCTTGGAGGCGATCATCGCCAGCGCCGCCAAGTTGATCCCGTCGTACAGGTGCACCGCTCCGGGCGCCGTCAGGTACGTCGAGAAGTCGCCCGCGCTGCCGACCTTGCCCTTCTCGGCGTTGATCGCGGCGGCGAACGCGTCGTATGCCGGGCCGCTGGTCTCAACCACCAGGTTGTCGGCGACGAACTTCGACGCCAGCGTGGCGCCGCCGACGGCGTTGGAAACCGACTTGAACCAGTCCGGGGAGATGGTCGCGGAGGTGCCGATGATCGGGATCAGCTTGCCGCCGTTGAGCTGCTTGACCTCGGACAGGAAGGCGGCCTCAGCCGGCCCCAACGCCTCGGTCATGATCACGTCCGGGTGAGCGCCGACGATCTTGGCGGCCTCGGTGCGGAACGTGGTCGAGCTGAGGTCGAGCGTCTCGTTGGCGACCAGGCTCATGCCGGCCTTGGCGATCGCGGCGATCGCCGGCTTGATGAACGTCTGCGAGCCGATGTCGTTGCCGAACGCCAGCGCGATCTTCTTATAGCCCTTGTTGCGCGCGATCGCGACCATCGCGTAGGACTCAGACAGGTCGGGTGGCACCAGCCGGTAGAAGTACGGGAACTTGACGTGGTCGAACTCCGACTGACCGGTCATGCAGAACGACACGGTCTTGTTGGCCGTGAAGACCGGCACCACCGAGGCCGCCTCATCCGAGGTGCAGCCGATGACCAGCGACAGGTTCGAGGTCGAGGCGTACATCTGGCGCACGGCCGGAACGGCATCGGCCGGGTCGCCACGGGTGTCGACCGACTTGCAGTTCAGCGGGTGCCCGAGCACGCCGCCGGCGGTGTTGATCGCGTTGGTCGCCGCGTCGCAGGAGACCAGGTATGTCGGGCCAAGCGCGGCGTCGGTGCCGGTGAACGGCGCCACGTCGGCGACCGTCAGCGGCGAGCCGGTCGGCTTCCCGGCGCTGGCCGCGGTGCTCGATGCGCCCGCGGCGCTCGACGACGTCGCAGCGCTTGAGGACGTCGCAGCGCTTGACGACGCAGCGGGGGCGCTCGACGAGCTGGACGAGCTCGAGCCGCACCCAGCCGCCGCCAGCGCCGCCATCACCGCCACCGCGGCCAGCAGCCGCGCGCGTCGCGGTCGGTCTTCCGATTGCAATCTCGACATCTCGCTCTCCTCCTGTCCGACGGTGATGTTCAGAAAGTTGCCTTGTCGGGCGTGGGCGGCATCCATGGCCAGTGCGCCTGCCCGTCCGCCTCCGCAACGACGCGGTTGGCGATCCGGCCGAGCCCTTCGACCTCGACCTCGATCAGATCGCCGGCCGCAAGCCAGACCGGCGGCGTGCGCGCGAACCCGACGCCGCCCGGGGTCCCGGTCGCGATCACGTCGCCAGGTCGCAGCGTCGTGAACGACGACAGATACTCGATCGTCCGCGGGATGTCGAAGATCATCTGTGCGGTGCTCGCGGACTGCATCACGTCCCCGTTGAGCTTGGTCGTCAATCGCACGTTGGATGCGTCGAGCTCGTCCGTGGTCACGACCTCGGGCCCGATCGGCATCGTCCCGTCGAAGTTCTTGCCCGGCGTCCACTGCGAGGCGGCCCGCTGCCACTCACGCGCCGAGCCATCGTTGACGATCACGTAGCCGACGATCGCATCCAGTGCGTCCTCGGCGCGGATGTAGCGGCCACCGGCGCCGACGACCAGCGCCAACTCGCCCTCGTAGTCGAACCGCTCGCTCAGCGCCGGCTTGACCAGATCGCCGAACGGTGCCACGACGGAGTCGGCGCCGCGCACGAACGTCTCCGGCCACTTGGTCGGCGGGCGTCCGCCCTCGAGCGCGTGCTCGAGGTAATTGACCCCGAGGCAGAGGATCCTCCGCGGCGCGGGGACCGCCGGACCGAACTCGGCCTCCTGTAGTTCGCGCCCGTCGTGCTCGGACGCGCCTCGCACCACCTCCATGACCTCAGGGCCGCCGGCCAGCACCGCACTCAGCGCCGACAGCCGTTCGTCGCCGGTGGCGGTAGCAACATCGACATAGCCGGAGCGCCCGCGCACATGCAGGCGCAGGCCCTCATCCGCGATCACGGTTGCAAGTCTCACGACCGATGCTTCTCCTCTCCCACACCAATTCGGTCCGATCTGTCAGATTGGTCGCCAACGTACACAGACCTTTGCGACAAGTCAAATCGCTGCCCGCACGTAACCTCGCTGCAAAAGAAAGGTAGGATTGGTTGCAATGGCGACAGCGACTTCGGCCCCCCGCCCGCCCGCCTACAGCCACGACCTCGCGCGGGCGATCATCGAGCGCTGCGCCGCGCCGGGCCATGTCGCCGGCGCCCGGCTGCCGACAGAGCGCTCCCTGGCGACCGAGCTGGGCGTCACCCGGACGATGGTCCGCAATGCTCTGAGCGTGCTCGAGGCCGAAGGACGGATCTCGCGCGAGGTCGGCCGCGGCACCTTCCTGCGCTCCAGCGCCGGCGTGACCCCGCTTGGGGACCGTGCGGCGCGGGACGTGGCCGAGGTCGGCCCCGCCGACGTGATGGCCGCCCGGCGGTTGATCGAGCCCCAGGTGCTGCCGCTGGTCGTCGCCTGGGCGACCCAGCGCGACTTCGATGAGCTGCGTCGCTGCCTGGAGGGGGGGGCCGCGGCGCAGAGCGCCTCCGAGTTCGAGGTCTGGGACTTCGCGCTGCACCACGCGATCGTGCTCGCCAGCCGCAACCAGCTGCTGCTGGCGATGTACGGGGTCGTCGAGCGGGCTCGCCAGGGCGAGATCTGGGGCAACCTGAAGCGGCGCAACGACTCGAGCGAGCGACGCGCCGCCTACCAGTCAGACCACGAGCAGCTGGTCGCCGCGCTGTGCGCGCGTGAGCCCGAGCAGGCGGTGGCGATGATGGAGGCGCATTTGGCCAGGGTCCAAGCCAACCTGCTGGCGACCGGCCCCCAGAGCACCAGGGCTAGCGCAACTGCACTAGATGGTTGATTCCACGGCCCCGCGTGCTGGATGATCTGAGCCGGATCCCCCGGCACCACGCGGCCGCGGAATCAACCATCTAGTACTTCTGTCCAGCGGCGCCAGTCTGCAACACGGCTGCCGATCAACCAGAGGTGTGAGCGACCTCTCCGACTCCGCGCGCCTGCGCGCTGCGCTCGACGAGTCGCAGGCCACGGCGCGAGTGGGCAGCTGGTCCTGGAATCTGGACACCTACGAGGCGTCCTGGTCGGCCCAGCAGCTACAGCTGCATGGGCTCGCGCCCGACGCTCCGGTGCCGTCGTTCGAGCAGCTGATCGACATCGTTCACCCCGACGATCGCGAGCGGATCGCGCTGACGATGCCGCGCCAACTCGAGGCGCGGACGGCGTTCGTGGACGAGTACAGGGTGGCGCTGCCCGAGTTCGGTGTGAGGACCCTATGGATCCGTGGCACCTTCGTCGCCGCAGACCCGGTCGCGGGACTACCCGCCCGGATGGTCGGCACGACCCAGGATGTGACCGCCGAACGCGCCGCGCAGGCCGCCCGCGAAGAGATCGAAACGCGCCAGGGGATCCTGCTGTCGAGCCTGCCGGACACGATGATCGTGCTGTACGACAGGGAGCTGCGCTGCACGCTGTTGCAGGGCGCGCTGATCGCGCAGCTAGGGCTGGCGCGGGACCAGCTCCAGGGACGGCTGCTGTCCCAGTGCACGCCGCCAGAGCGGCTGCACCTGCTCGAGGAGCCGATCCGCCGTGCGCTGGCCGGCGAGCACGGCTCGCTGGAGTACACAAACGGCGACGGGCGCACGTTCGCGGTCGACGTCCTCCCCTACCGCCCCGAGGAAGGGCGGATCGCGGGAGCGTTCACCGTCTGGCGCGACGTAACCGAGCGCCTGCGGATGGAGCAGGACCTGCGCGCCAGCCGCGAGCGCGCGCTGGAGGCCTCGCGCCTGAAGTCCGAGTTCGTCGCCAACATGAGCCATGAGATCCGCACGCCGCTGAACGGCGTCGTGGGGATGGCCGAGCTGCTGCTCAACACCAACCTGGACCCCGAGCAGCGCGAGTACGCACAGGTGGCGATGACCTCGGCTGAGGCCCTGATGCGGGTGATCTCCGACATCCTCGACTTCTCCAAGATCGAGGCCGGAAAGCTCGAGATAGTTGCGGAGGACCTCGCGATCCGCGAGGCGCTCGCCGACGTTTGCGAGATCGTCGGCGCCAAGGCGGCCGAGCGGGCGCTGGTGCTCGACACGGTCGTTTCCGCCGAACTTGCCGAGACGGTGCGCGCTGACGGCAACCGCGTGCGCCAGGTGCTGCTCAACCTGCTGTCCAATGCGGTCAAGTTCACCAGCGCGGGCGAGGTGCGGGTGTCTGCCGGCCTGCACGACGATGGGACAGGCGAGCCCCGCCTGCGCTTCGAGGTCTCAGACACCGGGATCGGGATCGCGCCCGACCGCTTGGCGGAGCTCTTCCGCCCCTTCTCCCAGGCCGACGCCACCACGACCCGACGCTATGGAGGGACCGGACTAGGGTTGTGCATCTCCAAGCAGCTGGTCGAGCTGATGGGCGGCGAGGTCGGATGCGACTCCGAGCCCGGGCGCGGCAGCCGGTTCTGGTTCACCCTCCCCTACGAGCCCAGCGACGGCATCGGTTCTGAGCTCGGCGACGCGGACCTGACCGGCACGCGGGTACTGGCGGTCGATCGCCCCGGCGAGCAGCGCCGGCTGCTGGCCGGTCGACTTGCGAGCTGGGGGATGATCCCGGACACCGCCGAGGACGGGGCCGATGCGCTGGAGCGTCTGCGCCGCGCCGCCCACGCCGGTGCGCCCTATGAGGCGGCGTTGATCGAGCTCGAGCTGCCGGGCATGCCGGGCCTCGAGCTGGCGCGACGGATCCGCACCGAGCCGGCGCTGCGCTCGACGCGCCTGATCGCGATCTGCGCGCAGCCGCTCGACGGCGAGAGCGCGCGCGCCGCCGGCGTCGACGCCCAGCTGTCGCGGCCGGTGCGCCCATCGCGGCTGCACGACGAGCTGTTGCGGATGCTGCGGCGCGAGCCTGGACGCGGGCCGGTGCCGGCTCACGCCCGCGCTCGCCGCGACTCGGCCGATACCCAGTTGCACGACGGGCGCCCCCGGGTCCTGCTTGCAGAGGACAACGACGTCAGCCAGTTCGCCGCGGTGCGGCTGCTGTCCTCGATGGGCTTCGAGGTCGACGTCGCCTGCGACGGACGCGAGGCCGTGACGATGAGCGGGCGGGTGCAGTATGCGGCCATCTTCATGGATTGTCAGATGCCCGAGGTCGACGGCTACACCGCCACGCGCGTGATTCGCCGCCGTGACGGCGAGCGTCGCCACACGCCGATCGTCGCGCTGACCGCGCACGCGCTGGAGGGCGATCGCCAGCGCTGCCTGGAGGCCGGGATGGACGACTACATGTCAAAGCCGCTGCGCCAGCAGACCCTGCAGACGCTGATCGAGCGCACGCCGACGCTGATGCTTCCCGGGTCGCCGCCGCGCGCTGCGGTGTTCGATCCGGTGCCGCTGTCGGAGCTCGACGACCCCGACACGGAGGCTGCGCTGGCGGTGATGTTCCTTGACCAGGCGGCGGAGCGGGTGCCCGCGCTGCTGACCGCGATCCAGGCGCGCGACGCGAGCCGCCTGCGCGCATTGGCCCATGGGCTCAAGGGCTCGGCGGCGACCGTCGGCGCGACCCGGATCAGCGAGCTGAGCAACAGCCTGTGCGCGCTTGCCGACGGCGGATCGGTGCCCGCCGAGGCGGCCGACGTGCACACCGAACTGGCCGACGCGCTGAGCGCCACCAGCCGGGCGCTGAGCGAGTACGTGCACCAGGTCGCCGCAGCGGCCTGAGGGCCGGCGGTCCGTCCGCTGGGGCCGCCGGGTTGGGTCCGCCGCCGCCGCGTTCGCTGGCCGTCCGCCGCCGCCGCGTTCGCTGGCCCGCCGCCGCAGCCGCGTTCGCTGGCCCGCCGCCGCAG
>JBOGYE010000198.1:0-29973 GCA_050696635.1 Solirubrobacteraceae bacterium | reverse complement strand
CGGCTGCCGCTCGCGGCCCTTCGCCGGCCGCCGAGCCGGCCCCCGAGCCGGCGCCCGCAGCGGCCGCGGTTCGTGGCTCCTCGTCGTCCGGCTCGGAGCCGCGTGCCCCGGTGCTGGCGATCTCCGGCCTGACGGTCGACTTCGGTGGGGTGCACGCTCTGCGCGAGGTAGCACTGGAGGTCGGCGAAGGCGAGCTGGTGGGCCTGATCGGCCCCAACGGCGCCGGGAAGACGACGCTGATCGACGCCGTCACCGGGTTCGTGGCCTGCACCGGCAGCGTGCAGCTGCGCGGGCAGGAGGTGCGTGGCCTGTCCAGCCACCGGATCGCGCGGTTGGGCTGCGCCCGGACCTGGCAGGGCACCGACCTGTTCGAGGATCTCGACGTGCAGGAGAACCTGGCGGTGGCCGCGGGCGCCGGGGTCGCGGCCGGCCCGATCGCCCGCGGTGCCGGGGACGACGCGCCCGAATCGGTGCTGCGTGCGCTCGGCCTCGACGGGGTCGCGGCGGCGCTTCCGACCGAGCTGTCCGAGGGGCAGCGCAAGCTCGTTGGGCTCGGCCGAGCTTTGGCGGCACGCCCTCGGCTGCTGTGCCTCGACGAGCCGGCCGCCGGGTTGGACACGAACGAGAGCCAGGCCCTCGGGCGGCGTCTGCGCGCGCTGGCCGACGCCGGCCAATCGACCCTGCTGATCGACCACGACATGGGGCTCGTGCTTGGGATCTGCGACCGGGTGGTCGTCCTGGAGTTCGGGCGGGTGATCGCCGACGGGCCGCCCGAGCAGGTCCGCGCCGACCCCGCGGTGGTCGCCGCATATCTCGGTGGCGCGCGCCCTTCCGAGGTGGGTGCCACGCCCGCGGCCGGACCGCCCGCCCCAACGCCGGTCGACGGCTGAGCGACTCGTCCAGCCCTGCCGGGCGCGTCCGGCCTGCCGGCGAGCCGGTCAACGCCGCGGCGGTCCGGCCGAGCCGGGTGGGCGCGGGCGGGTCGCGCGCGGATTGTGATCCAGACTACCCGGGTAGTGCGTATCTGACCGGGACCGCATCATCAGAAAAGGAGCGAGCATGAGCGACGTGCCGCGGATCGCCAACGATCCCCTTAGTGCCATGACTACGGCGATCCACGCCGACGACGGGCACGCCCCGACCGCCTCTCACGAGCACCTCGACGTGCTCGACAACGTACTGCGCGACACCTCGACCCCCGCGGAGACCCGCCGCCGGCTGCTCAAGCGCGCGGCGAGCGGCGCCGCGCTAGCCGGTGCGATCGGCATGATGGACCCGATCGGGACCGCGTTTGCGGCCGCGAAGTCCGGGACCGACACTGCCAAGACGGTGGGCACGATTGCGGTCACCGCCGAGACGTTCGCGGTCACGTACCTCGGCGCGGTGCTGGAGAAGGACGGGCACGCGATCCCGCACCAGATCAAGGACGTGATTCGGGCCGCTGCGGTCGAGGAGTTCTATCACCGGCAGTTCCTGCACAAGGCGGGCTTCAAGCCGCTGACGTCCGACTTCTACCTGCCCGACGCGCTGTTCGGCCCGACGGTCAAGGACGTCGCCGCGGTGATCGAGACCGCCGAGACGCTGTTCATCAACGCCTACCTGATCGGGATCACCGTCTTCTCCGCGGCCGGCAGCCCGACGCTCGCCAGGTACGCCGGCGAGATCCTCGGGACCGAGGCCGAGCATCGCGCGCTGGCCCGGTACGCGCAGGGCAAGCTGCCGAACAACGTCGGCTTCGAGAGCTACCCCCACCATCGCCTGGACCAGGTCGTCGGCGCACTGGAGTCGGCCGGCGTCGGCTTCGGCAAGCCGACCAAGAAGGGCGGCCCCAAATACCGCTACCACGGCCTCGGCAACGACGGCCGCGGCGTCAACGTCAAGAACCACAAGCCGAGCTGACCACAGCCACTCTGCCTGATTGCGGGCAGGCGGCCGGCCGCCTGAGCGCGGACAGCGGCGGCGCGGCCCGGGGAGCTTCCCCGGGCCGCGGTGAACGAACCACTGAGTTCGGGTGGGTACCGTTAGGCGGCCGGACGGGCCGGCGCGTAGCCACGCGAGCGCTGCGGGCGCGGCTGCGGCTGCGGTGCCGGCCGTGGGACGCGCCGCGGCTCGAGGCTGCGATTATCGGCCTCGGACACGGCGATCGCGCGGGCCAGAGGCACCGTTGCCGCGAGCACGACGAGTGCGCAGAGAACGGCGAGAAGGATGAATACGGCGGTCATGTGGCGCTCCTTTGCTTCGGGGACGAGCTAAGGATGCGCCCCGTCTGCAAGACGACCGTCGGATGACGCTAAGTCGAATGTAAGGGCTCCCGTCGGGAGCCCTTGGCGTGCGTAGACGGTGCGAATGTGCGGGCTCCCGTCGGGAGGCCGAGCGCGTCAGGCGGTGCGAACCGCCGCCGCGTCGGCGAGCCCCAGCTCCTCGATCGCCCGCTCGCGCAGCTTGAACTTCTGGATCTTGCCGGTGATCGTCATCGGGAAGCCGTCGACCTGCATGACGTAGCGCGGGATCTTGTAGTGCGCGATCCGGCCCTGGCAGAAGGCTCGCACCGAGTCGGCATCCACCGATCCGCCGGGCCGCGCCACGACCCATGCCATCAACTCCTCCCCGTAGCGCGCGTCCGGCACGCCGATGACCTGCACGTCGGCGATCTCCGGATGGCCGTAGAGGAACTCCTCGACCTCGCGCGGATACACGTTCTCGCCGCCGCGGATCACCATGTCCTTGCTGCGCCCGACGACGTTGACGTAGCCGTCTGAGTCCATCGTCGCCAGGTCGCCCGTGTGCATCCAGCCATCGGAGTCGATCGCCTCTGCGGTTCGCTCGGGATCGTTCCAGTAGCCGGCCATCACGCTGTAGCCGCGCGTGCACAGCTCCCCTGGCTCGCCCCGCTGCACGGTCGACCCGTCGTCGGTGCAGACGATCCTGATCTCGACGTGCGGGTGCACCCTCCCAACCGACCCGACGCGCAGCTCCACCGGGTCGTCGAACCTCGTCTGCGTCGAGACCGGCGAGGTCTCGGTCATCCCATACGCGATCCCCACCTCCCCCATGTGCATCTGCTCGATCACGCGCTTCATCACCTCGATCGGGCACGGCGAGCCGGCCATGATCCCGGTCCGCAGCGAGCTGAGGTCGTGGTGCGCGAAGCTCGGGTGGTCGAGCATCGCGATGAACATCGTCGGCACGCCGTACAACGAGGTGCATCGCTCCTGAGCGCAGGCTCGCAGCGTCGCCTCCGCGTCGAACGAGGGTGCCGGGATCACCATCGCCGCGCCGTGCGTGGTCGCGCCGAGGTTGCCCATCACCATCCCGAAGCAGTGGTAGAAGGGCACCGGGATGCAGACACGGTCCTCGTGCGTGTAGCGGCAGTGCTCGCCGACGAAGAACGCGTTGTTGAGAACGTTGACGTGCGTCAGCGTCGCGCCCTTGGGAAAGCCCGTCGTGCCGCTCGTGTACTGGATGTTGATCGGGTCAGTCGGCTTCAGCGAGTCGGCTCTGGCATGCAGCTCGTCTTCGCCGACGCCGCTCGCGCCGCTCAGCAGCTCGTCCCACTCGGGCCCGTCGAGCAGCACGACACGCTCCAGCTGCTCGCAGCCGGGTCGTACCTGCGCGATCATGGCGCCGTAGTCGGCCCCCTTGAACTGCGACGCGGCGACCAGCATCCGGCAGCCTGACTGCGCCAGCGCGTACTCGAGCTCGGCGGTCCGGTAGGCCGGGTTGACGTTGACCAGGATCGCGCCCAGCTTCGCGGTCGCGTACTGGGTCAGGGTCCACTCGGCTCGGTTCGGGCTCCAGATCCCGACCCGGTCGCCCTTCACGATCCCGGCCGCGAGCAGCGCCCGCGCGAGCCCGTCGACCGCCTGCGCCAACTGCACGTACGTGTAGCGACGGCTCTGCGCGCAGTCGATCAGCGCGTCGCGGTCACCGAATCGCTGCACCGCGCGCTCGAGATTGCGGCCGATCGTGTCGGTCAGCAGCGGCTCGGTCGTGGCGCCCCGCGCGTAGGACTCGGACATATGGGAAGTCTACGCGCGCGGTCCAGGCGTGCGGACCGACCGCCACGTGCCACATACTCCAGATTGCTGCCCGACCGCCGACCCCAATCCGACCTCGAGTGCCGGGTGCTGCTCGAGGATCCAGAGCTGGCCGACACGCTGGCTCCCCAGCTGCGCGCGCTCGCGATCGAACGCTGCACGGCGCCGCTGATGCAGCTGGGGCGCGGTGCCTGGACCCCGGCCGAGGCGGCCGGCGCGTTGCAGCGCGGGATCGGTCTGCTGGTGCTCGACGGGCTGCTGCTGCGCAGAGTCGGCGTCGACGGGCGCTTCGGCGCCGAGTTGCTCGGCGAGGGCGACCTGCTGCGCCCGTGGCAGGGGCCGGACAGCCAGGCGGCGCTGGCCCAGGAGACCGGCTGGCGGGTGCTGACGCCGGCCAGGATCGCGCTGCTGGACGAGGCGGTGGCGCTGCGCTTCGCCGACTACCCGCAGCTGACCGGGACGCTGGTCGGGCGGGCGCTCGAGCGCACGATGAACCTGGCGGTCAACATGGCGATCGTCCACCAGGCGCGCGTGATCGTCCGCTTGCAGATGCTGTTCTGGCATTTCGCGGCGCGCTGGGGCCGGGTCGGCAGCGCGGGGATCGTGCTCCCGGTCCGTCTGACCCACACGGTGCTCGCCGACCTCGTGGCGGCACGGCGCCCGACCGTCACCAGCTCGCTGTCAGAGCTCGCGCGGCAGGGTACCGTCCGGCCGCGGCGCGACGGCTGGCTGCTGACCGGGGAACCGCCCGGCGAGTTGCTCGAGATCCAGGACATCCACGGGGTCACCGTCGCGACCCAGGGGCCGTGACAGGACAAGTGACGGTCCGAGACGGGCGTCAGGGTCCGGGGGGTTCGCCGTCGATCACCCGCTGGGCAATCGCGAACGCCGAGTTGGCGGCCGGCACGCCCGCATAGACGGCCGTCTGCAGCAGCACCTCCGCGATCTCCGCTCCAGTCAGGCCGTTGCGCAGCGCGGCGCGGACGTGCATCTCGATCTCGTTCTCGCGCCCCAGCGCCGTCAGCGCCGTCAGCGTGATCGCGCTGCGCATGCGACGGTCGAGCCCGTCGCGAGCCCAGACGCTGCCCCAGGCGGCGCGGGTGATGTACTCCTGAAACGGGGCCGTGAACTCGGTCGTGCGGGCGATGGCCCGGTCGACGTGCTCGTCGCCGAGCACCTCGCGTCGCACCTGCATCCCGGCGTCGTGCAGGTCGTCGCTCATGACAGGTGCTCGCCGATCAGCGCGCTCACCTCGGCCGCCCGCTCGACGCTGGCCAGATGCGCGGCCGGGTCGAGCACCTCGGCGCGCGCGTCGGGCACCGCGGCGGCGATCGCGGCGCCGTGCTCGGGCGGGATCGACGGATCCTGGCGGCCGGCGATCACCAGTGTCGGCGCAGTGATCGACGGCAGGCCGTCGCGCAGGTCCATCCCCGCAATCGCCTCGCAGCAGCCCGCGTAGCCCTCGGCAGGAGTGGCGCAGATCATCTCGCGGTGGCGGGCGACCTCGTCGCCGTGAGCGGCTGCCCAGCCTTGCGTGAACCAGCGGCCGACCACGGCGTCTGCGACGACGGCCGGCGAACCACCGGCGCGCACCTGCGCCGCGCGCTCGTGCCAGCCTTGCGCCGGCGGCAGATGGGCGGCGGTGCAGATCAGCACCAGCCGCTCGATCCGATCGGGCGCGTTGATCGCGAGCCACTGGCCGACGAAGCCGCCGATCGACAGCCCGCAGTAGCTCGCGCGCGCCACCCCGAAACGGTCCATCAGCGTCAGCACGTCGCCGCCCAGGTCGGCGATCCGGTAGGGACCGTCCGGCGCCGGCGAGCCGCCGTGGCCGCGGTGGTCGAAGGCGATCACGCGGTGCCCGGCCGCCGCCAGCGACGCCACCTGCGGCGCCCACATCTCACGGGTCGTCCCGAGCGAGCCGCCCAGCAGCAGGATCGGTGCATCGGCGGGGCCGTACGCGTCGGATGCGAGCGCCACCGCGGTCACCTCCGGTGGCCCTCCAGCGCGCGGTCGATCAGCTCGTCGCATCCCTCGGGGAGCGGCTCCGCACCGGTCGGCGCGTCCTTGAGATTGGCTCCCATCCGCTCGGCGTCGATCTCGAGTCCCTCGAGCAGCTCACGGCCCCAGGCGGCGGCCGAGCCGGTCAGCGACAGCAGCTCGGTATGGGTCCCCCACTCCGCCTGCCAGGCGCCCGCCGCGCGCTCGTGCTCCTGCTCCATGCTCGCCAGCACGGTGCTGACCAGGCCGGGGGCTCGCCGCGCGCAGGCCAGGACCGAGACCGCGGCGACCGGGTTTCGCTTGTGCGCCATCGAGCTCGAGCCGCCACCCCCGGTCGCCGCCGTGCCGCCGCCCTCGCGGACCTCGCCGACCTCCTGCTGGGCGAGCAGCGTCACGTCGCGCGCGATCTTGGCCAGCACACCGCACAATCCTCCCAGAGCGGCTGCCAGCTGCGCCGGACGCAGCCGGATCGGCTGCCACGGCAGCGGCGGCTCGCACAGCGCCAGCAGCGCCGCGACGCGAGCCGCGACGGCGGGCGCGCGGCCCCCGACCGGGCCGCCCATCTGCACCGCCAGCACCTCGTCGCGCACCTGCGCAAGACGCCACCGGGCGCCGTCCAGACCGTCCAACCAGCCCGCCGCCCGCAGGCCGAAGGTCGTCGGCAGCGCCTGCTGGAGCAGCGTGCGACCGATCATCGGCGTGGCGCGATGCTCGTCGGCGAGCCGGGCGGCGGCATCTGCGACAGCGCGCGCGTCGTCGAGCAGCGGCTCGAGCGTCCGCCGAGCGACCAGCATCAGAGCCGTGTCGACTATGTCCTGGCTGGTGGCGCCCAGGTGGACGTACGGCCGTGCCGCCTGCCCCACCGCCGCCCGCAGCGCCGCCACCAGCCCCACCACCGGAGTGGCGCTTGCCGCGGTAGCCTGGCTCAGCGCCTGCAGGTCGAACCGGTCGACGCGACAGGCGCTGGCGATCTCGTCCGCTGCCACCGCCGGGATCAGCCCCAGCTGCGCGCAGGCGCGGGCCAGCGCCGCTTCGACGTCGAGCATCGCCTGCACCCAGGCGTGGTCGGTCAGCTGCGCGCCGGCGCCCCCGCGCGCGTAGATCCCAGCGAACAGCCCAGGACCCTCAGACGTCAAAGAAGACCGTCTCGCCGGGGCCTTGGAGGCGGATGTCGAAGCGGTAGGCGCCGTCCTCGGGAACCGCCAGCAGCGTCTCGCGCCGCTGCGCCGGGACCAGCGCCAGGATCGGGTCCTCGGCGTTGGCTGCGTCCTCGTCGGCGAAGTAGATCCGGGTCACGCAGCGGTGCAGCATCCCTCGTGCGAAAACGCTCAGGTCGATGTGCGGCGCCTGCAGGCGTCCGCCGGCCTCGGGGACGCGCCCAGGCTTGACGGTCACGATCTCATAGGTACCGTCGCCGTCCTCGGCGCCGTGGCGTGCGAAGCCGCGGAAGCCGGCCAGCTCCGAACGGCCGCCGTAACCGTGCAGGTCAGCGAACCGGCCGTCCGGGTCCGCCTGCCAGGTTTCGATCAGATGGTCGGGGACCGTCGCACCCGCCCCGTCGTAGATCGCGCCGAAGATCCGGAACGCCCCCGGCGTCCCCTCCGGGGCGGCAAATGGCCCCTCCGGCCACGGCATCCCGATCGCGAAGTACGGTCCGACCGTCTGCGATGGCGTCGTCTGGAAGATCACAGCGCCTCCTCGAACGGCGTCGCGGCGGGTCCGCGCAGGTAGATGTCGAACTCGTAGGCCTGCGCCCAATCGGGCTGGGTCTCATGGATCGAGAAGCTCGCGATCATCCGTTCGCGCGCGGCCTCGTCGCGGACCGCGTTGAAGATCGGGTCATACGGGAACAGCGGGTCACCCGGGAAGTACATCTGCGTCACTAGCCGTTGCGCAAACGCGCGGCCCATCAGCGAGAAGTGGATGTGCGCCGGCCGCCAGGCGTTGTAATGGTTGCCCCACGGGTAGGCGCCGGGCTTGATCGTGAGGAAGCGGTAGCGGCCCTGATCGTCGGTCAGACAACGCCCCGCACCGGAGAAATTGGGGTCCAGCGGCGCCGGCCAGCGGTCCCAGCGGTGCTTGTAGCGACCCGAGGCGTTCGCCTGCCAGATCTCAACCAGCGTGCTGCGCAGGGGCTTGCCCTCGGTGTCGAACAGGCGCCCGGAGACGGTGATTCGCTCGCCGAGCGGCTCGCCCTCGTGCTGGGCGGTCAGATCGGAGTCATCGGGCGACAGCGAGGTCACCTCGCCCAGCGCCGGCCCGGTGATCTCGGTGATCGTGTTGGGGAGATAGATCAGCGGCTGCTTTGGGTGGCGCAGCTGGGTCGACTTGTACGCCGGGGAGTCGAGCGGAGGGTGCATGCCCTCCGGGTCGCGCAGGTAGTTGCCCGGCGTGTCGATGATCGGGTCATAGATCGTCGCCCGGCTGTTCTCGCCGGCGGTCTTGGGTTCGGTGCTCATCTGTGGCTCTCGGTGTCGGTGGGTGTCGATGTCATCGGCTGAGCAGCTGCCGCAGGGCGGACAGCTCCTCGTCGGTCGGGGGCGGCGTCGGCAACGGCCGGTCGGTGACGGCCAGCTCCCAGCCGGTCGCCGCCTGGATCTGCTCGACCTCGACGCCGGGATGGATCTGCGCGAGGCGCAGCTCGCGGGTCTCCGGGTCGGGCTCGAGCACGCCCAGATCGGTCACGACCGCCGTCGGCCCGCGGCCGCCGAAGCCGAGCCGCTCGCGGTCTCCGGGCCCGTCGCCGTAGCCGACCGTGGTGCGGAAGTCCAGTCGCGGCACGAACGTGCGCAGCGTGTGCGGCGCGATCACGACGACTTCCTGGCAACACGCGGCGATCTCCGGCGCGCCGCCGGCGCCGGGGAGCCGGGTGCGGGGATGCTCGTAGTCGCCGATCACGGTCGAGTTCAGGTTCCCGAGCCGATCGACCTGCGCGGCGCCCAGGAATGCGACCTGGACACGACCGGGCCCGATCCAGTAGTTGAACATCTCCGGCACCGAGACGACCGCGTCGGCCGTCTGGGCCAGCTCCCCGTCGCCGATCGAGAGCGGGATCCGCTGCGGCTTGGCGCCGATCGTGCCCGACTCATAGACCAGCACAAGGCGCGGATTGTGGACCATGCGCGCGAGAATCGCGGCGGTGCTCGGGCGCCCGACGCCGATGAACACCGACCTGGCGTCGCGTAGGAGGCGGGCGGCAACGACGGTCTGGACCTCGTCGGCGGTGGCGGGCTCCGCCGCGGTGGTTGTCATGCGCTCACCCCATCCAGCACGTGCTCGCGCATCCAGGCCTCGAACTCGTCGCGATCACGGCTGAGACGATCCCAGGCGCGGTAGAAGTCGTTGTCGCGCGCCGTCATCCCGAGACTGTATGACGGCTGCGAGCCCCCGGCGGCCTCGGCGACCGCGTCCACGACCCAGCCGGGGATCACGACGCCGCCCGGGCGCGGCTCGAGCTCGTCGACGATCCGCTCGACGGTCACCAGCGCTCGATCCGCACTCAACACGGCCTCCTTCTGCACCCCGGGGATCCCCCACAGGTGCACGTTGCCGTCGCGGTCTGCCTCCTGAGCGTGCACGATCGCGACCTGCGGGCGCAGCGCCGGCACGGCCACCAGGTGCTCGCCGGTGAACGGGCAGATGATCGGTTCCACGCGCGTCCGTGGCGCCAGGTCGGTGCCGACGTAGCCGCGCATCACCGCGAACGGAAGTCGAGCCGCGCCGGCCGCGTAGCGGTTGGCCATCCCGGCGTGGCTGTGCTCCTCGATCTCGATCGGATGGGGCCAGCCGTGCTCGATCGCGTCGCGGAAGCGGTGCAGCGAGCCGACGCCCGGGTTGCCACCGTAGGAGAACACCAGCCTGCGGGCCGCGCCGGCACCGATCATCTGGTCATACAGGATGTCCGGCGTCATCCGGATCAGCTCCAGTTCGCGGCGGCCCTGGCGCAGGATCTCGTGACCGGCCGCAAACGGGATCAGATGCGTGAACCCCTCCAGCGCAACCGAGTCGCCGTCGTGCACCAATTCGGCGATCGCCTCGGGCAGCGTCGTCAGTTCAGCCATCGACGCCCACCGCCGTTCGCCACAGCGGCAGTCCCACGTAGTTCTCGGCCAGCGAGGTCGCCGCCGCGGTCGAGCGCGTCACGTAATCCAACTGCGAGCGCTGTAGGCGCCGGCCGTACTCGTCGTCGGCCGGATCGGTGTGCATCATCGTCGTCATCCACCAGGAGAAGTGCTGCGCGCGCCAGACGCGCGCCAGGCACCGCTCCGAGTACTCCTCGAGGGCCGTGTCGGAGCCGGTCTGGAAATGGTCGGCCAGCGCGTGGGCGAGCACGGTCACGTCGGCGACCGCCAGGTTCAGGCCCTTGGCGCCTGTCGGCGGCACGATGTGCGCCGCGTCCCCCGCCAGCACCAGCGAGCCGTGGCGCATCGGCGCTGCGACGAAGCTGCGCATCGGCGTGATCCCCCTCTCCAGCACGGGCCCCTCGGTCAGCTCCCAGTCGGCGCTCGCCAGCCGGGCGTGCAGCTCGCACCAGATCCGCTCGTCGGGCCACTCGTCGAGGTCCTCGCTGGGCGCGACCTGCACGTACAGCCGGCTGAGCGTCGGCGAGCGCATGCTGTGCAGCGCGAAGCCGCGGTCGCTGTACGCGTAGATCAGCTCGTCGGTGGATGGCGGCACGTCCGCCAGGATCCCCAGCCACGCATAGGGATACTCGCGCTCCCAGACCTTCAGGCGGTCGGGCGGGATCGAGGCGCGGCAGACGCCGTGGAAGCCATCACACCCGGCGACGATTTCGCAGCGCAGCTCACGCTCGCCGCCGTCGTGCGTGTAGCGAACGACCGGCGCGTCGGTGTCCAGCGCGGTCGGGGCGACGTCGGAGCATTCGAAGCGCAGGGGTGCGCCCTCGCGCAGCCGGGCCGCGATCAGGTCCTTGACGACCTCCGTCTGCCCGTAGATCATCACCGATCGCCCGTCGGTCAGCTCGCTCATCGGGACGTGGTGGCGCTCGTTGTCGAAGCACAGGTAGATGCCGCCGTGCAGCAGGCCCTCGCGGTCCATCCGCTCCGCGGCGCCGGCGTCGCGCAGCGCCTCGATCGTCCCATGCTCCAGCACGCCCGCCCGGATCCGCGCCTCGACGTAGTCTCGGCTGCGCGCCTCGAGGATCACCGCCTCGATCCCCTGGCGGTGCAGAAGCTGTCCGAGCAGCAGGCCCGCGGGACCGGCTCCGATGATCGCCACCTGGGTTCGCTCGGAGGTCACTGTGGCGCGCAATGTTATTCCCTTTGGGTGGTCGCACAGCGCCCGCTCGACCGCTGTGCGAACAGCCGCGCGCGCGGATCCGCGCGCCGCGCCGCCGCGGCTACCGACCCGGCAGGTGGTAGATGTCTATGGTGCTCGACGAGGCGTCGGACCCGTAGGCCCCGGTCGGCTCGATGATTCGCCCGCCGACCACGATCGGGCTGTTCCAGTGCCCGGCCCCGGCGGGCAGGCTGCGCAGCAGAGCGCCGGTCAGCGGTCGCCTGATCGCGATCCTGCCGCCCGGGTCATAGACGTACAGCAGGCCACCGGCCAGCACGGGACTGGTCCCCGCCTCTCCGTCCTGCCAAACCTGCGCCAGCCGCGGCCGGCGGCCACCGACCAGGCGGTAAGCGGCCGTGCCCGAGCCGTCAGCGACGAACACCAGCACGCGCCGCGCGGAGCTCCACACGGCGGGAGCCGTGAACACCTCGGCACCGCGGGGCGCGGAGGTCTCAGACAGCTCGCCCCCCAGCCGCGCCGAGGCGCCGCCGCGGGTCCCGTCCAGCTGCGCGAGGTCGAGCAGGTGCAGGCGGCCGTCCTTGCCGCCCTGCACGGCCAGCGCCGGGCCGCCGCGCGTCGGCAGCAGCGCCGGAGCCGTGCTGCCGACATCGACGTCGCTGCCGCTGAGCTGTTGCTGGTTGCGTGGCGTCCAGTTGTGCAGCAGCGAGCTCGCGTCCGGCGACAGCTCGAGCACGCTGTCGCCCCAACTGGTGCGGCCGTTGAACGGGCCGTTTCCGGTCGCCACCAGCATCCTGCCGCTGCCGGGCTCGATCACGGCTCCGGCTCGGGCCCAGATCGCGTTGTCGCCTCTGGTGTTCGTGACCGGGCAGGAGGCGGCGCGGATCAGTGCGTGCCGGTCCGAGCACTCGCTGTTCCAGACGTGACCGATCCGGCCGCTGGCTCGATCGATCGTCACCACGTGACCGTCGTACGGCGGGGGGTCGCCGATGTAGCCGCCGGTGACGACCACCAGCCGCCCCCCGTCGATGTTCAGCGCCGAGGCGAGCTTCTCGTGGCCAGGGTCGAACGTCACCGAGCGCGCCCACACCTGCGTGCCGGTCGAGACCGACAACTTGTGGATCACCCCGTTCGGGCTGGCGGTGTAGATGAACCGCCGGTCGGGGTCGATGATCGGCGTCGCGGTCGTGACCTGCGGGTTCCCGGGCGAGGCGTTTACGCCGCCCGGGCGAAATTCCCAGAGCCGGCGCCCGCTCGCGGGATCGATCGCGATCGTATCGCCGTAGCTGGTGGTGACCGCGATCAGGTCGTGTCGGGAGCCATCGAGCTTCACCCCAGCCAACGCGACCGCGGACGAGTCGGCGATCCCGTCGATCCTGACCGCTCGCAGCCGTAGCCTTCCGACGTCGGCGGCGTCGATTCCCGTCGCTGCAGGGCCGACACCGGAGCGCTGGGCGTCGTAGTCGAACTGGGTCCAGTCGCCGCTGGCCGCGGAGGCAGCGCCGGCCGTGGGCGCGGCCGTTGCGTCCGACCCCGCCGTGACCGCCTGATCCACAGTGGCCGCCGCGCTCGCCCCGGCGACCGCCTGCCCTCCACAGGCCACCGCCGCCAGCGCACACGCCACCGGGAGCCACCTGCGCCCCAGCCGCCGCGCGAGCATCGTCAAGAGATCTTGATCAGGACGATCGTGTTGATCACGAACGCGATCGCGAACGCGATCGTCCAGCGGTTCAGGTTGCGCTCGACCAGCGACCCGCCGCCGACCGGTCCCATGCCGGTGCCGACTCCGAACGCGCCCGACAGCCCCGCGTCCTTGCCCGAGTGCATCAGGATCAGGAAGATCAGGCCCACCGACAGGACGACCTGGACGAGATCGAGGATCGCTGTCACGGGCTCGATGCTAGCCGGTCGCGGGCGTCGTCGGGCAGCTCGCGGGCGTCGTCGATCCGGTGCAGGATCTCGATCGCCTCGGTTCGTAGCGCGCCGTCGATCGCCCGGTGATCGGCGTCCGACAGCTTGCCGGTCCGCAGGTCCAGCTCCGCATCGCGGATCTCCAGGTACTTGGCGTCACGCGCGGCCTCCAGCTCGGCCAGCTGGTCGGATGCCGCCGCGGGCGCGGCCGTGCTTCGCGCGGCGCGCAGCGGCCCCGAGATCAGATACACGGCAGCTGCTACGACCACCAGCACGAGCAGGTACGACACGGCTACACCAGCTCCCGCTCGCGTCGATGCTCGGGGCGCGAGCCGGGCGACCGCGGCGACCCCGAGGCGCCGGCGTCGCTTGGCCCCAGCGGCACGAGCGAGCGCCGCCGGCGGCCGACGCGCACCGGCGGCAGCGGCAACAGCGCCACCAGCCCGCCGAAGGCGGCGATGATCGCGCCGAGCCACAGCCACATCACCAGCGGCGAGACCTCGAACAGGAACGTCGCCTTCCACGGCGTTGAGACGAACCGCCGAGCCAGTTCGCGGATCGCGGCGTCGCGCAGGGAGTAGGCGACGTTCAGCGCGGAGGCCTGCTGGGAGACCGGCAGCTGCGCATCCTGCGCGAGCAGCTTGCCGACGAGCGCGTCTCCCCGCGCGATCAGTCCGTTGAGCGGCTGGATGTTCGGGCGGATCGCCGCCCAGAAGTCCCACAGCGGCCACGACCGCAGCCCGACGCTGGTCTCCTGCGAGCCGTTGAAGAAGCGTCCGACGGGATGGGCGCCGTCCTGCGACGGATACAGGCCGTAGCTGGTCGCGACCCGGGCCACCGGCCGGCCGTCGCGACTCAGGGCGAGGATCGCCCCGAGCGAGATCTTCTCGGGCGTCGCGCTGGCGATCGGGCGCACGTACTTGACCGTGTAGCCGTCGATCTGGACGCTCTGTCCGGGCCCGATGGTCGCCTGGCGCTGATGCTGGAACGAGGTCGACGCGGCCACGCCGACCAGCGCGATCGCGACACCCAGATGGACGATGTAGCCGCCGTAGCGCCGGCGGTTGCGGCGCACGAGCGCCAGCAGCGCGATCGGCGCCGGCTCCCCGGTCATCGCGCGCCGCGCGCGAGTGCCGCGGAAGAACTCCTGCGCCACGCTGGCCGCCACGAACGCGCCGAAACCGAACATCAGGTAGGCGAACAGGTGCGCGGTCGCGCCGCCGAACAGGGCCAGCGCCAGCAGCGTCACCGCGCCCGCCGCGCACGGGAAGGCGAAGCCGCGGCGCAGCTTGGCGACCGTCACCCGACGCCAAGCGATGATCGGCCCGACGCCGGACAGCAGCACGACGACCAGCGCCAGCGGCACGACGAACGGGCGGAACGCGGGCGGACCGACGGAGATCTGGGTGCCGGTGATCGCCTCCGAGATCAGCGGGAAGAACGTGACCCAGAAGATCACCGCGGTCACCGCCACGAGGACCAGGTTCTGGATCAGGAACACGGCCTCGCGCGACAGCAGCGAGTCCAGCCGCGCCTCGCTGCGCAGGCTCTCGCGCCGCCAGACCACGAGCCCGATCGAGCCGATCACCATCACCGAGATCAGCGCCACGAACGAGGTGTTGAGCGTCGGATCGGAGACGAACGCGTGGATCGAGCTGAGGATCCCCGAGCGGACCAGGAAGGTGCCGACGATCGCCAGGCATCCGGTCGCGAGCACCAGCGACGCGTTCCACACCCTCAACATCCCGCGCTTCTCCTGGATCATGATCGAGTGGATGAACGCGGTGGCGCACAGCCACGGCATCAGCGCCGCGTTCTCGACCGGGTCCCACGCCCAGTAGCCCCCCCACCCCAGCTCGGTGTAGGACCACCGCGCGCCCAACAGGATCCCGATTCCCAGGCACAGCCAGGCGGCGAGCGCGAAGCGGCGGGTCACCTGCAGCCATTCGGCCCCGAGCCGTCCGCTGATCAGCGCCCCGACCGCGAAGCTGAACGGCACCAGCAGCAGCGTGTAGCCCGAGTACAGCATCGGCGGGTGGACCATCATCGTCGTGTGGCGCAGCAACGGGTCCAGGCCGGCGCCCTCCGTCAACCCCGCCGAGTTGGTCGCAAACGGGTTGGCGAACAGGACCGTCAGCGCGACGAAGAAGATCGAGAAGCCGAACATCGTCGCCTGCGCGTAGGGGACGATCTCGCGCACCCGGCGGCGGGTGAAGAACAGCGACAGGCTGGCCCAGAAGGACATCAGCATGATCCACAGCAGCAGCGATCCCTGTTGTGTGGACCAGACCGCGGCTGCGCGGTAGAACAGCGGCGTGGTCGTGCTGGAGCCGCTGGCGACGATGTCGTAGGAGAAGTCCGAGGTGATGAACGCGATGTCGAGGATCACGAACGCGATCGCCGCCATCCCCGCGATCGCGTACATCGCGCGGCGGCCCGAGTCGACCCAGACGCGACGGTCAGCGCGGGCGCCGTACAGCGACGCACCCAGCCCGTAGACGGCGCACACGAGCGCCAGGATCAGCAGCAGTCGACCCGCGGTGGCCATCAGCTGTCAGCGCGCCCCGTCAATACGTGGCGGCGGCCTGGTACTTGGACGGGCATTTGGTCGTCAGCGTGCCTGCGTCGCCCACGAACCCTGTCGGCCCCCCCTCCTGCACGTTGACCAGCACCCCGCGCCCGGCGGCGAACGGATCCGGGACCTCGCCGGTATAGCGCACCGGCACAGAAACGTGGAGCTTTGGATCGCGGATCCTGAACAGCAGCGCGGCGCCCTCGTGGCGCACCGAGCCGGCCAGCACGGTTCCGGCCAGGATGTAGGTCTGGCCCGGCCGCGCGCGCTTGAGCAGTTGGGAGGCGGTGAGCTCGTCGTGTCCGGCGCTGAAGCTCGTGTACACCAGCGCCGTCGCCAGCAGCAGAGCGGCGGTCAGGGCGACCGTCAGGCGAATAGTGCGCTTGCGCCTCGGATCCATGCCGCACGTGATTGTCACACACCGTCACTTGAGCAGCGGTTGCTTCAAGGAATCTCAATGTGCAGCGCGAAACCTTCTGCCGATCTCGTCGTTATTGGTCAGAGAAAGTGCCTGCAAGAACCACAACCCACCGCGCCGGCAGGATCATGCGTCGTCGCGGAGCACGGCTCGCAACCGTCGCGTCGGCGAGCGCCGAGCCGGATCGCGGCTCGGCGATCACGCAGCGTCAGCGCGACGCGGGCGTCTCGCACGACGAGGCGATCTACACGTGCGAGTGCGGCTTCGTGTTTCGCGCGCTGGTCTGCACGTCGGTCGACTGCCCCCACTGCGGCTGCGCCCAGGCCTGGTAGCGCGCCGCAAGGTCCGCTGACCGGCGGCGTCTGCGCGCGCTCAGGCTGCCGCGACGCGCGCCATGATCGCGGCTACGTCGCCGTCGGCGATCAGCGGCAGCGCCCCCGCCAGGTCGGTGGCCGGCGGACGGTCCTGGGCGAGCACCGGAACCCGAGCCCGCAGCGCCTCGTGCAGCTCCGCCACCGCCGCCCCGGGCGCCCCGGGGTCGCAGTCCAGCGCCTGGCAGGCGCACAGCAGCTCGATCGCGACCACCTGCTCCAGCCGCGCCACCGCATCGAGCGCCATCATCGCGGCCGTCATCCCCATCGAAACGTGGTCCTCCTGGTTGTCGGAGGTCGTGATCGAGTCGATGCTGACGGGCTGCGCGAGCGCGCGCAGTTCGGCGACGAGCGCAGCGGCCGTGTACTGGATCACCATGTAGCCGCTCGATGCGCCGGCGTCGTGGGTCAAGAACGCCGGCAGGCGGCCGTTGAGGCTGGGCGACACCAGCCGGAACGTGCGCCGCTCCGAGATCGAGCCCAGGTCCGCCAGCGCCAGCCGCAGCGTGTCGAACGCCAACGCCAGGCTCTGCCCGTGGAAGTTGCCCGCCGAGATCACCTCGTCGGGCGCCTCGAACACGAGCGGGTTGTCGGTGACCGCGTTCAGGTCGGCCGCCACCAGCCCGGCGAAGAAGCTGAAGCCCTCGCGGGCGGCGCCGTGCACCTGGGCGGCGCAGCGCAGCGAGTAGGCGTCCTGGAGCCGCGACGATCCGGGGCCGGCGGTCCGCGTCGAGCCGCGCAGCGCCGACCTGATGTTGGCCGCCGACCGGCTCTGACCACGCTGGACGCGCAGCTCGTGCACGCGCGGGTCAAAGGCGGGCAGCGCGCCGCGCAGCGCGTCGACGGTGGCGGCCGTGACAGCATCGATCGCGTCCAGCAGGCGCGCTACGCGACCAGTCAGCAGCGCCCCGACGGCGGCCATGAAGTGCGTGCCGTTGATCAGCGCCAGTCCCTCCTTGCTCTCCAGCTGGAGCGGCTCGACGGCGAGCCGTGCGAGCGCCCGAGCGCCGTCGAGCGTCTCGCCGGCGCGATCGCGGACGGCGCCCTCGCCAAGCAGCGGCAGGAACGCGTGCGCGCTGGGCGCCAGGTCGCCGCTGGCCCCCAGCGATCCGGTCCGCGGCACGATCGGGACCAGGCCCGCGTTGAGCAGCTGCGTGACCCGTTCGAGCACCACGGGTCGCACGCCCGAGTGGCCGTGCAGCAGGCCGTTGAGGCGCACCGCCATCGCGCCACGCACCACGCCGGCCGGCAGCTCGACGCCGGTCCCGGCGGCGTGGCTGCGCAGCAGATTGACCTGGAGATGGCGCTGCAGCTCAGGCGCGACGGTGTTGGAGACCAGCGCGCCGAAGCCCGTCGAGATCCCGTACACGGCCGTGCCGGTCGACAGGATCCGCTCGAGCGTCTGACGGTTGGCCGCGACCCGCGCGAGCGCCGCGGCGTCCAACTCGATCGCCGCACCGGCGGCGATCGCCTCGACCTCGGCGGCGGTCAGCTCCCCGTCCAGGGTGACCGTGCTGGTGGACTGTGTGTCCGACATGGTGCGGCGACGATAGCCAGTCGCTTCAGGGCGGCGCAGATAGGCTGATCGCGATGCGGATCCCCGGCCCGGACACGGCGACTGTGGCGGCTGCGGACTCGTTCGGCGCGTGTCTTGGCGCGGTGCTCGAGCAGGACCCCTCGTGGCTGCCGGCGGTCGACCCCGACGGCGATCCCGGCTCGCTGATGGCAGCCTCGCGCGTGCTCGGGGGGCTCGGGCTGGGGCTCGTCCGCGTGCACGACGCCGGCTCGTTCTCGTGGCCGGGACCGTGGATCGCGCGCGTCGTGACGCCCGGCGAGCACGGCGGCGCCCGCTACGCCCTGATGTACGGGGTTCCCTCGGGGGTCGTCTGGGACCCGGCCGGCGACGGACGCGTCGATCCCGACCGGATCGCGGACGGTTTTGTGATCGCCGCAGGCGACATCGCGCTGGCGCGGCCGCCGCTGGCCCAGGCGCCGCACGAGACCGGGACGGTGACGGAGATCTGGGTCGCCGGCGGCGCAGGCGTACCGGCCCGCGGCCTGGAGCGGGTGCGCGCGCTCCCCGGACGCGGCCTGGAGGGCGACCGCCACGTCGATGGCTCGGGAACCTTCCCGTCCGGGATTCCCGGCAGCGCGTTGACGTTGATCGAGGCGGAGGTCCGCGACTCGTTTGCGCCGCCGCTCGGTCCCGATGACCACCGCCGCAACCTCGTCGTCTCGGGGCTGGCGCTCAACGACCTGGTCGGCCACGAGTTCACCGTCGGCGAGGTGCGCTGCCGCGGGATGCGCCTGTGCGAGCCGTGCACGGTTGTGCAGCGCTACGCGGCGAGACCGGTGCTGCGAGCGCTCGTGCACCGCGGCGGCCTGCGCGCCGACATCCTCGGCGCCGGCGAGATCCGCATCGGTGACCCGGTGCGCGCCTGCTAGCGCACGTGCAGAACTTGCGGATGCGTGTGCTAGGTTCGCGGTCCAGCGGTCGAATGTCGGCCGCGAGGCAGCTCGCTTGGGTCCCGCAGACAGCGGTTCGGGTCAGCCATCGCCTCCCGTAACCGTTCGCGGCCCTCAGCGCCGCCAAGGAGTGATTCAACTTCATGCAGTCATTTGCCGACCTCGGCGTGTCCAGCGCCGTCGTCCAGACCCTCGCACGCGAGGGCATCACCGAGCCGTTCGCGGTCCAGCGACTCGTGATCGGCGACGTGCTCGCCGGCCGCGATGTGCTCGCGCGCTCCCCCACCGGCTCGGGCAAGACGCTCGCGTTCGGGGTTCCGCTGGTGGACCGGGTCGCGGCCGACGGCCCGCGTCCCGCCGCCCTGATCCTCGCCCCCACTCGCGAGCTGGCGACCCAGATCACCGCCGATCTGCGCGCGATCGCCCACGCCCGCGCGCTGCGGGTCACCGCGGTCTACGGCGGCGTCGGGCTGGTCGACCAGGCCCGGCGGGCCGCGCGCTCGCACATCGTCGTCGCGACCCCCGGGCGGCTCGAGGATCAGCTCGCCCGTCGCGCCTTCTCGCTCGATCGCGTCGGCACGTTGGTGCTCGACGAGGCCGATCGGATGCTCGACATGGGCTTTCGCCCGGCGGTCGATCGAATCGTGCGCGCCTGCCCCGCCGATCGCCAGACGCTGTTCTTCTCCGCCACGCTCGCCGGCGAGGCCGGCGAGATCGCTCGCAGCTACACAACGGATGCGGTGCGCCACGAGCACGGCCCGTCGTCGGCCGCAGCCGCGGCCGAGGTGGAGCACCGGTTCGTGCACGTCAACGGTGAGGGCCGGATCGAGGCGCTCGTCGCCCAGCTTCAGGCCGACCGTGAGCTGGCGCTGGTGTTCGTGCGCACCAAGCGTGGCGCCGACCGGCTCGTCAAGCGCCTGGATGCGCGCGGCGTGACCGCCGTGGCGATGCACGGGAACAAGTCCCAGCGCCAGCGGGAGTCGGCGCTGGCGCGGTTTCAGTCAGGTGAGGTGGACACGCTGGTCGCGACCGACGTGGCCGCCCGCGGGATCGACGTGACCGGGATCTCGCACGTGATCAACTTCGATCCGCCGATCGACCGCGACACCTACGTGCACCGCGTCGGGCGGACCGGGCGCGCCGGGCGCGCCGGCGTCGGGATCACGCTTGTCGACGTCCACGAGCGCCACGAGCTCGGCCGAATCGCCGATCAGCTCGGAATCGAGCACGGCCTGCGCTTGCACGGCGCCGCCCCGCGCAACGCGGGCGGCGGCGGCGGCGCACGCGCGCGACGGCACCGCCGGCGTTGACCAGCCGGGCGGGATCGGCCGATGCTCCGCCGTCGGCGGGCCTCGGTCTCGCCGCTATTTGCCTGGTCGCGCTGGGCATAGGGTTCGCGGCGGCGCCGGCGCGGTCCCTGACAGCTGCACCGGCACGCCGATCAGCTATGGGCTCGCAGACGGCTCACCGCCCCCGCCGCCGGTGAGACGACCGTCGATGCGGTCCCCAGCGCCAACGGCCGGCGCGGTGTGCCTCGCTGCTCGGGGCTGTCGACCCGCGGGCGCGCGCGGCCGGCTACGAGGTCCACCTGGCGTCGACGCTCGACGGGCCGCTGGGATCGCAGGCGCGCTGCAGGCCGCCGCCGCGATCGCGCCTGCGGGTTGGCGCGACGCTGGGACTCTTGTTCGCCAGCCGGACCGCACCGATCGCGCCGGTACGTCGGTCGATGGCCCCTGCGGCAGGGCCCGGGCTGAGCGACGGTCTGCTGAAGTGGTACGGAGCGGCGAGCCGGGGGGCGCCCACCGTTGCTGGCGATCTGACGCGGGGCCGGTCGCCACCGTCGCTGGCAATCTGAAGCGCGCACCGGGCGCCGAAGCCGTGCGGGCTGCTCGATGACCAGCCCGCCGGCAATCTGAAGCGCGCACCGGTCATGGGCCAGGTGCGCGCTGCAGAATCACAGCACGCACCGGTCATGGGCCCGATGCGCGCTTCAGAATGACAGCGCGCACCGGTTCTCGCGCCTGGTGGTCGCGTCGGCGACCCGCGCGTCGCGCAGCAGCGCCTGGCGGCTGATCGCCGTCGATCGGTCCTGCAGCTACATGGGTCTGGCGGCTGCGGCGCGGCGGGCTGGCGCTGGTCGCAGGCTACCCCGGCGACGATGCGAGCCTGGTCGTCGCCGCGCCCTGGTGAGCGCGCCCCGCGCTACGCGAGCACCGGCATCACCAGCGCCGACGGGTGCTCGGCATCGCGCAGCAGCTCGAGCTCGACGGCGACCATCGACTCGGCGATCGCGGCCAGCGGGTCGGAGCCGGTGCCCGGGTTGCGCGCGTAGCGCGGGTGCGCCCCCGAGGAGACCTGGAGGCGGATCCGGTGCCCGGCCGCGAACCGGTGCGCGAGCGGCCACAGATCGAAGCGGACCCTGAAGCTGCCGTCGGCGCCGCGCTCGCAGCGGTCCGGCCCGACGCTGGTGAGCGCGTCGCAGACGTTGCGCGAGACCCCGGCGGCGTCGACGTCGCAGACTCGCGCGAACACGTCGAAGTGCGGCGGCGTGGCGCGCAGCCACAGCTCAACGCTGACGTTGCCGATCGCCGTCAGGTCCCGCTCGAGCGCCGCGCCGGTGTAGGTGAGCACGTCGGGCCGCGCCTCCAGCGGCGCGTTGTCGAGCACCGGCTCGCGTGTCAGCAGCACCGGCCCGCCGAGCGCCGGCGTCGGATCTGCCGGGTCATACAAGTAGCGATCGCACCCTGGCGAACCGTCGTCGGGCGGCGCATCGGTCAGCGCGCCGTCAGCCCGCAGGTGCAGTCGCCGCGGCGCCGACCCCGGCGGCGGCCAGCTGTGAAACTCGCGCCAGCGCGCGCCGTCGGCGCCGGTCAGCGCCAGCGCCACCGGCGCGTCGCGGACCAAGCGGCGGTCGTCCAGCAGGTGCGCCCGCAGCCAGCCGACCGACTCGCGCTGGGCGGCGGCCAGCAGGCCGGGCGAGGTGTGCGCCCACGGGCCGATCGTCAGCTGCGGCGCGTGCCCGGCTGCCCGGAGCGCCTCGAAGTCGGCCAGCATCCACGGCAGCAGGATGTCGTACCAGCCGCCCACGAACTGGACCGGAGCACGCACCTCCGAGACGGTGCCCGCATGGTCGCGCGCGACCCAGTAGGGATCGTCGCGTGAGGGATACCCCAGGGCGGACTGAAACCAGTCGACCTGCGCGCCGGTGGCCCGCAGGTCCAGCTGCGACAGCGGCAGCGCGTCCATTGCGGCCGGCAGCCGCCGCAGCGCGCGTCCGATCGCCAACGGTCCGAGGCGACTCTCCTGCGCGGCCAGCACGGTCATCCACGAGCCGAGGTTCTCGAGCGCGATCGCGCCCGCGCCGTAGGTCTGGCCGTAGAACTGAGACGCGCTGACGTGGATGCACATCGCCGCCAGCTCGTCGCCCAGCTCGGCGGCGATCGCCCACTGCACGAACCCCAGGTAGCTGGGTCCGATCGTCGCGACGCGATCGCCGTGCCAGGGCTGCGCGCGCAGCCAGCGAACCGTCGCCAACCCATCGTCTCGCTCGTCGAACGGGTTGAACTGGCCGCCCGAGCCGAAGCCTCCGCGCACGCTCTGGACCAGGCACTGGAGGCCGCGCTCAGCCAGCAGCCGGCCGAACAGCAGGCCCACCAGGCCGCCGCGGCCGTACGGCGAGCGCACCAGCACCGTCGGCCGCGCCCCGTCAGCGCCGCGCGGCACCCAGCGATCGGCGAGCAGGACCACGCCGTCGTCCATCGTGACCCGCAGGTCGCGCTGGTGCTCCACGTCGCGTGTCAGGGGGCGGGGCAGCCGCATCCGGCGCGCCAAGATCTGGCCCGCGAGCCTGCCAAGCGATCCCGTGGCGGCCATCGCGACAGCATCGCAGGCGGGCCCGCTCGGGCACGGCGACCGGGCCTGCGACCGCCAGCGGCGATAATTGATGCGATGCCCGACGAGGCCCCCCTGCGTGAGAGCCCCGGCGGGCTGGTCCCCGAGGGTCCCGGCTGGTTCGTGCTCAACGCCCGCGAGGCGCGCTGGCAGAGGGGCGAGTTCGGCGCCTACACGCGCTTTGAGGGGGAGTCGCGGTTCCCCGCCGTCGGCGTAAACATCGGCATCCTGCAGCCGGGACAGCCTGCGTGCTACTACCACGGCGAGGACGAGCAGGAGGACTTCCTGGTGCTGAGCGGCGAGTGCCTGCTGCTGGTCGAGGGCGAGGAGCGGCGGTTGAAGGCATGGGATTTCGTTCACTGTCCGGCCTGGACCGAGCACGTGTTCGTCGGTGCGGGAGACCGTCCCTGCGCGGTGCTGGCCATCGGCACCCGGCTGGCCGATGCGGTCGTGTATCCCGCCTCGGAGCTGGCGCAGCGCCACGGCGCGGGCGTCGCGCGCGAGACCCGCGACCCTGCGCAGGCGTACGCCGAGCTGGCCGACGACATCGAGACCCCCTACCAGGCCGGCTGGCTGCCGGATCGATGAGCATCGCCGCGAGCCCGCCCGCGCTGCGCGACCGCCCGGCCTGGAAGGCCTTGAGCTCGCACCACGCACAGATCCGCGACCTCCACCTGCGGGCCCTGTTCTCCGACGATCCCGACCGCGGCGAGCGCCTGGTCGCGGAGGGCGCCGGCCTGTTCCTCGACTACTCGAAGAACCGGATCACGGACGAGACCGTCGGGCTGCTGCTTGCGCTGGCGCGCGAGTCGATGCTCGAGGAGCGCACGCGGGCGATGTTCAGCGGCGAGCCGATCAACGTCTCCGAGCATCGATCGGTGCTCCACGTCGCGCTTCGGATGCCGCGCGAGCGGTCGCTGATCGTGGACGGCGTCGATGTCGTGCGTCAGGTCCACGAAGTGCTCGACCGAATGGCCGCGTTTGCCGACAGCGTCCGGTCCGGCGCCTGGCGCGGTCACACCGGTCGGCGGATCCGCAACGTCGTCAACATCGGCATCGGCGGCTCTGACCTGGGGCCGGTGATGGCCTACGAGGCGCTGCGACACTACTCGGACCGCGAGCTGACCTTCCGCTTCGTGTCCAACGTCGATGCGACCGATCTCGTCGAGGCGACCCGCGACCTGAGCCCGGAGGAGACGCTGTTCATCGTCTCCTCGAAGACCTTCACGACGCTCGAGACGATGACCAATGCCCGCTCGGCCCGCGACTGGACGCTCGCCGGGCTCGGCGACGAGGCCGCGATCGCGCGGCACTTCGTGGCGGTCTCGACCAACGACGAGAAGGTATCGGAGTTCGGAATCGACACCGACAACATGTTCGGCTTCTGGGAGTGGGTCGGCGGGCGCTACTCGATGGACTCGGCGATCGGGTTGTCAACGATGCTGGCGATCGGGCCCGAGCAGTTCAGCGAGCTGCTGGCCGGCTTTCACGAGCTGGACGTGCATTTCCTATCGACCCCGATGGAGCGCAACCTGCCGGTCCTGATGGGCCTGCTGGCGGTCTGGTACGGGGACTTCTTCGGCGCCCAGACCGTCGGCGTGATGCCGTACGAGCAGTATCTGAAGCGCTTCCCGGCCTACCTCCAGCAGCTGACGATGGAGTCCAACGGCAAGCACGTCACGCTTGACGGCCGCCACGTCGACTACGACACCGGCGCGGTCTTCTGGGGCGAGCCGGGCACCAACGGGCAACACAGCTTCTACCAGCTGATCCACCAGGGCACACGGCTGATTCCAGTTGACCTGATCGGCTTCGCGCAGTCCTTGAACCCGCTGCGAGACCACCACGATCTGCTGATGTCAAACGTGTTCGCCCAGGCGGAGGCACTGGCGTTCGGCCGCACCGAGGAGGAGGTGCGCGCCGAGGGCACCGACGAGGCGATCGTCCCGCACCGCGTGATGGAGGGCAACCGCCCGACCAACGTGATCCTCGCGCCGCGCCTGACGCCCCGCACGCTCGGGACGCTGGTCGCTCTCTACGAGCACAGCGTGTTCACGCAGGGAGTGATCTGGGGGATCGACTCCTTTGACCAGTGGGGGGTCGAGCTGGGCAAGGCGCTGGCCCAGAAGATCATCCCCCAGCTCGAGTGCACCGGAGAGCCGGAGCTGGACCACGACGGCTCGACCAACGCGCTGATCCGCCGCTACCGCGCGATGCGCTGAGCGCGCCCGCCGCCCCGGTCACGCGGCGCGCAGGAGCTCGGCACGCATCGGCGCCAGGAACGCCCGCGCCCCGGCGCGCGAGCCGGGCTCGCCCAGCCGCTGGAACGCAGCCTCGATCTCGTCCCGCCTGGCGTCGAACACGCTCGCCCGCGCCGGGTCCACGCTGACGGTGCGCGCGCGGCACGCGTTGACGTCGGCGACCTCGATCGCGACGTCGTACTCGACCCGCCGCTCGCCTCGCAGCCCCGCTGCCGAGGCCTCCGCGACCGCCGCCTGAGCGGCGCGGCGGACCTCGCGTTCGTCCTCCACCAGGCTCGTCAGCTCAAACCAGTCGCCCTCGGCCAGGGGCTCGGCGAAGTACACGGCGCCGCCCGGACGCAGGACGCGGCGCGCCTCGGCGAGGGCCGCGGCCATCTGCCCGAGTGGAACGTGGTGAAGCGTGCGCATGAACACCGCCAGATCCACGCTTGCGTCGGGGAGCGGCAGCGCCTGGCCACCGCCGATCAGGTAGCGCGCACCGAGACCGTCGTCGCGCGCCCGCGCCGTCGCAAGCTGGCGCTCCGAGACCTCGATCCCGGTCACCCGTGCCCCGAGCCCTGAGAGCGCGCGGACGAGGTCGCCGCCGCCACAGCCGATGTCGACCACTTCCCTGCCCGCCGGCGGCGCCAGCCGCTCGAGGATCGTCAGGTCGGTGGCTCGCTCGCGCACTGGCACGCGATCGTATGCGACGACTCGCGGTGCGGGCTCGCCGGCTCGCACGGCGCGAAGGGCCGGCCCGAGGGACGTCCGTGTCTCCCGGGCCGGTTGCCCCGCTGCGCCGCGCAGGGCGGCAGCTTGGCGCGATTGGGCGTGACCCCCTACAGCTTGGTGATGTAGTTGAGGCTGGTGACGTCCTTGAGCACCCGGCTGGCGCCCTTGGGCTTGTCAAACGGCCCGCTTGGGGCGATGCCGTACTCGGAGCGGTTGCGGATCAGTCCGATGGCTGCCGCGTGGCGCGCCTCGACGGTGACGATCGAGAGCGCGGCGGCCAGATACGCGGGGGTCTTGATGTTGAACGCCTGACCGGAGTAGGCGGCCACGCCCTCGTTCTCAAACGTGAACGCCGCCTCGAGGAAGTGGGCGTGGTTGGCGGTGTCGCCGCGGAAGTTGAAGCTCGGCTTGCCGATCGCCTTGCCCTTGAGGATCGATTTGAGCGCCTTGACGTGGGCGTTCTCGTCCTTGACGACGGTCCTCAGGAACAAACGCTCCTCGGCGTTATGCAGGAACGGCTTGTGACGCTGGTTGCGGGCCGCCTCGTTGTAGAAGCTGGACTCCAGGTACTCCAACGCCAGCGCGAAGTTCAGCACGCCGATGTCGCCCTTGCCGAATGGCTTTGCGGGCGGGCGGTCTCCGTTGCTGAACGCCAGCGCGGCGGGCGCCAGCGCGCCCAGGATCGCGCCGCCGCCGACCACCGCGCCACCGGCCAGTCCGGCGCGGCGCAGAAACTGCGAGCGAGTGTCTCCGTCCAGTGCGTCCATCGCCTCCGCGGCCGTCTCCCGGATCGCCCCGTCGCGGTCGACCTCTTCGAGCTTGATGTGAGCCATGGGTACCTTCCCTTTCGCTAATGCGGTGGACACGTCTGTGTCCTATCTGCTGCCTATACGCAGCAGCCTGCGAACGGTTCACTCCTGGCCTGGGGGCTGACCGGTTCAGCCGGTGACCCCAATCGCGGTGATACGCCTGCCGGTCGCGCAAGGCCGAGCACCGTCGGGGCCTGCGGGTGCTGGACTAGGATCGCCCTCGATGATCGCCGTCGTCCCACTGCGCCCCGAGGACCGCCCCGCGTGGCAGGAGCTGTTCCGGGGCTACAACGAGTTCTATGGGCGTGGGCTCACCGACGAGCTCGCCGATCGCGCCTGGAGCGAGTTCCAAGCCGACGAGCGGATGCATGCGTTGGGGGCGCGGTCGGAGGGACGGCTCGCCGGCATCGCCCACTTCCTCGTGCATCCCAGCACCACGTCGGCCGACGTCTGCTACCTGCAGGATCTCTTCACGGCCTCCGACCTGCGTGGTCGCGGCATCGGCCGGGCGCTGATCCGCGGGGTGACCGAGTGGGCCAGTGCTCACGCCTGCTCACGCGTCTACTGGATGACACACGAAACCAACGCCACCGCTCGGCGGCTATATGACCGCGTCGCCGTCCACAACGGCTTCCTGCGCTACGAGATCGAGCTCGCAGTCTGACCGACCAGGCGGGTCACCAGTTCGGCGTCATCGGCGTGGGCGAGGATCCCGAGTTGGTCGCCCGCCATCAGGACGGTGTCGCCCCGGCACGGGAGCAGATCGGCGCCGCGCTGCAGCGTCATCACGATCGTGCCGGGCGGCAGAGCGGCGTCCGCGATCGTATGGCCCACCAGCGGTGAACCGGGAGCGAGCTCTGAATCGAGCGCCACGGTGTTGGGAGCAATCTGCGAGATCTGGCGCAGTTGGGCGCGCAGGCTGCTGCTGTAGCCGCGGACGAGGGCCGAGATCGTCAGGATCCCGACCACGCGGCGCTCGCGGTTCAGGACCGGGATCCAGTTGGCGCGGGCCGACAGCAGGGCCTCCAGCGCGGAGTCAAGGTGGTCGGCGTCGGTCGTGGTCGGCGCGGCGGGATCGGCCAGCCGCGCGATCGTGGCGCGATCGTCAGCGCCAGCCTGCAAGGCGAGCGATTCGCCGTCGATCAGTCCGATGAACGCGCCCCGCTGATCGATCACCGGGGCACCGGTCAGGCGCCGGGCGCCGAGCCGGTCGGCGGCTTCGGCCGCGGTGTCGTCTCCGTGCAGCACCAGCCGCGGCGCCGCCATCACCTCGCCGACGGCCAGCGAGGCCAGCAGGGGCATGTTGCGCGCAAGTCGGCGCGCGGCGGAGTCCGCGCGGCTCCTGAGCTGGCTCGTGTAGATCGTGGTGTCGAACTGATGCACGATCAACGTCGCCAGTCCGACCGCGACCATCGCTGGGGCGAGGGCGGGCAGCGAGCCGGTCATCTCGGCGACCATCAGCATCACGGCCAGCGGAGCGCGACAGATGCTGCCGAAGGTGGCCATCATGCCGACGATCACGAACGGCGCCGCGGTGTGCGGGACGTCGGGCGCGATCGGCGCCAGCAGCCGCCATAGCGCGGCTCCGGTGAACGCGCCGATGAACATGCCGGGGCCGAAGATCCCCCCCGACCCCCCCGAGCCGATCGACAGCGACGTGGCCAGGATCTTGGCGAACGGGAGGCACAACACGACCCACAGCGGCAGGCCGAGCAAGTCGTGGCCAAGGCCCTTCTGGATCCAGCCGTAGCTGGTGCCGAGAACCTGAGGCAGGGCGAGCGCCAGCGATCCGACCAGGACGCCGCCGATCGCGGGGCGCGCGTAGCGCGCGACCGGGAGACGCTCGAACAACCCTGCCACGCCGTAGAAGCCCTTGGCGTAGGCCAGTCCCATGAACCCGCTTACCACCCCGATCAGCGCATACCAGCCCAGCCGGGCGGGATCAAACAGCCGAAAGCCAGGAGCGGCGAACCCGAACAGCGGCTCAAAGCCAAGGAACGCCGAGGACACCGCGTAGCCGACGATTGAGGCGATCATCGACGGAATCAACGCGTCGACCTCGATGTCGTCGCGGTAGATGATCTCGGCCGACAGCAGCGCGCCGCCCAGTGGAGCGCCGAAGATCGAGCCGATCCCAGAGCCGATCCCCGAGGCCACCGCGACGCGCCCGTCGGCGGGCGACAGGTCCAGAGATCGAGCCAGGTATGACCCGAACCCCGAGCTGATCTGCGCGGTCGGGCCCTCCCGGCCACCCGATCCGCCGGAGCCGATCGTGATCGCCGAGGCGATGATCTTGACGACCACGGCCCTCATCCGGACCCCGCGCGGGTTGCGGTGAACCGCGTCGATCGCGGCGTCGGTGCCGTGCCCCTCGGCCTCAGGAGCCAGCAGGTACACCAGCACGCCGGACAGCAGACCGCCGAAGCCGACGATCAGCGGGATCGCCCACGGCCGGGGAAACCCCGGCGAGCCCGCCAGAAAGCCCTCCGCCGCCGGAGTCGGGATCTGATAGCCGCCCAACTCGCCGAGGAACAGATGGGTCGCAAGCCGCAGGCTCTCAAAGAACACCACCGCGCCCAGGCCGGCGATCACGCCCAGCAGGCAGCCCAGGATTAGCCATTTGCGCAGGTAGGGCGCGGTCCGCACGTGCGCTCCGACCCTGGCAGTGAGCGCCCGAGCCTGGGTTCGCCCCCGTCTCGAATGCTCGACGTCGGCGGGGCTCACAGCTCCCACCCGGCCGCCCAGTCCTGATCCCGCAGCTCCCCCGCCGACTCGGCGAACGCGCTCAGCGCCTGCACCAACTCGGGGCGGCGCGCGGCGGGGATCGCACGCACGATCCGGGCGATCTCCGCCCGCCGGTGCGCGGTCACCTCGGCGACCACTCGCCGTCCCGCCTCGGTCAGCGCCACGGCCACCTGGCGACGATCCTGCGGCCGGACGCGCCGGCGCACCAGGCCCTTGCGCACCAGGCGATCGCACATCCGGGTGGCCGTCGACGGACTCGCCCCGAGCGCGGCCGCCAACTCCGCCGTGCCCTGCGGCCCCTGGCCCGCCAGCAGCACCAGCGTCCGGTATTGCGGCAGCGTCACGTCCTCGGCGACGACGGCCAGCGACCGCGCCGCAACCGCCACCAGCGCCCGGCTTGCGTGCAGCACCGCGTCGATCAGCGGATCCACCGCCGGCGGCCCGGCACCGGAAGATGTTGGCATACATCAAGTATTGCGCATAGCAACTAATCTCGGGCGCACCGCTTCGTGATGGCGGTGTGG
>JBOGYE010000197.1:0-5379 GCA_050696635.1 Solirubrobacteraceae bacterium | reverse complement strand
GCAACTCGGAGCGGAGCTGTCGGAGTCACTGGGTATCGCCGCTCGCGGCTCTGACCAGGCGCGGGTGCTGATGCTGCGCAGCCTGATGGCGATCAGCTCCGCCCGCGAGCCGCTGGCAGCGGGCCTGGCGGTCGCGCTGGCCGAGCCCTCGGCGCCGGTATCCGAGCAGCCACTGGAGCCCGAGACGTTCAACGGCGCCGAGGTGGCGGCGATCTCGCTGCCGGTCGGCGACGGCGTGCGGGTTCGCCGGCTGGTCGAAAGCCGCTACGGAGAGCTGCCCATCCAAGCGCTGCAGGTGCAGTACCTGGTGCACACCGACCACGGGCTGCTGACGATCGCCTTCACCACTCCTCAGGCGGCGGAGACCGAGGACTGGGAGGCCCTGTTCGACGCGCTGGCGGCGACCGCGACGTTTGATTGACGCGGATCTCGTGGCGGGGCGAGGTGGTAGGGTGCGCGCGTGACGGCTGACTCGCAGTCGCGGAACGTCTATTTCTCCAAGCTCAGGGTCGGCTTTCTGGCGTTCTACGTCGCGCTCGTGGTGCTCGCGGCGGTGCTGATCGTCTCCAACGTCGACAGCACGACCACCGACGTGATCGCGATCGTGGTGGCGTTGCTCCTGCTGGCCGGCTTCGGGAGATACATGAGCTGCCGCGTGATCGCCGACAACGATGCGGTGACCGTTCGCAACCCGCTGCGCAGCTACCGGATCGCGTGGAGCGACATCGCTGAAATTCACCAGTACAAGCGCAGGTATGCCCAGACCACGCGCACGCTGGTGGCCTTCAGGCTGCGCAACGACCAGAGCGTGCACGCGGTCTCAGTGATCGGCTATTTCAGCACCAGCTATCCCAAGAGCGTGATCGCGGAACTGGAGGGCCGCGCGCACACACGTTCGCCTCAGGACGACCACGCGACCCTCGAGGCGCTGAAGCGGTTCGACGACCTGCCGGGGCGCGACGGCTAGCCGGCGGCGCGTGCCGCGCCCCGTCAGTCGGCAGCCCCGACCGGCTCGGCCAGCGCCACCTGGATCAGCTCGAAGCCGCCCGGGTCGACCCGGTAACCGCAGCCCGGGCGCAGCGGCGGCACCGGACGGCGCGGCAGCGTGACGCCGAGTATCTGGCCGTCGATCGATACGTCGGGCATCAGCAACAGCCCGCAGCGCGAGCGGCGCACGCCCACGCTCCAGTGGCCGAGCGAGCGCAAGGCGTCCGGGCGGCCGGCGACGATCGCGTGCACCCTCGGCAGCGGCGCCGCGAACAGCTCCGACAGCGCGCGTGACGAGTCGTCGACCGTGTCGGCGTCGTCGATCAGCAGCAGCTGCATGCGCTCGGAGGCGCGCAGCTGCCCGACCAGCTCCGGCAGCTCGTCGGCGCTGGTGATGACCCGGCCCAGCGCAGGGCAGTCGCGCAGCTGGGAGCGCCGCAGCGCGATCGCGCTGCACTCGACCTCCGGGTGGCGGGCCGCGACCACGCCGGCGAGAACCAGCAGCGCCGTCGTGCGCCCGCTTCGAGGCGGCCCGCAGACCACCGCGTGATCGCCGTCGTAGAGCTCAAATCCGGCGGGCTGCAGCCGCTCGTCGCCGATCCCGACCGGCAGGAACAGCTCCACCGCGTCGCCGCCCGCCGGCGCGCCCACGCCCAGCAGGGCGTCGAGCCCCAAGCTCTCGGGCAGCACGCCGACCGGGGGCGGCCCGCCCTCCTGGGGGCGCTCGCGCGCCAGTGGCGCGACCGCCTCGCGCAGGCCGCCGGCCGGACGGCCGACCTGGATCACCTGCGAGCTGCCCCCGACGACCGCACGGCCCGGAAAGAACCTCGGGACCGAGCGACGCGGGAGCCCGAACTGGGCGTAATCGGCGGCATCGGCGAGCGCGAACGCGAGCCGCTGCTGGGCCAGCGAGGCGAGCGCCGTCGGCACCGCGCCGAGCCGGTCGGCGGCGATCGCCGTGTGGATCCCAAGCTCGGGCCCGTCCGCCCAGATGCGTGCCAGCGCGTCCCGAAGCGCATCGCCGGCGGCATCGGCGTGCTCGGAGGCGAAGCCGCCATAGCCGTCGAGCAGCACGATCACCCGCGGCGCCCGCGCGCGGGTGCTGGGATCGAGACCGCGCCGCACCCTCAGCTCGCCGTGCAGTCGCATCAGCAGCCGGCGCTGACGCTCGTGCTCGGAGGCGCCGATCACCGCTCCCACGTGGGGCAGGCCGCCCAGCGCTGAAAGCTCGCCGGCGCCGAAGTCCAGCGCGTACAGGTGCAGCGCGGTTGGCTCCGACAGCCGGGCCAGAGCCAGCGCCAGCGTCGCAAGCGCGGTCGTGGTGCCGCTGCCGCCGATCCCGTACAGCAGCAGATTGCCGGCGCCGAGGTTCCACCCCACCGGATATTGCGCCTGCGCCTCGGGGTCGTCGGCCAGCGCGAACGGCACCACCAGGCCGCGGTCGCCGGCGAGCGCTCTCGCCGGACCCAGCGTCAGCAGCTCGTCAAGCGCGACGTCTCGCCCCAGCGGTTGCAGCCACGGACGCCGCGGCGCCGGCCCGTCCGCGAACGCGTCGCCGCAGGCCCTCACGAGCCGAACCAGATCGGTGCTCTCGGGCTGGGCGGCTTCGGGCGCGGTCCCGTTGGCGCCGGTCCGCGCCGCCGCGAACGGCGCCATCGCCACCGCCGCGGCGCGCCCGCCCGGGGTGGTGCCGGTGACCAGCGCGGTCTGCACCGGGATCAGCTCCGAGGGGCCCAACCGAACCTGGGCGCGCCCGGGCTGGTGGCGCGGGATCCGCGCGGCGGCCGGCGAGTCGATCACGTCTGAGGAGTCCTGGGGGGTCTGCACGCGCAGGCAGACGCGCAGGTTGGTGTTGGCGCGGATGTTCTCGCTCACGGCGCCGGACGGACGCTGCGTTGCCAGCAGCAGATGGACGCCGAGGCTGCGTCCCCGCTGCGCGATCCCGACCAGCGATGCGACGAAGTCGGGCAGCTCGGTGGCGAGCGTCGCGAACTCGTCGATCGCGACCAGCAGGCGCGGCAGCGACGGCGCCTCACCGGTACCGACCAGCCGGTCGTACTCGAGCAGGTCCGAGGCGCTGTGCTCGCGCAGCACGCGCTCGCGGTGGCGCAGCTCTGCCTCCATGCTGCGCAGCGCGCGCTCCCCGAGCTGCTCGTCGAGATCGGTGACCATACCGACCGTGTGCGGCAGCTGAGCGCATTCGCCGAACGCGCTACCGCCCTTGTAGTCGACCAGCACGAAGTTGACCCGGGTGGGCGAATAGCGGGCCGCGAGCGATGCCACCAGGCTGCGCAGCAGCTCGCTCTTGCCGGCGCCGGTGGTGCCGGCCACCAGCCCGTGCGGGCCGTCGGCGACCAGATCGATGTCCAGCGGCCCGTCCTCGGAGAGCGCGAAGCGCGCGATCAGGTTCCCAGCGCTCTCGGTGGACGCCCAGCGCCGGCGCAGGCCGTCCGCGTCCGGCTCGAGCAGGCCGGCCAGGCCGAGCAGGCCGACGTAGTCCGGCAGCGCTCCGCCCAGCAGCTGCAGGTCGGCATCCTCGAAGCGAGCCAGCGCCAAGGCGCACTCGCGCGCCGTCTGCTCCGACACCCCAGCGACCAGCAGCGGATCGATCCGCTCGCCGGTCTGGGGGCGCAGCAGGCGAGTCTCGCCGGCTTCGTCGGCCAATTCCACGACCGCCGTGCAAGCGGCCGGCAGGCGCTCGCTGCTACGCGCCAGCACGATCCCGGAGACTCCAGTCCCGGCGCGCAGCAACGCCCGGCCGACCGCGCCGCGGCCTTCGATCAGGGCCGGGTTGTCGAGCACCACCAACAACTCACGCGGGTCTTCGCTATCGAGCTCGGACAGCTCAGCCGCCAGCGTGGCGCCGGCGCCGTCGCCAATCGCCAGCAGCCGCCCGGCGGCCCCGCCAGCGTCGCGGGCGTGCGGCAGCCACTTGACCCAGTCCCACTCCTGCGTTCCATCGACACCGGTCAGCACCGCCGTCATCAGGTCGGCCGGTCCGTGCAGGGCGACCGCCTGGCAGAGCAGCGCTCGGGCCAGCGCCATCGCTGGCGCGCGGTCGCCGACGATCCCCACCACCCCACCCTTGGACAGCTCGACCGCCACCGGCGCGAGTTGCAACGTGCCGTGCTCGGCCAGCACCGCCTCCGTTTCCCGTGACAGCGAGTACCGGTCGGCGACCGGGGGCCGGAACGGAATCTCCCCGTAGCCGGCCATCAGCGAGAGGAAGTCGTCGTCGCCGGGGCGGCGCTCCCATAGGCGCGGGTCCGGTGCGGTCGTCCGCCGGACGATCTCGGCGAGATCCGGGAACCCTTCGCGCAGCCGCGTCAGCTGCTGCTCGTGGCGCCGGGCGACCTCGGTGCGGAGCTCCTCGAGCTTGTGCTCGAACTCGCGCCGCTCGCCGCGCGAGGCTCGGCCGGTGTGGCGGCGCTGCTCCAGCCACTGGCCGATCACCAGGATCGGACTCAGCAACATGAACAGCGCGAAGATGATGCTGTGCAGCACCAGCACCATCACGACCCCCAGGATCAGCGGTCCGATCGCCGACGCCATGCTGAAGCGCGGTTTCTGTCCCTCACGGGGCTGCTCGGGCACCTGCAGCGGCTCGACGGCAGCGCCCGAGCGCACACGCGGCGGCCGGTTGAACGCGATCGTGCCGGCGAGGTTGACCTGGCGCACCGGGTCCACGGGAAGCGCCGGTAGGAAACGCGCGATCGTGAACGCGAAGTCGCCGGCCTCGAACACCATCCCGGACGCGACCTCGGTGGGCTCGCTGATCCGCTTGCCCTCGACCCAGGTCCCGTTCTTCGAGCCCAGATCCGCGACCGTGGCGCGAGCCGCGCCGAGGCCAGGCGTCACCTGAAGATGGCGGCGCGAGACGCCCCGATCGATGTCGCCCAGCGCCAGGTCGCAATCGTCGTCGCGGCCGACCACCAACCCCTCGCCGTGCAGCGGCAGCCGCAGCCCAGCGTCAAAACCGGCGACCACCCTCAGCTCCAGCGCCGCCGGCGACGGCTCGGGCCGCTCGCCCGGCCCATCCGCCGGGGCGATTCGGGCGCCCTCGTACAGCCCGATCTCCGACAGCCCGAGTTCCCCGCGGCAGAAGCGGGCATCGATCACGATCCCGCTGGGCGCACCGGCGCCGGGCACGCCGCCAAACTCGATCCCGAGCGTCTCGCCCGCCTCCGACAGTGCATCGAGCAGGTCCGAGACGGTCGCGTCCTCCCGACCCAACCGCAGCTCGATGTCGGCCGTCTGACCGTCCTGGTTGTCGAGCACGACTCGCATCCGCGCGCCGCTGAAGGGTAGCGGCGCGCATCCGCGCGGCGCTACGGCTTCAGCGGTCAGGGTGCTGCGTACTCGATACCTCGGGCCACTTGTGCGGCCCGCGGC
>JBOGYE010000196.1:0-12603 GCA_050696635.1 Solirubrobacteraceae bacterium | reverse complement strand
GTCTCCCATAGCCCGATCCGGCTGCGCGGATCCAGGCCGGTCGTCGGCTCGTCGAGGAACAGCACGGGCGGGTTGGCGACCAGCGCCGCCGCGAGATCCAGGCGCCGGCGCATCCCGCCCGAGTAGGTGGCGGCGGTGCGCCTGCCGGCATGCACCAGATCGAAGCGCTCGAGCAACTCGTCGCTGCGGCGGTTGGCGGCCGCGCGGGGGGAGCCGTACAGGCGCCCGACCATGGTCAGGTTCTCGCGCCCTGTGAGGTTCTCGTCGACGGCGGCGTACTGGCCCGCCAGCCCGATCCGGTGGCGCAGCCGGGCGGCGTCTGAGACGACGTCGAGTCCGGCAACCGTGGCACTGCCCTCGTCTGGCGTCAGCAGCGTGGTCAGCACCCGCACGAGCGTGGTCTTGCCCGCGCCGTTGGGACCCAGCAGCCCAAGCACGGTGCCACCGGGCACGTCGAGGTCCACGCCGTCCAGCGCGCGCACCTCGCCGAAGCGCTTGGCAACGCCGCGTACCGCGATCGCGGCCGCACCGTTGGAATGCTCGATCTCGTCCTCCACCTCCATCCCGGCCACATTACGCGATCGTCCGACAGCCGTCCGTCGACCGCCCGGGCCGGCGCCTCCGGCGGTCGATGGCTGACCGGGCCGGCGCCCTGCGCTACTCGACCGGAATCTCGCCGTAGACCATGTTCAGGTCCATCCCCTGGCGGCGGCGCAGCGTCTTGGAGCCGACGTAGATCACGATCGCCAGGACGTACATGGCCGCCATGTAGATCAGAGACGAGCCGTTGTTGACGCCGTAGCGGCCGTCTTGGAGCCACTTGACCAGGCTGAACAGCAGGAACACGATGAACAGCCCCGAGGCGAACGTGATCAGCGGGATCCCCGCGACCTTGTACTTGGCGATCGGCGAGGCGTTGTAGATCTCGGGCTTGCGGTAGGGCAGCATCGCCGCCGCCAGCGCCGAGCCCAGGAACGTGATCGCGATCACCAGCGTCGCGTCGAGCGTGTAGGTGGCGAAGCTGGAGTTGTACGCGTACAGGGCCGAGATCCCGATCCCCGGGATCAGCATCAGCGCGAGCGCCGGGTACGGCACGCCGTTGCGCCCAACACGTGAGACCGCCTCGGGCAGCACGCGATCGAACGCGGTCGCGAAGATCACCCGCGTCGAGGACAGGAACACCGTCCCCACCCAGCCGAAGAACCACAGCGACATCACGGCGATGAAGATGAACGCAGCCACCCGGCTGTGGAAGAAGGCGGTCACCAGCATCGCCGGGTAGTACCAGGTGCCGGTCGGCGTCGTCTTCGCCCAGAACGCGCTGTTGGCGTCCTCGTAGAAGTTCCACCCGAACGTCTTGGTGAACAGTAGGAACAGGATGACCGCGGCGATCGTCGTGGCCACGAGCGCGCCGCCCATCGCGTAGATGTTCTTGCGAAAGTCAGACGCGCCACGAACCTCGCCGTACAGCGTCGCGCCCCAGTTGGACCACAGGTTGAAGAACGCCATCATCGGGATCAGGAAGAACGTCGAGCCGATCGCGAACGTGGTCAGGCCCGGCGGGACATAGCCCTTGCTGCCCGCCACCATCGTCTTGTGATAGGCGTTTGAGACTCCGAACAGGCTCTTGGTCTGGGCGTTGAAGTCGGAGATGAAGCTCGTCTTGGAGTTGACCAGCAGGATGATCATCATCGCCAGCAGGCCGATCACGCCGCCGATGAAGCACCAGCGCTGGATCTTGGCGTAGGCGCGGATTCCCAGGGCGATGAACAGCGATGCGAGCAGCGCCGTGATCACCGACAGCACGAAGATCCCGGTCTGGCTGGAGAACCACGCGACGCCGGCGTGCCAGCCGACGATCGACGCCAGCGGCCCGACCACCTCGACGTTGAGGATGTTGGCATAGATCGGCACCCACAGCCAGAGGATGAACCACCATCCCGCCACCGCCAGAACGAAGCCGGCGCCGCCGCCGAGCACCCGGCTGATCCACACGTAGTCCCCGCCCGCGCGCGGCATCGCCGCGATCAGCGCCGCGTAGGTGATCGCCTGCACGACCAGGTAGCCGCCCCCGATCAGCACCGCCCACAGCAGGCTGCCACCGGGGATGAACACCTGGTCGGAGAAGATGTACAGCCCGAGCGTGATCAGGTTGATCGAGAAGGCCGCGTAGATGAACGCGTCGCGCACCGACCAGCCGCGCACCAGACCGGTCGCCTTGCGCACGAACATCTCGCGCTCGAGCGGGCTCTCGCCGCCCGCCGTTCCCTGTATCGCCATGACTACTCCCCTCGTGATCGCGGCGTCAGCCGCTGGTGAGAACGAACCGCTTGACCTTCTTGCCACCGTCGAGGTCCACGACTGCGCCCATCAACTGCCCCTGCTCGTATGAGCTGCCGGGGTTGATGCACAGCGTCTTGCCGAGCCGTCGGGTCGCCCGCGCCTCGTGGATGTGGCCGTGCAGCGACAGCGCCGGCTGGAAGGCCTCGATCGCCTCTCGGACCGCGGTCGAGCCGACGGGCTTGACCGCGTGGCCGGCGTCCTTGAGGTCCATCTCCGCCGTCAGCTCGGGCGCGTCGTCGAGACCGGTGTTGTACGGCGGGCAGTGAAGGCTGAAGATCGCGCGCTCGGGCTCGACGGTGACCTGGGAGACCATCTCGCCGATCCGCTTGGCCAGTTCGGGCTCGTCCTCCTCGCGGTAGGTGTCCCACGGGGTCCGGTTGGCCCAGCCGCTCGAGACCATCTGATACCCATTCAGCTCAAGCACGCGGCCCTCGCCGAGCTCCACGGTGCGGGCGTTGGCCACGACCTCGTCGACGTCCAGCTGATCATCGTTGCCGGGGCAGACGAAGCAGCGGATCCCAGTGCCGGCGAGCTTCTCGTCGGCCATCTCCATCCACCGCTGCACCGTCGCCAGCATGTGCTCCTCGAACAGCCTGTGCCAGCGCGGCTCGTCGTCGGAGAGCTCGCGCAACTCGTGCGGATCGGTGCGGAACGGGTAGTAGCCGCGCCGGATCACGGCCTGCTCGAAGGCGGCGACCTGCTCCTCCCCGTCCAGAGTCTCACGGTTCTCCAGCAGGGTCGCATGCCAGCGCCCGCCGCCGTCGTCGATGATCGGCACCAGCGCCTTGCCCGTCATGTCGCCACCGAGGATGATCGCGTCGGCCTCGTAGTGCTTGCCGCTGTTGAGGAATTTGCGCCAGCACACCTCCGAGCCGTGCACGTCGGTCGCGAAGAAGATCCTCACCGCTCCACCTCCTCGGGCAGCTCATACCACCGCTTGCGCTCGCCGACCCTCGCCCGCAGCTTCCATCCCCGTGTTTTGGGCTCGGACTCGATCCGCTCCAGCAGCGAGCGCATGCGCTGGGCGATCCGTTCGCGGTCGGCCGCCGGCAGCTCGTAGTCGCCGACGTGCTCGGCGCAGCGACCGACGTTCTGCGTGATCGTCCGCCACAGGCCCCAGTCGGCCGCGCACAGCTGCGCGATCCGCGCGCCGTTGACAGCGTCGTCATCGCCGTCTGCGACCTCGTGGCCGTGGAACAGCAGCACCGTGTCACGCACGTCCTTCTCGTTGAGCTCGATGATCTGCAGCTTGGTCAGCACCAGCTCGGCCAGGGGAACCGTCCGCGCCCCGGCCCTCAAGCGATCGAACGGGATCTCGTGGCACATCCGAAACGAGCCCACGAACACGTCGACCTGGCGGCCGTGCTCCGTGTCGTGAAACAGCATCCGCTCCTTGCCGTTCATCGCGTTGAACATCACCTGGGGCTCGTAGCCCGAGCCCTTCAGCAACCGCTCGGCATCGCCCCCCTGGCCTTTGGGGACCGCGAAGTCCAGATCCTTGTACTCCCGCTCCAGCGACGACGGCACCTGTGGCGCCCGCAGCCTGACAGCGACCCCGCCGAGCAGCGCCAGGGTCGCCCCGGCCGTGCTCGCGAGCTCCAGCAGACGCTCTCCCTCCTCCACGACCCCTGAGCGGATCTCCGTCACGTCCAGACTGTTATATATCAGTTGTCGAAACGTGTCAAAGCGCTACTGCGAGCGCCCCGGTTCAGGGCGTGCGCGGGCCCGAGCGGGAGCGATCGCGAATGTCCGAGCTTGAGCTTCAGCTGCTGATCGGCGGAGCCTGGCGGCCGAGCGCCACCGGGCAGACGCTGGCGGCGACCAGTCCCGCGACCGGCGAGCAGATCGGCCTCGTCGCCCAGGGCGAGAGGGAGGACGCACGCGCGGCGGTCGCGGCTGCGCGCAACGCCGCCGATAGCTGGGCGCGGCTGACCGCGTTTGAGCGCGCGGCGCTGATGCACCGGGTCGGCGACGTGGTCGAGTCACGCCGGGACCAGCTGGCGCGGGCGTTGACGCTCGACCAGGGAAAGCCCCTGCACGGCGAGGCCTACGACGAGGTGGACGAGCTGGTCGTCTACTGGCGGATGGCGGCCGAGGACGCCAAGCGGCTGGGCGGCGAACTGCCGAACTCGTCATCGCCGGGGATGCGGGTGCTGCTCGCCCGGCGTGCGCGTGGTGTGGTGGCCGCGATCACGCCGTGGAACTGGCCCTACACGATGCCGGCCGAGCTGATCGCCCCGGCGCTCGCGTGCGGCAACACGGTCGTGTGGGCGCCGGCCCCGACCACCTCGGTGTGCGCCGTCGAGCTCGCGAGATGCGTTCTCGACGCCGACCTGCCGCCCGGAGTGCTCAACCTCGTGACCGGGCCCGGCCCCGTCGTCGGCGACGAGATCGCCCGGCACCCTGACGTCGACGGGGTCGCGTTCATCGGCTCCACCGCGACGGGGCGACTCGTCGCGGCGGCCGCGGCCGGCAAGGCGACGGTGCTGGAGATGGGCGGCAACGGCCCGCTCGTGCTGCTGCACGACGGCGATGTGGCGGCGGCCGTGGAGGCAACGCTGACGGCGTGCTTTCTGTGCGCGGGCCAGAGTTGCACGGCGGGCGAGCGGATCCTCGTGCATCGCGCGGTGCACGACGAGTTCGTCGAGCGGCTGACGCGGGCGGTCGGCGAGCGGGTGGCGCTGGGCGACCCGTTCGCGTCCGAGACGACGATGGGCCCGCTCAACAACGAGCCGGTGGCGGCCAAGATGGACGAGCATGTGGCCGACGCGTTGACGCGGGGAGCGGAGGCGCTGGCAGGCGGGGCCCGAGCCGGGGGCTTCCCGACCGACCTCTACTGGCAGCCGACGGTGCTGTCGGGCGTCGCGCCCGATGCCCGCGTGGCCCAGGAGGAGACGTTCGGCCCAGTCGCGCCGGTGGTGGCGATCGACTCGCTGGCGCATGCCGTGCAGCTGACCAACGCCTCCCGGTACGGGCTGCTGGCCGCGATCTACACAGCCGACCTGGCGGCCGGGCTGCGCTTCGCCGACTCCGTGCGCACCGGCTGGGTGAACATCAACGAGTCCACCAACTACTGGGAGGCGCAGCTGCCGTTCGGCGGCCGCGCCGGATCGGACAGCGGCATCGGCCGGGTCGGCGGCGACGCGGTGATGCGCGCCTTCACCGAGCTGCAGACGATCGTGATCGCCCCCCACCGGGGCACCCCGTCTCAGCGGGGCACGAAACCGGAAGCATCGGCCGGTTAGACGCCCCGGTCGGCTGGAGCGGCGCCCCGTGCCTCAGCGGCAACCTCGGAGCGGTGGCGGTAGAACGGCTCGTGGATCGGCGCCAGCGGCGCGTTTCCCCGGATCAGGTCGGCGCTCTTCTCGGCCAGCATCATCGTGGGCGCGTAGATGTTGCCGTTGGTGACGTAACGCAGCGCCGACGCGTCGACCACCCGGATCCCGTCGAGTCCATGCACCCTCATGGAGCCCGGATCGATCACCGCGTCCTCACCCACGCCCAGCCGACAGGTGCAGGACGGATGCAGGGCAGTCTCGGCGTCTCGGGCGACCCAGTCGAGAATCTCCTGATCGGTCTCCACCCCGGGCCCCGGCGACAGTTCGCCGCCGTTGTAGGGCTCGAACGCAGGCTGGTTCAGGATTGCGCGCGAGATCCGGACGGCCTCGACCCACTCGCGTCGGTCGGTGCCGGTCGAGAGGTAGTTAAAGCGGATCGCGGGGTGCACGTCCGGGTCGGTGGATGTGATCTTGACCGAGCCGCGGGCATCGGAGTACATCGGCCCGACATGGACCTGGTAGCCGTGGCCCTGGGGCGCGGTGCCGTCGTAGCGGATCGCCACCGGCAGGAAGTGATACATCAGGTTCGGGTACGCGACATCGTCGTTTGAGCGGATGAAGCCGCCGCCCTCGAAGTGGTTGGTCGCCCCAGGTCCCCGCCGCCCCAGCAGCCACGCCGCGCCGACCCGGGGGCGGTTTGAAAGCTTCAACGCCGGCGCGACCGAGACCGGCTGCTTGGACGCGTACTGGATGTAGACCTCGAGGTGGTCCTGGAGGTTTGAGCCGACGGCAGGCAGGTCAGACACGACGTCGACGCCGAGCGCGCGCAGCGCGTCCGCGTCGCCGACCCCCGACAGCTGCAGCAGCTGGGGGGAGTTGATCGCGCCTCCGCACAGCAGCACCTCGCCGGCTTCGATCCGCTCGCGACCGCGCCCGCGGCCGTGACGCACCTCCACCCCGACCGCTCGCCGGCCGTCGAACAGGATCCTGGTCACGAACGACCTGGTGCGCACCTCAAGGTTTGCTCGCGCCAGCACCGGGTGCAGATAGGCGCGCGCGGCGCTCAGCCGGTGGCCGCGATAGATGTTGCGATCAAACGCGGCAAACCCCTCCTGCCTGTAGCCGTTGACGTCATCGGTGAGCGGGTAGCCGGCCTCCTGCACGGCGGCGAAGAATGCCTTGAACAGCGGGTTGACCGCCGGTCCGCGCTCGAGCTTCAGCGGACCGTCGTGGCCGCGGAAGGGGTTCTGTGGCGGCGCGGCCAGCGCGTTCTCCATCCGCTTGAAGTACGGCAGGCAGTGGGCGTAGTCCCAGTCCTGCATCGCCGGATCCGCCGCCCAGCGCTCGAAGTCAAGCGGGTTGCCGCGCTGGAAGATCATCCCGTTGATCGAGCTCGAGCCGCCCAGCACCTTTCCCCGCGCGTGGTAGATCCGGCGCCCGTTCATGAACTCCTCAGGCTCAGACTCGTAGCGCCAGTCGTAGAACCGGTTTCCGATCGGGAACGACAATGCCGCGGGCATGTGGATGTAGACGTCCCACAGCGAGTCCTTGCGGCCGGCCTCCAACACGAGCACCCGCGTGGATGGGTCCTGGCTGAGCCGGTTGGCCAGGCAGCAGCCGGCTGAGCCGCCGCCGATCACCACGTAGTCCCACTTCATCGGCTTACAGGACGGCGCGTATCTCGCGCTCGAACGTCTCCACGTGCCCCGCGATCACCTCGCGCGCGCGGCCGGCCTCGCCCTGGTCGATCGCCTCAAGCAGCTCGTCGTGCTCGTGCACGCTGGCGAACAGGTGCGGCAGGCGGTCGAGCGCCAGGTGCCAGATCCGCAACGACAGGTTGAAGTAGCGGCCGAGCGTCTCCTCCAGGTACGGGTTGCCGGCGGCGGCGTGGATGAACCGGTGTACGCGGGCATCGAGGGCCATCAGCGCGGCGGTGTCGTCGCTGCCACGGCTGTCGTGAAGCTCGGCCCGCAGGTCCGCAAGCGCGGCGCGCTGGATCGAGCCCAGCCGCTGGGCGGCGCGGTAGGCGGCATGGCCCTCGAGCTGGACGCGAACGTCCGAGATGTCGGCCAGGTCGGTGATGTTGATCTCCGAGGCGAACGTCCCGCGCCGCGGGAACACCGTGACCAGGTTCTCCAGCGCCAGGCGCTTGATCGCCTCGCGCACCGGGGTGCGGCCGATCCCAAGCTCGCCGCCGAGCACATCCTCGTCGATCGGCTCGCCGGGAGCGATCCGCAGCGTCACGATCCGGTCGCGCAGATCGGCATAGGCACGGTCGGCCAGCAGCTCCCGGGCCCCGCGCGAGTCGCTGCGCTCGGTGCTCACGCCGGCCCGTCCTGCCCCCGGCCGATGACACCCTCCGGCTGCGCCGCCCCACGGGCGACCCGGCGCGCAACCCGGCCCAGACACCCACCGACCAGCGCTGATATATGAGTCATCGATCTGGGAGTCTAACATTCTGTACAGCACGCGCCAAGATGGTCTGGGCCATGCCCAGGCCCTGACTCCAACCCAAGATGACCACAGCCGGAGCCGATCACGTCGCCCGCAGGATCGCCGCCGGTGAGGTGAGCGAGGCGGCGCGCGTCGTCTCAGAGCTCGCTCGCCACACGCCGCTGCTGAGCTCCAACAGCCTGTCGGAGCAGTGCGGCGGCCAGGTGGTGCTGAAGGCCGAGAACCTGCAGCGAACCGGGTCGTTCAAGCTCCGCGGCGCGGTCCACAAGCTCTCCCGCCTGACCGGCGTCAGCGGTGTCGTCGCGGGCAGCGCCGGCAATCACGGGCAGTCGCTCGCCTACGCCGCCCGCGCCCGGGGGATCGCGTGCGACGTGTTCATGCCCCACGAGGCGCCGGTCGCCAAGGTGGCGGCGGTCGAGGCGTTCGGCGGCGTCGTGCACCTCGAGGGCGACTCGGTCGACGACAGCGTGGCGGCCGCCCGCGCCTACGCCGCCCAGGCCGCTGTCGGATTCGTGCATCCGTTCGACGACGCCGATGTGATCCTCGGGCAGGCGACGCTGGGCCTCGAGCTGCTGCACGACGTCCCGGACCTCGCCCAGGTCATCGTCCCCGTCGGCGGCGGCGGCCTGATCGCCGGAATCGCGGGGGTCGTCAAGGCCGCGATCCCGAGCGCGCGCGTGATCGGGGTCCAGGTGGATGCCTGCGCGCCATACCCGGAGTCCGTCAGCGGCGGCGCCCCGGTGACGTTCGCCGCCCGTCCCACGATCGCTGACGGGATCGCGATCAAGCGGCCTGGCGAGATCACGCTGCCGCTGGTCAGGCGCTGGGTCGATCAGCTGGTGATCGTCAGTGAGGAGGAGATCGCCGACGCGATGGTGTGGCTGCTTGAGCGCTCCAAGCTGGTCGTCGAGGGCGGCGGGGCCGCTGGAATCGCGGCGCTGATGTCCGGCCACGTGACCGCCGCGCCGTCGGGCTCGACGGTCGTGGTCCTGTCGGGTGGCAACGTCGACGCAGGCCTGCTGGCGGTAGTCGCACAGCGCAACGAGACCCTGATGGGGCGTCGGATGCGCCTGTTCACGCGGATCTCTGATCGTCCCGGCGGCCTCGCCGCGCTGCTGAGCGAGATCGCGCGCGCCGGCGGCAACATCGTCCACGCCGACCACGTGCGCGAGGCGGTCAAGCTGCACGTGCGCGAGACCGGCGTCGAGATCGCGCTCGAGACGCGAGGTCTTCAGCACAGCGACGCGATCGTCGCGGCGCTGCAGGCGGCCGGCTACGAGGTCCGCCGCCTGGACCCTTGATCAGTCGCCGAGCTCGGCGCGGCGGCGGTCGACGAACTCGCGCAGCTGCTGATCGGTCGCCTCGTCGAGCGGAGGCTGCTGGTACTCCTCTAAGGCCTTGCGATACAGCTCGCTCGCTCGCGCGGTCGCGTCGCGACCGCCGTTGCGCGTCCAGCGATCGAAGTTCTCGGTCGAGGACAACAGCGGGCGGTAGAAGCATTCCCGGAAGCGCTCGAGTGTGTGCGCGGCCCCGAGGAAGTGCCCGCCGGCCCCGACCTCGGTGTGCGCGTCGAACGCCAGCGAGGCTTCGTCGATCTCCAGCGGCGTGAACTCGTGGCGCAGCTCGCGCAGCAGCTCGATGTCGACGATGAACTTCTCATAACACGAGACCAACCCACCCTCCAGCCACCCGGCTGAGTGCATCACGAAGTTGGCGCCGGCCAGGAAGGTGGGCATGAAGGTCATCAGCGATTCGTAGGCGGCCTGGGCGTCGACCGTCTGCGACGCGTTCAGCGCGCCACCGCCGCGCCAGGGCAGTCCGAACCGCCGGGCGATCTGACCGGTGCACAGCACGCCAATGCCGGACTCGGGGGTGCCGAACGAAGGCGAGCCGGACTGCATGTCGGTGTTTGACAGAAACGAACCGAACACGACCGGGGCGCCGGGGCGGATCGTCTGCGCCAGTGCTATCCCCGCCAGCGCCTCCGCCATCTGCTGCACGAGCGTCGCGGGCAGCGAGACCGGGGACATCGCGCCCATCAGCAGAAACGGCGTGATCACGACCGCCTGGTTGGCCTTCACGTACTCGAACATCGCGGCCAGCATGCGATCGTCGTAGCGCAGCGGGCTGTTGACGTTGATCAGCGAGATCGACACGGGGGCGCGCTCGATCTGCGACCGGCCGCCGAACAGGATCTCCCCCATCGCGATCGTGTCGGCCGCGTTCGGGCCGCTGGTCACCGACCCCATATGCGGCTTGTCCGACAGCGTCTGCAACGCGTAGACCATGTCGAGGTGGCGCGAGTCAAGCGGTCGGTCCTCGGGCTCGCAGATCGTCCCGCCCGGCGAATCGAGCTCGGGGAAGTGCTGGGCCAGACGCACGAGGTTCTGAAAGTCGGCCATCTTGGCGTCGCGCCGGACATCGCCTTCGCGGATGAACGGGCACCCGTAGACCGGCGCGAACACCATGTGATCGCCGCCGATCGTGGCGCTGTGGTCGGGGTTGCGCGCCTGCAACTCGAATTCCGCCGGCGCCTTGGCGACCTGCTCGAGAATCCACTCGGGGTCGAACCGGACCCGGTTCTCCTCCTCGACGACCTGGCCCGCGTCGCGCAGGAGCTCGACCGCCTCCGGCAGCAGGAACTCGATCCCCAGCTCGGACACGATCCGACGCCAGCCTCGGTCGAGCGTGGCCATCGCGTCCTCGGACAGGATCTCGTAGCGGGGCATGGCGTTGACGAACATGACTTGAGCTCCTCCTTGACGGGACGGCGTGCGGCCCTAATATATCTCGATGTGGAACAACAGTTTCAATCTGAGCCTCACGGCGTGCCGGGGTCGGGCCCCACGCTCGAGCCTGCCGGCGTGCCGCCGGCGCGCCCCGCGCTCGAGCCTGCCGGCGCGCCCCGCGGAGCGACCGCCATCGACCGCGGCGCCGAGCTGCTGGTGCGGGTGCTCGAGTCAGAGCAGCCGGTGGCGCTCGCCGACCTGGCCGCCGCCAGCGGGATCCCCAAGAGCACCGCGTCGCGGCTGGTGTCCGCGCTCGAGCGCCGCGGCCTCGTGCAGCAGGACGGCCAGCGCGGCCGGCTGCGTCCCGGCCCCGCGATCCTGCGCGTCGCCGAACGCAGCATGGTCGCTCGCAGCGTCGTCGAGCTGGCGCGCCCGACGCTTGAGGCGCTGGGCGCGCTCAGCGGCGAGACCGTGAATCTGGCGGTGCCTGCCCGTCATGGCGTCGAGCACGTCGCCCAGGTGGATGGCCGTCACTTCCTCGGCGCCGGCCAGTGGATGGGCCGCACCGTCGACTATCACTGCTCCGCCAACGGCAAGGTGCTGATGGCGTTCGGTCGCGCGACCATGCCCGCCCGGCCGCTGACCGCGCTGACCGCGCTGACGATCACCGACCCGGCTCGGCTGCGGGCCGAGCTTGAGACCGTGCGCCGCGAGGAGTTCGCCGCCGCGGTCGGCGAACTGGAGATCGGGCTGGCGGCAATCGCCGCACCGGTGCGCGGCGCCGGCGGCGAGGTGGTCGCGGCGCTCAGCATCACCGGCCCCGATGTCCGGATGACGCCGGCGCGGATCCAGCAGCTCAAGCCAACACTGATCGAGGAGGCACGGTCATTGAGCCGTCGCCTCGGCAACACCCACCAAGGAGAGAACGCCGCATGACCCACGAGGAGATCCTTCAGCTGCTGTACGAGCAGACGCTGGTCGGTAACGCGCCGGCCGTGTCCGACGGGGTCAAGGGCGGCCTCGAGGACGGGCTCGCCCCCGAGCGGATGCTGTACGACGCGCTGATCCCGTCGCTGGAGGAAGTCGGCGCGCGGTTCGAGCGCGGCGACTACTTCGTGCCCGAGATGCTGATCGCGGCGCGCGCGATGCAGGGCGCGCTGGACATCCTGCGCCCGCTGCTGGCCGAGACCGGCATCGCTGCGGTCGGCACGTTCCTGATGGGCACGGTCAAGGGCGACGTCCACGACATCGGCAAGAACCTCTGCAACATCATGCTCGAGGGCGCCGGGTTCACAGTGATCGACCTCGGCGTCAACGTGCCGCCGGAGAAGTTCATCGAGCAGATCGGCGAGCACAACCCTGACATCGTCGGTTTCTCGGCCTTCCTGACCACGACGATGCCGATGTTCAAGGCCAACATCAACGCGCTGGAGAAGGCCGGGATCCGCGACGACGTGATCGTGATGGTCGGCGGTGCGCCGGTCACCCAGGAGTACGCGGATGCCGTCGGCGCGGACGGCTACGCCGCCGACGCGTCGGCGACGGTGAAGAAGGCCAAGGCACTGATCGGTGCGCGTCGCGCGCTCGCGTCGTCATGAACACTCACGAGACGGTGCTGCGCTCGACCACCAGAGCGGTCGTGCTGGGCCACGACCGTCCGTTCGCCCTGATCGGTGAGCGGATCAACCCCACCGGTCGCAAGGTGTTCCAGGAGCAACTGCGCCAAGGCGACCTGTCCGCGATCGAACGCGACGTCGCCGCGCAGGTCGCCGGTGGCGCGCGCATGCTCGACGTCAACA
>JBOGYE010000195.1:0-3508 GCA_050696635.1 Solirubrobacteraceae bacterium | reverse complement strand
CGCCCGGGCGGCGCCGCGGGAATGCCGGCGCTGCCCGGGCAGTCAGTCGGCGCTTATTCCTGGCCGATGTCCGACGGCCCCGTGGGACCCTCGCCGTGCTCTTCGGGCTGCGGCGTCAGGCGGGCTGCAAGGACGTCCTTGATGGTGAAGTCGTAGACCCACGTCGCGAGGGCCCCGCCAATCAAGGGCCCGATGATCGGGATCCAGAAGTAGTCGTTGATCCAGCCGTAGTTGCCGGGGAAGGCCACCTTGCCCCAGCCCGCGATCCAGGCGAATATGCGCGGGCCGAAGTCGCGCGCCGGGTTGATCGCGTAGCCGGCGTTTGCGCCGAAGGAGATTCCGATCGCCATCACGACCATGCCGACGATGAACGGCCACAGATTGGCGCCGACGCCCAGGTTGGCCAGGTCGACCACCGCCCAGATGAACAGCACCAGGAAGAACGTGCCGACGACCTGGTCGACGAACGGTCCCACCCAGCTGCCGAAGTAGGCTGCCGGGAACGTCGCGAACGTGCTGTAGGTGCCGATCGACGCATGCGTTCCCTTCACGATCGGCGTGCATCCCTTGGCGACGCCGAGGCAGTGGCCGACCTGATCCCAGTGGTTGATCGCCTCGTTGTAGACCGCGAACACGAGCGCCGCGCCGACGAAGCATCCGGCGACCTGCGCGACCCAGTACCCCGGGACCTTGCTCCACGGAAGCGCGCGCCGGATCGCCGCGCCCAGCGTGACCGCGGGGTTGATGTGCGCGCCCGTGATCCCACCCGCGACGTAGACCGCGAACGCGACCGCCAAGCACCATCCCCAGGCGATCAGCATCCAGTCGCCCGTTGACTGCAGCGGCCCGGCGCTGCTGCGGCCCGATCCCTGCAGTGCCCACAGCATCGCGACGCAGCCGTCGCCGAATGCGATCAGGATGAAGGAGCCGAAGAACTCGGCCCACAGCTCGCCGGCGTAGCTCTGGCGCCAGCGCAGCGGCAGGGGCCGGACCCGTCGTGGCTCAGTTACGGTTGCCACACAACCTCCTCCTGAAGACGTGGGTAGACGCGCCGCAACGCCGGCCTAGACACGGCTAGTCGCACGTGCCAGCGTCGAAAGCTGCGCGAGACTATCAGCATGCGTTCGGCATTGTCAAACGCAGTTATGATCTACCGACCGCGGTTGCGAAACGGCGCCTCGGTGACTGAACGTACGGGTGCGCCGTCGGCCGAATCTGGGAGGGTGCCGCTGTATGCCGGGCAGCATTCAGTCGATCGAGCGGGCGGCCGCGATCCTGCGACTGCTGTCCGGGCGCGAGCGCCGTCTGCGCGTGGTCGACATCGCCGACGAGCTGGCGCTCTCCAAGGGGACGGTCCACGGCCTGCTGCGGACGCTGTGCAAGGTCGGCTTCGTCGAGCAGGACCCGGACAGCGGTCGCTACCGGCTGGGCGCGGCGCTGCTGCACATGGGCTCCAGTTACCTGGACGGCAACGAGCTGCGCACGCGGGCGCTGAACTGGTCGGACTCGCTCGCGGCGCGCACCCAGGAGGCGGTACGGATCGGAACCCTGCACGACTCCCAGGTGCTGATCGTCCACCACGTGTTTCGGCCCGACGACAGCTACCAGACGCTCGACGTCGGCACCCTGCTGCCCGCGCACGCGACCGCGCTGGGCAAGGTGCTGCTCGCCCACCACGCCTTCGTGGCCGACGAGCTGGTGGCGCGCGGGCTTGCTCGGTTCACCGACCTGACGATCTGCGACCCGCACGAGCTCGAGCGCGAGCTTGCGCGGATCCGCGAGCGCGGCTGGGCCGCGGAGGCGGGCGAGCTGGCGACGTCGCAGGTGTCGCTGGCGGCACCGATCTCGGACCGCCGCGGATTGACGGTCGGGGCGATGGCGATCTTCGGGCCCCCGGAGCGGCTGCTGGTTGCGCGCCAGCCACGCGGGGAGCTTGTGACACACGTGCGCGAGGCGGCCCGCTCGGTGTCCCGCGAGCTCGGTGCGATCCCGTGGTGATAGACAGATGCCAATGAGGGAGAGATACGTGGCGGCGATCGACCAGGGGACGGCGTCATCGCGCTGCCTGGTGTTCGACCGCGCCGGCAGGATCGTGTCGGTCGGCCAGAAGGAGCACCACCACATCTACCCGCGACCGGGCTGGGTCGAGCACGACCCGGAGGAGATCTGGTCAAACGTCGAGCAGGTGGTGGATCGGGCGCTAAGCCAGGCGGGGCTCGAGGCCGGCGATCTGGTCGCGCTGGGGATCGCCAACCAGCGCGAGACGACCCTGGTCTGGGATCGCTCCACGGGGCGCGCGCTGCACAACGCGATCAACTGGCAGGACACGCGCACCGATCACATCGTGCGTGACCTGTCGGCGAGCTTCGGCGACGAGCGGCTGCGCGACCGCGCCGGGCTGCCGGCGGCGACCTACTTCTCCGGACCGAAGCTGCGCTGGCTGCTGGACGAGGTGCCCGGACTGCGCGATCGCGCCCGGGCCGGCGAGGTGCTGTTCGGGACGATGGACTCATGGCTGATCTGGAAGCTGACCGGGCGTCATCTGACCGACGTGACCAACGCCAGCCGCACCCTGATGATGAGCCTGCAGGAGCTGGACTGGGATGACGAGCTGCTGTCCGCCCTCGACATCCCGCGCTCGATGCTGCCCGAGATCCGCCCCTCGGCCGAGGTCTACGGCGAGGCGGGCGGGCGGTTGGCAGGGGTACCGGTGGCGGCGGCGCTGGGCGACCAGCAGGCGGCGCTGTTCGGGCAGACCTGCTTTGACCCCGGGGACGCGAAGTGCACCTACGGCACCGGCAGCTTCCTGTTGCTGAACACCGGCGAGCGCCCCGTTCTGTCCTCCAGCGGGCTGCTGACGACGCTCTGCTGCCGGGTCGGCGACGAGGCGCCCACGTACGCCCTGGAGGGCTCGATCGCGGTCACCGGCGCGCTCGTGCAGTGGTTTCGAGACAACCTGGAGCTGATCGGCTCGGCGCCCGAGATCGAGACGCTGGCGCGGACCGTGTCAGACAGCGGCGGCTGCTACTTCGTGCCCGCGTTCAGCGGACTGTTCGCACCGCACTGGCGCTCGGATGCGCGGGGAGTGATCGCCGGCCTGACCGGCTATATAACGAAAGGCCACCTGGCGCGCGCCGTACTGGAGGCCACCGCCTGGCAGACGCGCGAGGTCGTCGAGGCGATGGCCGCCGACGCGGGCTCGGCGCCGCAGACGCTGCGCGTCGACGGCGGCATGACCGCCAACAACCTGCTGATGCAGTTTCTCGCCGACGTGCTCGATGTCCCGGTGGTGCGTCCGAACGTGGCCGAGACCGTCTCGCTCGGAGCGGCCTACGCGGCCGGCCTGGCGGTCGGCTTCTGGCCGGACGTCGACGCGCTGCGCGTCAACTGGCACGCCGCCGCGCAATGGCTGCCCGACATGGAGCCGGGCCGCCGCGAGCGCGGCTATCGCAAGTGGCGCAAGGCGGTGGCGCGGACGATCGACTGGCTCGACGAGGACGACGACTGA
>JBOGYE010000194.1:0-6017 GCA_050696635.1 Solirubrobacteraceae bacterium | reverse complement strand
GCAGCAGCAGACGTACGCGAACACGACCAAGAAGCTGGGGCCGTACGCTAAGCAGTACTACCCGCAGCCACAGAGGAGGGGTGGATGACCGCGCTCGCGCTCCCGGCCCGCACGCGGCAGCCGCTGTGGCGGCAGCTGCTCGGATTCAACATGTTCACCGGGATCATCCTGGGGATCATCGGCGGCATCATCGGCTACTGGCTCGGCTGGCGCTTCAACCAGCCGAGCGTCGCCTACATGGCCACCGAGTCGGGCGAGAACGACATCGGCGTCTTCCTGGCGTTCATCCTTGGAGTGATCGGCTTCCTCGGGGGACTGGGATTCTTCAACTACCCGGTCAAGCGGATGCTCGGCCACCCGCCGTCGCTCGCCGAGCACGAGTCCGAGGGCGAGGGCTGGATGCGCTACTTCCGGCTCTGCACCGACCACAAGGTTGTCTCGCTCCAGTACATGGCCGGGATCGGGATCTTCTTCTTCATCGCCGGCATCAACGCGATGATGATCCGCACCGAGCTGCTGCAGCCCAACGTGCACGTGTTCGGCGCCAACCAGTACCTGACGCTGGTCGGGATGCACGGCTCGATGATGATGGGGACGATGACCTCGGGCGTGCTCGGCCCGCTGGCCAACTGGCTCGTGCCGGTGATGATCGGCAGCCGCCGCATGGCGTTCCCGCGGATCGAGGCGTTCACGTTCTGGCTGCTGATGGCCGCCGAGGTCATCCTCATGTCGACCATCTTCCTGGGCGGCTTCCAGACCGGGTGGACCGGCTACCAGCCGCTCGGCGACACCGGCACGGCCGGTTACGACTCCTACATCTGCTTCTTCGCCCTGGTCGGCATCTCGATGACGCTGCTGGGGCTGAACATCGCGGTCACGGTCGCAACCATGCGCGGACCGGGGATGACGTGGAACCGGCTGCCGATCGTCGTTTGGGGCTTTTTCGCGACCGCCCTGCTGATGATGCTGGCGCCGCCGATGCTGGTCGTGGCCCTGTCGCTCGGCGCTCTGGACAGGACGATCCAGACCGCCTTCTACATCGCCGGCAACGGCGGCAGCAACTACCTGTACCAGAACCTGTTCTGGGTCTTCGGGCACCCGGAGGTCTACATCGTGGCGCTGCCGGGGTTCGGGATCGTGCTGGAGCTGGCGCCGGTCTTCTGTCGCAAGCCCCTGTGGGGCTACCGGCTCGCCGTGGCCGGGATGCTGGGGGTGGCGCTGTTCAGCTTCTTCGTCTGGCAGCACCACCTGTTCGTGTCGGGGATCGACGCCGATCTGCGGCCCTTCTACATGCTGTCGACCGAGCTGATCTCGCTGCCGACCGGGTTCATCTTCATCTGCATGATGGGCACGATGTGGAGAGGCCGGATCAGATACGGCGTCCCATGGCTGTTCTGCATGGCATGGGCGTTCAACTTCCTGTTCGGGGGGATCTCCGGGATCTTTCTGTCCGACGTGCCGTCCGACGTCACCACCCACGGCAGCTTCTTCTCGATGGCCCACTTCCACTACACGATCATGGGCGGGCTGATCTTCACCGTGTTCGCCGGCGTGTACTACTGGCTTCCGAAGATGGTCGGCTACAAGTTCAACGAGAAGCTCGCGAAATGGCACTTCTGGACGCTGTGGATCGCATTCAACTCGACCTTCGGACCGCTGTTCGCGCTCGGCCTGCTGGGCATGCCGCGTCGCGTGGTCGCCTACCCGACCTCTCTGCAGGCGCTGAACGACTGGGTGTCGATCTCGGCCTTCTGCATCCTTGCCTCGATGTCGATCTTCATCTGGAACATGATCTATTCGTTCGCGATCAAGCGCGAGCCCGCGGAGGACAACCCCTGGGGCTCGAAATCGATCGAGTTCCAGCTGCCGACGCCGCCGCCGGTGCATGACTACGCGAGGTTGCCGGTATTCGACGACGATCCGTATCCCTACGGGGCCGTTGAGGCGCCCCCCGCGATGGCGCCCGCCGGGCGGGGAGCGTAGCCATGGAAGCATCCGCATTCCCAGAGGGCTCGGCATCTGCGCCGACCCACCCCGCGCTTGAGGCGGAGCCCGCCGACTGGCAGCCGCGCGCGCTCCACGTCGGTGCCCGAGGGCTGGCCGGAGGCGGTGCGTTCTTCTTCATCTCGTTCGTGTTCTCCTACTTCTATCTGAAGTCGCAGGACGTGAACCACGACTGGAAGATCGGGCATGTGCACCCGGGGATCGGGCTCGGCATCGCGATCCTGGTGTGCCTGATCGCGGCCGCCGTTCTGCTGAGGACCGCGGTCGAGCGCCCGGTCCTGACCGTCGCGGCCGGCGGCTGGGCGCTGGCACTTGCGTTCGCCGCGGTCGTGCTGCAGGTGATCGAGTGGACGACGCTCGGGTTCGGTCCCGCCAGCGGCGGCTATGCGAGCGTGTACGTGGGCTGGACGATCTTCTACTCGCTCGCGGTGCTGTTCTGCTGCTACTGGATCGAGACCCAGGTGGCGACCGCGTGGCGGCTGCGACGGCTGGCGCGGATTCCGGCGACGCCCGACCACGTCACCACCGACCCGATTGTCATCCAGTCCGGATTGAACGCGTGCTCGTTCTTCTGGAACTTCATGACGCTGAACGGCATCGTGCTGTTCGTGCTGCTGTACGCGATCGGATAGCCCGATGAGCTGGCACGGTTGGTCGATCCAACTGCCGCTGCTGTATGTGGCGGTGGCAGCGTCGCTGTACTGGATCGGCGGCCGCGGGTTCAGGGTCGCGGGGCGCAGCGGGTGGCATGAGGCGTCGTTCGCGGCCGGCCTGGCCACGATCGTGATCGCGCTCGAGTCACCGCTGGACGGCTACGCCGACAAGCTGTTCTGGGTCCACATGCTCCAGCACGTGCTGCTGCTGACCGCCGCGCCGCCGCTGATCCTGCTCGGTAAGCCGTGGCCGCGGATGTGGCGGGCGATCCCGCTGCGCTGGCGCGCGCCGGCCGGCCGCACGCTCGCTCGCGCTCGCTGGACGGCGCCGGTCCGTGCTCTGGCGCGACCGGTGCCGGCGTTCGTCCTGTTCAACGCGACCGTGCTCGGGTGGCACCTGCCGGCGGCCTACGACGCCACCCTCACGCATTCGCTGATCCATGACTCAGAGCACGCGATGTTCTTCTTTATCGGCCTGCTGTTCTGGGCACGGGTGGTCGATCCCGGACCGCTGCGGCCGCGTCTGGTCTGGCCGATGCGGCTCGTGTTCGTCGTCGGCTCGATGGTCGTCGGCTGGGGGCTGGCGATCACGCTGGTGATGATCCAGCATCCGATCTACTCGTTCTACGCGGACCTCGCGTCCCGTCCCGGCGGCATCTCGGCGCTCGCCGACCAGCAGCTCGCCGCGGGGGTCATGTGGGTACCGGGATCGATCGCCTATGGTCTCACGGTGGTGATCGGGCTCTATCGCTGGTTGGAGCCGACTCCGCCTGCCAGCCGCAGCGTGGCTCGCGAGGCGGCCGCGTCGGACCCCTGGGATCCGCGTTCCGGGCCGGCGCCAGGACGCAACGGTCCGGCTCCGTTTCCCGAGCCGGAGGCTTACACGAACGGCTCGGAGCGCCCGCAGCCGGCGACAAGTCCCAGCAAGACGCTCACGACCATCTAGGAGGACTGACCCAAAGATGCCCCTCGTATTCGCAGACGGCTTTCTGACCGCGTCGCTGCTGTCGATCCTGATGCCGGTTCTGCTGCTGATCGCGCTCGCGTACTGGTACCTATTTGAGGTCGCCCGCCAGCCCGGCAAGGAGCCCGAGTCGCTGACCGCTCAGGAGGCGAGCGCCTTGCGCACGCGCAAGTCGCAGGACCCGTCCCCCGGGACGGAGACCTTCCACCAGGGCTGATGGAGGTCGGCGCCGGACTGCGGCCGCGCCGCCGGGGTCCCGGCGCGCCGGTCCTGGTCGCATGGGTGGTCGCCCTGGCGGCGGTGGCGGCGGCCGCCGGCTTCGCGGGCCATGCGCTGCTCGCGGGCGGCGGCATCCACGCGTCGCCGGCCGTCGCTGGCGCGCACGTTCGGACCGACGGGCTTCGGGGCTACGCCACCTGGGCGGCCGGAGCGCGCCCGGCGCCTCCGATCACCACCCTGCGCGACCAGAGCGGGACGCGCTTTGACCTCGCGTCGCTTCGAGGGCGTCCGCTCGCGATGGAGTTCTTCGACTCCCATTGCACGGCGGAGTGCCCGCTGGCGGGCCGGGCGCTGGCCGCCGCCGAGCGACGACTGCCGGCCGCGCAGCGGCCCGTGCTTGTCGTGGTCAGCGTCAACCCCAAGGACACGCCCGCGAGCGTCCGGGCGGCGGTCCGCGCCTGGGGACTCGCCGGACTCGCGCCCTGGCACTGGCTGATGGGCACGCACAGGCAACTGGCTCAGGTCTGGCGCGCGTACGGCATCTACGTCAAGCCCGTGCGGGGCGATATCGAGCACACCGAGGCGTTGTTCCTGCTCGACCGCAGGCTCGACGAGCGCTCCGGCTACCTGTATCCGTACATGCCCGCGTCCGTGGCGCACGACATGCAGATCATCGACCGCACCCCGCTCGTGAGCCGAGGCGCTCGTGGCTGAGATCGCCGAGGCGCTGGGCTCCGACGCGCTGGCCGTCGACGCGCCGCTGGCATGCCCGCACGTCCCCTGGCGCGTGGCGCTGTCTGACTACGTCACGCTGACCAAGCCGCGGATCATGTCGCTGCTGGTGTTGACGGCGGTATGCGCGATGGTCGCGGCCGCGGGCGGTTCTCCCGAGACCGTGCCGCTGGCGGCGCTGGTGCTCGGCGGGGCGCTGGCGTGCGGCGGCGCGAGCGCGTTCAATCACGTCCTGGACCGTGACATCGACCAGCTGATGGGTCCGCGCACCGCCTCGCGGCCGGTCGCCGCCGGGCGAATATCCCCTCGGCGCGCGGTCGCCTTCGCGCTGGCGCTGTCGGCGCTGTCGTTCGCCGTGCTGACCGCGTTCGACAACCTCCTGGCGGCCGTTCTGTCGCTCGGCGGAGGCGCCTTCTACGTGGTCGTGTACACGCTTTGGCTCAAGCGCTCGACGGCGCAGAACATCGTCATCGGCGGCGCCGCCGGTGCTTTCCCGCCGCTCGCCGGCTGGGCGGCCGCGAACGGTCACCTCGGGCTCGGCGCCTGGCTGCTGTTCGGGGTCGTGCTGCTATGGACTCCGCCTCACTTCTGGGCCCTGGCACTGCTCCTGTCCCGTCACTACGAGGCGGCCAAGGTGCCGATGATGCCCGTCGTCCGTGGCGCCGCCGCGACCGCGGTTCAGGTGCTGGCGTACACGCTCGCGCTGGTCGCGTTCTCGCTGGTGCCGGCGGCGACCGGCACGTTCGGGGTCTTCTATCTCGCGGCGGCGCTGCTGCTCGGGGCGGTGTTCCTGGGGCTCGCCGCGCGGATGTGGCGCGCGCCGACGCCCGCCCGGGCGGCGGTTCTGTTCCACTACTCGCTGCTGTACCTGTCGCTGCTGTTCGTGGCCGTCGCGATCGACGCCGCGATCCGCTGAATCGGAGGCGGCCCAGCTGGGCTTGAGGACTTTCTACCGCACATGGTGTGCGAAAGTCCCCAACCCTCCGCGCTCAGCGCTCAGCGCGAGCCGCGCGCCCGCGCACGTGTAAGCAGCGGCTGCAGGTGCTCGTCGAGTTGCGCTTCCGTTACGCCGGGCAACTCGAAGCTGGCGCGCCCACGGCCGGTGTCGACGTGCAGCTGCAGGGCGCCGCGCAGGAGGCCGCGCCGGCGGCGCGGCAGCTGCACGCCCTCGATCTCCTCCCAGCCGAGGCGGCCGATCGGGGCGCCGCTGGACCGCTTGAGAACGTCCAGGCCGGCGTTTGAGAAGCGCAGCTCCAGATCGCGTTCCCCGCTGCGCAGCGCCTCCAGCCCGCCGATGTGGACCGCGGGCAGACGGACGGCCTCGGCGGCCGGCGCGGGGGGCGTCAGCGGTGCTGTGGGCGCAGCCGGCGGCCCGGGTTGCGCCGTGCCGGCCAGGGGCGCGACGGGGCGCAGGGCGGCGGCCGGGGCCGGCAACGGGGCCGGCG
>JBOGYE010000193.1:0-12073 GCA_050696635.1 Solirubrobacteraceae bacterium | reverse complement strand
GGCGTCAGCAGCATGTTGTAGGCGCCGAAGTCGGCCAGGATCTTGACGTGGAAGGCCGTGATCCGGCCGTCGCGGGTGGCGCCCATCTTCACCTGCGCGATCTGGTCGCGACCCTGGTGTGCGGTGGCCATGTTCTCCGAGCGGGTCTCGATCCACTTCACCGGCCGTCCGAGCCGCCGCGAGCACCAGCAGGCGAGCAGCTCCTCGGGGTAGACCTGGAGCTTTGATCCGAAGGCGCCTCCGACCTCGGGCGCGATCACGCGCACGTGGTCCTCGGTCATCCCCAGCAGCAGCGCCATGAACAGGCGCAGAAAGTGCGGCACCTGGGTCGAGGTCCACAGCGTCAGCGAGCCGGCACGGTACTCGGCCAGTACGCCGCGCGCCTCGATCGGGGCGCCCGCGATCCGGTGGTTGACGACCCGGCGCTCGACGACGACATCGGCCTCGCGCAGGCCGGCCTCGACGTCGCCGCCCGCCAGCGACCACTCGTGGACCTTGTTGGTACCAAGCTGCTCGTGCACGTAAGGTCCGCCCGCGATCGCGGCCTCGGGGTCCACGACCGCCGGCAGCGAGTCGTACTCAACAACCACTTCGCCGGCCGCATCGGCGACCGCGTAGCGGTCCTCGCCGAGGACGATCGCGACCGGGTCGCCGACGTGCCTGACCTCGCCGCGCGCCAGCGGCCAGTGCTCGGGGTTGTTGACCTCGACGCCGGGCGGCGCCCAGGCCATCGGCAGCGGACCGCCGAGGTCGGTCAGGTCCTCGCCGGTGAACACGGCGTGGATCCCGTCGCGCGCGGTCGCCTCCGAGCTGTCGATCGAGACGATCCGGGCGTGCGCCTCGGGCGAGCGCACGACCGACGCCCACAGCATCCCGGGCAGCGAGATGTCGTCGATGTAGCGCCCCCTGCCGGTGATCAGCCGGGGATCCTCCTTGCGCCGCAGTTCGCGACCGACGTGGCCGCTGGTTCGCGTGGTGCTCATGCGACCGCCTCCGATGACCGCTCGGCGGCGTCGAGCACCGCCTTGACGATGTTGTGGTAGCCGGTGCAGCGGCACAGGTTGCCCTCCAGACCGTGCCGCACCTCCGCTTCGGTGGGGTGTGGGTTGTCGGCCAGCAGCGCGGTCGCGGCCATGATCATCCCCGGCGTGCAGTAGCCGCACTGGAGGCCGTGGTTGTTCCAGAACGCCTCCTGCATCGGATGCAGGTTGCCCTCGCTGCCGAGGCCCTCGATCGTCGTCACCTCGGCACCATCGGCCTGGACCGTCAGCACGGTGCACGACTTGACCGACTCGCCGTCGAGATGAATCGTGCAGGCGCCGCAGTTGGATGTGTCGCAGCCGACGTGCGTGCCCGTCAACCCGAGGTTGTCACGCAGCGCGTGGACGAGCAGCAGGCGGGGCTCCACCTCGAGCGTCTGCTGCACACCGTTGACCTTCAGGCGCACGGTTACGGTGCTGCTCATTGCTCTCCTCCTGGTTCGATCGGCTGCGTGGTGCGGACGATACTCTCACGCGCCTGGCCTCGCAGGGGTCGGCTATCGGACCCGCTAGGGTGGGTTATATGAGCATTGGACGTCTTCTACTTCGCATGATCGTCGGGAGCTACTTCGTCGGCCATGGCACCCAGAAGCTGTTCGGCTGGTTCGGCGGCCATGGTCTCGACGGAACCGGAGCCTTCTTTGAGTCGCTTGGCCTGCGGCCCGGCCGTCGCCACGCGCTGGCGGCTGGGCTCGCCGAGACCGGTGGCGGCGCGGCGCTTGCGCTCGGCGCGGCGACGCCGCTGGCCGCCTCGGCGTTGACCGCGACGATGCTGACCGCGATCAAGCGCGTGCACCTCAAGAACGGCCCCTGGGCGTCCAACGGCGGCTACGAGCTCAACCTGGTGCTGATCGGCGCGGCGCTGACGCTGGCCGAGACCGGACCGGGCAGTCCGTCGATCGACGCGGCGCGCGGACGCGAGCTGCGCGGCGTCGGGTGGGCACTGGTCGCTCTTGCGCTCGGCGTCGCGGGCGCGGTGGGTGCGCAGGTGGCGGCCGACAGCGTCCCGGCGCCCGAGCCCGTTGCGGCGAGCCCGGAGTCAGCCGCGGATCAGTCCGAGGCCGAGTCCGGTTCCGACGACTCGGTCAGCGCCCCGTAGAGCTCCGGCCGGCGGTCGGCGAACACGTCGGCGAGCCGCGTCAGGCTCTTGTCGCGCGCCTTCGCGAGATCGACCAGGGCGCGCGCCGATCCATGGCCGGCCTGCTCGGCCAGCACCCAGCCGCCCTCATCCACGATCGTGGTGCCCCCGGTCCATTCCTGGCCGCGCTCGGTCCCGACCCGATCGCAGCAGGCCACGAACACGCGGTTGACGCGTGCGGCCGCCCTTGCGATCGTGACCTCCGGCGGGCGCTGGCCCGCCGGGCGATCGCCCATCGGCCAGTTGGTCGGCACCGCGATCAGCTCGGCGCCCGCGAGTGCCAGCATCCGCGGCATCTCCGGGAACTCGAGGTCGTAGCAGACCAGCACGCCGATCTTCCCAACGGCCGTGTCGAACACCTGCGGAGGCGCCTGACCCGGCGCGAACCACAGCTTCTCCCGATCCCACAGGTGCACCTTGCGGTAGATCCCGACCACGCCCCGACCGTCGACGACCGCGGCGCTGTTGTACAGATGGCCGTCGGCGCCGAGCTCGCAGAAGCCGGCTATCACGACCGCGTCGCCCCGGCGCGCGGCGGCCGCCCACTCGGCGAACAGCGAGTCGCTGGACGCGATCGCGACCGACGCCGCTTCCCGAGCGGACTCGAACATATAGCCGGACGTCATCAGCTCCGGCAGCAGGATGATGGTGGCGCGGTCCCGTACCGCCGCATCGATCGCGTCCAACGACAGCTTCCGGTTGGCCTCGATGCTGGCGATTCGCGGCGCCAGCTGCTGGCAGACGATCCGAGTCACAGGCGTGATCGTAGACCGCCGACCAGACGTGGACCTTATGGCCCCGCCAGTAATTCTGACGGGACCCCCTTAGGTCAGACGGGCCGGCTTGCGAGCACCTGGTAGATCGATGCCCAGCCCGTGACGAAGCCCGACCGCGCCGCGCGCAGATACACGCGCCACACCCGGGCTCGCTCGATCCCGGCCAGCCGTACCGCCTCCTCCCAGCGCGACTCGAAGCTGTCGATCCATTGACTCAGCGTCCGCGCATAGTCCTCTGCCAGCCCTTCCACGTGCCTCACCACCAGGCCGGTGCGCTCCATCGCGCCGACGATCCGGCTTAGCGGCAGCGGCACCCCGTCGGGGAACACGAACCGCTCGGAGAACGGCCCCTCGTCGGGATCGTCGAGGTCCTGGAGCTTGGCGATCCCGTGGTTGAGCAGCCGCCCGCCGGGCACCAGCAGGTCGCGAAGGGTATCCATGTACAGGCCGATCCGCTCGCCTCCCACGTGCTCGACCATGCCGATGCTGGAGATCGCATCGAAGTGCTCGTCGCCCAGTTCGCGGTAGTCGGCCTCCCGGATCTCGATCCGGTCCTGCAGGCCAGCATCGAGCACCCGCTCGCGCGCGAGCACGACCTGCTCGCGCGACAGGGTGACGCCGAGCACGCGGACCCCGTAGTTGGAGGCCGCGTGGATCGCAAAGCTCCCCCAGCCACAGCCGACGTCGAGCACGCGCTCGTCCGGCTGCAGATCGAGCTTGCGGCACACGAGGTCGAGCTTGGCGCGCTGCGCCTCCTCCAGGGTGGTCGCGCCGCCCCGCCAGTACGCGCAGCTGTAGGTCATCGTCGGATCGAGGAACAGCGCGAAGAAATCGTTGCCGGCGTCGTAGTGGTAGCTGACCGCCTGGCGGTCGCGGCGGATCGTGTGGCGATCGCCCTTGAGGCGCAACTCCACCGCCGGTGGGCGTGGCGGGGCGACGAGCCCGCAGGCGCGGATGACCGCCGCGCCGAGGCGCACGATCTGACCGATCGACAGCTTCGGCGGCTGGTAGCCGTCGACCACCCGCAACGCGCGCTCGATGTCGTCGGCGTCAACCAGCCCAAGCACGAACGCGCGGCCGAGGCCCAGCTCTCCGGGAGCGCGGACGACGTGTGCGAGCGCCTCGGGTCCCAGGAAGCTGAACGTCGGTGCGTCTGGCTGTGTCGCCTCGACGACGGTTCCGTCCCAGAAGTGGATCGAGAACGGCCGCTCGGGCAGCGCGGCCACGAGCTCGCGGCGCAGCGGCCCGGTGTTGGAGAAGGGCACGAGACGAGCTTATCCGGGACGACGATCGAGCGGCCAGGCCGACCTGTGGGTTCCGAACCGCGCGCCCCACATGCAAAAACCGCCGCCGACCGCGGCGGCTGTCAGTCGGCGGTGGCGGGGGCGGTCCGCCGTGCCCGACGCTCCGGGTCGACCCGGACGACGTCCCAGGCCAGGCCCGTCAGTTCGAGCAGCCGGATGATCCCCGCGGAGGGATCGAGCTGCCAGCGCCGCAGGCCGTGGCGATAGGAGGTCGGGAACGCGTGGTGGTTGTTGTGCCACGCCTCGCCCCAGGTCGGGATCGCCAGCCAGAAGACGTTCTTGGACTCGTCGCCGGTGTCGTACTCGCTGACGCCGAAGTAGTGGCAGACGGAGTTGATCGAGAAGGTCGCGTGGTGCATGAAGAAGATCCGCCCGGCGCCGCCCCACAGAAGCGCCGTCAGCCCGCCGGTCACCGTCCCGGTCAGCGCCACGCCGAGTCCGAAGGCGGCTGCCAGGCCGACCGCAACCCACAGCACGAAGGTTGCGTCCACGAACCTGATCCACGGGTCAGCGAGCAGATCCTTGGCGTAGCGGCGCTCGTCGGCGACCTCCATGTCGGAGAACACCCAGCCGATGTGCGCGTGCACGAGGCCCCAGAACTGGCCCCGCCAGCCGTCGCCGCCGTGCAGGTGCGGGCTGTGCGGATCGCCGGCCTCGTCGGAGAACTGGTGGTGCTTGCGGTGCGTCGCAACCCAGTCGATCACCGGACCCTCCGCGGCGGCCGAGCCCAGCGCCGCAAACCCCGCCCGCACGAGCGGGCTGCACTTGAAGCTGCGGTGGGTCAGCAGGCGGTGAAACCCGACCGTGATCCCGGTCCCGATCGCCATGTAGAAGATCGCCAATACCAGCAGGTCCTGCCAGACCAGCAGGCCGTCGCTCCATCCGAGCCACATCCCGAGCACGACCAGGATCGGCGGCACGCCGGTCACGACCGCGCTCGCCACCCGGTCGACGAGCGGCATCTTGACCGCCCGGACCTCGCCGGTCGCCCCCTCGGGATCGAGGGCCGGCACGGCGCCCGTGGGCGCCGATGGCACGTCCGTCGGCACGGGCACGGCAACCGCTGTTGGGGTGTCGATGCCCATCGGCTTGTGTCGATGCTATCGGCCGACCGTGCCGCCAAGGTAAAGATCGGCTCAGCGCACCTGACCCCGCCGCGCTCAGCGACCGACGGTGCGCAGCAGCTCTCGCGCGCGGGCCGGGACCGGCGCCAGCGTCTCGCGCAACTGGGAGAGCTCCGCGCGCAGCTCGGGATCGCCGACTTCGACCGGCAGCATCGAGTCCTGCAGCTCGGCGATCGCCTGCTCGGCTTCGTGGGCGGCGTCGGCGGCGCGCTCGATCAGCTCGCGCACCGACTGCGAGGCGGCGCCCGGCGAGTGCGCGGCGAACTCGCGCCCGGGCAGCCGAGACCTGGCGGCGAACTCCGAGTGGACGCGGCGCGCACGCCCGTAGGCGCCCTGCACCGGGCGGAACACCAGCTCCTCCAGGCGGTCGGCGTGGTCGTCGTCGAGCTGTTCGTAGGCGGCTCCCAGCCGCGCCAGCGCATCGGCGACCCGTTCGATCGCGACCGCCAGGTCACCCAGGATCCGCGCGCGCCCCTCGTCGGTCGTGTACGCCATCTGCCGCTCAGGGTATTGCGCCGGAGAACGTGACCGTGACCGTCAGTCCTCCGTGCTCGCCCGGCAGCGCCTGAAGCGAGGCTCCGTGCGCCGCGGCGACCGCGCGCACGATCGACAGGCCAAGCCCGTGATGGGCGCCGTCGGCGGCTCGTCCGCCGAGGCGCTGGAACGGCTCGAACAGCCGCGCGACATCGCCCGCGGCGACCGGCGGACCGGTGTTGGCAACCGTCAGCACCGTCCCGTCGGGACCTGTCGCAGTGATCAGGTCGATCCGGCCGCCGTCGTCGTTGTACCCGACGGCGTTGTCGAGCAGGTTGGCGATCAGCCGCTCGAGCAGCGCGGCGTCGCCTCTGACCGGAGCTGGATGCAGTGTCGCGGACAGCTGGAGCGCGCGGCGCTCGATCTCGGACGAAGCCGCTCGCAGCGCGCGATCGGCCAGGGTCGCCAGATCGAGCGGCTCTCGATGCTCCAGCCCGCGCTCGCTGGTCGCGAGCGTCAGCAGTGCCTCCAGCAGGCGCTCCTGCTCGCGTCCCGAGGCGAGCAGCTCCTCGCAGGTCGCGCGCAGCGTTCCCGCGCTCACGTCCGGGTCGGCAAGCGCGACCTGGAGCAAGGTCCGGTCGAGCGTCAACGGGGTTCGCAGCTCATGCGATGCGTTGGCGACGAATCTCCGCTGGGCTTCGAACGATGCCTCGAGCCGTGCCAGCAGCTCATCGAACGTATCGCCCAACCGGCGAAACTCGTCATCGCGGCCGCGCTGGGCCACGCGGCGGCCGAGACTGCCGGCCGTGATCATCCGCGCGGCAGCGGTCATCTCGCGCAGCGGACGCAGCGTCCGTCCGGACGCGAACCACCCGAATGCGGCGGCCGCAAGCGCCGTAAGCGCGATCCCCAGCCACGACACCACCAGCAGTCGCTGCAGGTCGGCGGAGCGTTGAGCCACGACCACGCCGTGGGCGTTCGGCAGCGCCAGGCGCCGCGCCAGGAGCGCCGGGCCGGGCGGCGACGGCGCGGCCGTCACCACCTGCGACGAGGACGAGACTTGGATCGTCGAGCCGCCGGAGGCGAACGCGAAGATCAATACGATCACGATCGTCCCGAGCGCCAGGTAGGCACCCGCGAACAGCAGCGTCAGCCGCAGCCGAGCGGACTGGCGGCGCCGCCCCAAAGCCGCCGATCCCGGCCTCCCACGCATAGCGCGGAACATCAGATGCGGTAGCCGCCCTCGCGCACCGTCTCCACCACCGGCGGCTCCCCGAGCTTGGCGCGCAGCCGGCCGATCGTCGTCTTGACGGTGCTCGTGAACGGATCGATCGCCTCGTCCCAGACCCGCGCCAGGAGCTCCTCGGCGGACACCACCCGCCCGTCCGCGGCCAGCAGGAACTCGAGCACCGCCAGCTCCTTGGGGCTCAGCGCCAGGCGCCGCTCGCCGCGCCAGGCCACACGCCGTGCCGGATCCACCCGCAGGCCGCAGCGCTCCAGCACCGGCGGCAGCGGCGCGACGGCACGCCGGGCGAGCGCCCTGACTCGCGCCGTCAGCTCCGCGAAGTCAAACGGCTTTGACAGGTAGTCGTCGGCGCCGAGATCGAGGCCCTCGACCCGGTCTCCGATGGTGCTGGCCGCGGTCAGCATCAGGATCCTCGCCTCGCCGCGACCGGCGGCCAGCTCGCGGCAGACCCGATCGCCGTGAACCGCGGGCAGGTCGCGGTCGAGCACGATCACGTCGTAACGGTTGACGTTGGCGTGCGCCAGCGCGTCGGCGCCGTCAAACGCCAGATCGACGGCCATGCCCTCGCGCCGCAGCCCCTCGGCGACGGCCATCGCGAGGCGGACGTGATCGTCGACCACAAGCACGCGCATAACCCGCCAAGGATGTCGCAGCACGGTGACAGCCGGGTCACAGGCGCGGTCACGGAGCTGTCACCCGCGGACCGCTAGAAACCGCTGCCATGTCGACCACCAGGCTGGCTACCGCCACGATCGCACTTGCGCTGGCTGCCGCGGGCTGCGGCTCGTCCGCGCCGCCTACCACCACCGCGCAGGGGAAGGTTCCGCAGAACGCCAGAGCCGGTGCCGAGTCCGCCTACGCGTACTCCGCTTGCATGCGCAACCATGGCGTGAGCAGCTTTCCGAATCCACGGGTCACCGTCAACGGCGACCAGACGCAGGTCGCGATCGGGATCAATCCCACGATCTCCGGCTCCCCCGCCTTCGGGTCCGCGCAAAAGGCCTGCGCGCACATCATGCCCGGCCCCACCGGTCCCGGTGGCGGGTCCGCGAACCCGGCCAAGCTCCGTGACCTGCTGTCGTTCGTCGCCTGCCTGCGCGTGCACGGGCTGCCGCACTTTCCGGATCCCGACAGCCAGGGCCACCTGAGCCCGCAGATGCTCACCGCGGCCGGGATCGACCTGCACCAGCCGGCGATCCTGACCGCCGCCAGAGCCTGCATCGGCGCCAGCCACGGCGCGGTCACGATGGCCGATGTCTACCGCGCCGTCAACGGTGGCGGGCAGGGCTCGGGCTCAGCCCGGTCGGCAGCACCGAACGGTCAGGCCGGATCTGCCGGCGGATAACTGCCGGCGGAGTGCAGCCAGCGCCCATCCGAGAGCCGCCAGCAGAGCCCGCCGACCGTCGCCGCGACGGCGATCACGGACGGCCAGGCTCCGATCAGGAGCCCCAGCGCGTGCGACAGCGCGAACCCGGCCAGGCCGGCGGCCGTCAGCGCCACGGTCACCCGGCGCCCGTCGCGCGCCGCCCAGACGCCGATGCATGCCAGCCCGCACGACGCCAGCACGACGCCGCCGAGCGGTCGCGAGTCGGTCGCGACCGCGACCCCGAACCCAGCCACCAGGCCACCCGCAGCGAGCGGCGCGGTCGGCACGCGGACGGCCACATGTCGCGGGATCAGCTCGTCGAGCCTCATCGTTCGATCATCCCACACCGTCCCGGTGCAGGGCCGCCGCGCCGTTCAGGATCGCGCACCGCGGGTAAGGTTGGCAGGACCAAGCGACGCGACCTGGAGGTCCAATGGGCTTTGATCAGTACCACGAGCCGCCGCAGGAGCTGCCGGCGCAGACTCGCACGTTCGCCCGCCTGTGCGCGTCGCTGACCGAGGAGGCCGAGGCGATCGGCTGGTATGAGCAGCGGCTGGCGCTGGAGACCGACCCAGAGGCGGTCGCGGTGATGCGCGATGCGATCGGCGAGGAGTACAAGCACTTCAGCATGGACCTGGAGTTCCTGCTGCGGCGCTCGCCGACCTGGCGCGAGATCGCCGAAGGGGTGCTATTCAAGCCCGGCGACATCGTCGCTCACGGCGAGCGGGCCGAGGCGCAGGCCGACGATGACGGCGGTGGTGATGGATTCTCCGACGACGGCTCGAGCTCGCTCGGGATCGGCAGCCTCAGGGGAGCGTCGCGATGAGCAACCACCTGCTGCGGTCGCATGCGCCGCTCAGCGACTCCAACTGGAAGCTGCTCGACGACGAGGCGCGCGCGCGGCTGTCGGTGGCGCTGGCGGCTCGCAAGCTGGTCGACTTCTCCGGTCCGCACGGCTGGCAGCACTCGGCGACCAACCTCGGCCGGGTGCAACCGGTCGCCAAGACGCCCTGCGACGACATCAGCGCGCAGCAGCGGAGGGTGCTACCGCTGGTCGAGGTCAGGGCGGAGTTCGAGATCTCGCGCGCCGAACTGCGCGACGACGACCGCGGCGCGGCCGATGTCGACCTGGCGCCGCTGGACGGCGCCGCTCACCGGATCGCCGTGGCCGAGAACCGGGCCGTGTTCCACGGCTGGCCGGAGGCGTCGATCACCGGCATCGCGGAGGCATCGCCCCACCGCGGCCTGACGCTCGGCAGCGACCCCAGCGGCTACCCGCGCCCCGTCGCCAGCGCGGTCGAGCAGCTGCTGGGCAGCGGGATCGCGGGGCCGTACGCGGTGGCGCTCGGCAGCGACGAGTACAAGCGGGTCGTCCAGACGGCGGAGAACGGCGGTTACCCGCTGCTCGAGCACCTGCGCAAGATCGTCGAGGGCGAGCTGGTCTGGGCGCCCGGCGTCGACGGCGCGGTCGTGATCAGCATGCGCGGCGGTGACTTCCTGTTGGAGTCCGGCCAGGATCTGTCGATCGGCTATCTCGATCACGACTCGGACGTCGTACGGCTGTACCTGGAGCAGAGCTTCAGCTTTCACGTGGCGACGGCCGAGGCTGCGGTGCCGCTGGCGCCATAGGGCTCACGAGCCCATAGGGCCGGTCTCGCCCGATACGCTGCCGCGCATCGAGGACCCAGATCGCCGCACGATCGTCTTCTTCCCAGAGGGGGCGTTCGGTCCGACCAACAACTGCGTGGGGATCGGAGACGTGCTGCGACGGCGCGGCCATCGGGTTGTGTTCGTGGTCGAGGAGTCGTTCGCCGGGACGCTCGAGGCTCTGGGGTTCGAGGAGCGGCTGATGCGCCTCGCGCCGGCGCCCGCGGTGCCCGAGGCCCCCGGTCAGTTCTGGAAGGACTTCATCCGCGACACGGCCCCCGCCTTTCGCGGATCCACGCTGCAGCAGATCGAAACGTTCATCGCGCCGACCTGGCGGGCGCTCGCCGACGGCGCCCGCTACGTCGACGAGCGCCTGGCGGAGATCTTTGACGAGCTGGCGCCGGACGTGATCGCGCAGGACAACGTGATCGCCTTCCCTGCGGTCCTCGCCAGCGGGCGCCCGTGGGTGCGAATCGCCTCCTGTAACCCGCTCGAGCTGCGTGACCCCGGGCTGCCGCCGACGTTCTCGGGGCTGCCGACCGGCGAGCGCGCGGCCTGGGGCGAGTTCGAGTCCGAATACGAGCGCAGTGTCGGCGACCTGCAGCGGTCGTTCTCCGGGTTCTGTGTGGCGCGCGGGGCGCCGCCGCTGCCCGGGATCGAGATGATCCACGTCTCGCCGTGGCTGAACCTCTACCTGTGCCCTGACGAGCTGGACTACCGGCGCTCGCGCCCGCTGAGCGCCACCTGGCACAACCTTCAGACCAGCGTCCGCGCGACCGACGCGCCGTGGCGGCCACCCGCGTCCGACGAACGCGCGCTCGTCTATCTGAGCCTCGGCTCGCTGGGCTCGGCCGACGTTGAGCTGATGCGCGAGCTGGTCGCCGAGCTGGCCGACACGCCGCAGCGCTACATCGTCAGCCGCGGGCCCCGGCACGATGAGTACGAGCTTGCCGAGAACATGCTCGGGACCGAGTTTTTGCCCCAGACGTCCGTCCTGCCGCACGTCGATGCGGTGATCACGCACGGCGGCAACAACACGGTAGGTGAGTGCATGTGGTTCGGCCGGCCGATGGTCGTGCTGCCGGTGTTCTGGGACCAGCACGACAACGCACAGCGGGTGGCGGAGGCGGCCTACGGCCTGCGCCTGCCGACCTATGCGCTCGCGCCCGGCCAGCTGGGCGCCGCCGTCGACGCCGTGCTGACCGACCGCACGCTGAGCGAGCGCGCGGCGCGGGCCGGCGCCCGGCTGCGTGCGCGACCGGGAACGACCCTGGCCGCGAATCTGATCGAGCGGGTCGCCGCCGGCGGACGCGCTCAGTGCTCTCCGCCGTAAGTGGCGTCCCCCGAGAGTGGCCACTGACGGTGCCCGGCCGGCGTGAGTCGTCAGCACCACGATCTCGGTCGACGACTGGGCGGCGCAGCTCGGCGACCAGCGCCTCGATCCCGGCCGGGGCCGGCGCCACCGCCCCGTCGCCGCGCAGCGCCCCGACCGCGAGCCGCGTCTCGCGCAGCCCGTCGCGCGCCAGCTCGTGCGCCCGGTGCACGCGCTCCAGCAGCTCGTCGCCGCTGGCGTCCTGCTCAATCAGCGCGCTGGTCGCCTCGAGCTGGATCGTCAGCCCCCGCCAGCGAGTGCGCCAGCACGTCGTGGATCTCGCGCGCGAGCCGGGCCGACTGCTCCAGCCGCGCATTGCGCAGCTGCTCCTCGTGCGAGCGCTGGGTCTGGGCCAGCAGCAGCTTGGCCTGCTCGGCTCGCGCCACCGACTGACGGGCGTTGGATGCGCCGAGCGCGGTCGCGACGAAGCCGAGCGCGTACGCCAGCAGGCCGAGAGCTGCGCCGCCGTAGGCGAGATCGCACAGCGCCAGTGCGACGACGCCGGCGCCCGCGAGCGGCAGCGCCCGGCGAAGCTCGACCCGCACCCCGGCCGCGGCGAGCGCGACGAACACGAGCGCGCTCGCGC
>JBOGYE010000192.1:0-5172 GCA_050696635.1 Solirubrobacteraceae bacterium | reverse complement strand
GCAATGGCGAGCGCCCGCCGCCGCCGCCGCCGCCCGCTCGGGCGAGCCGGCAAGCCGAGCGGGCTCCAGGCTCGCGGGGACCGCCGTGCTGGACGTGCTCGGCGTCGCGGACCCGTCGACGACGGCGGGTCAGAACGCGCTCGCGCGCGTGCGCGCGGTCGCCAAGGCACTCGGCGCCGGGGTTCGGGTCGGCGGCATCGGCGCCGAGAACCAGGACTTCGTCGACGCGGTATACGGCAGCTTCCCGCTGATGATCGCGCTGATCGCGCTGCTGACGTTCGTGTTGCTGGCGCGCGCCTTCCGCTCGCTGCTGCTGCCGCTCAAGGCGGTGGCGCTGAACGGGCTGTCGGTCGCCGCCGCGTGGGGCGTGATCACGCTCGTCTGGCAGCAGGGGCATGGATCGAGCCTGCTGTGGGGGATCGCCGCAACCCACTCGGTCGACGCGTGGATCCCGCTGATGGTGTTCGCGTTCCTGTTCGGTCTGTCGATGGACTACGAGGTGTTCATCCTGTCGCGGATGCGCGAGGAGTACGACGCCGGCGGTTCGACGGACGCGGCGGTCGTTCGCGGGATCGGACGCACCGGCCGGCTGGTCACCAGTGCCGCGCTGATCCTGTTCCTGGCGTTCGCCTCGATGGCCTCGGCGCCCGATACGACCGTGAAGGTTTTCGCGACCGGCCTGGCGGCCGGGATCATGCTTGACGCGACCGTGATTCGTGCCCTGCTCGTGCCGGCGGTGGTGTCACTGCTGGGCCGCTGGAACTGGTGGCTGCCCGCGTTCCCGGCGCGCTGGCTGCGCGTCGAGCCGTCGCTGCCGCCGGTGCCCGATGCCGCCGGCGGCTGAGTCTGGTCTAGTCTGCGACGCGCCTTTTCTTCGCCTCCGGAAGGGGGTAGCATCCAGAGCGTGACCTGGGGATTTCTCTGGATCATGCTCGGTCTGAAGCTGCCGCTCGCGGCGCTGATCCTGCTCGTCTGGTGGGCGATCCGGCAGGGGTCGGACGAGCCGCAGACGCCGCCGGATGAGGATGGCGGCCTGCGGCGCCCCAGGCTTCACCCGCGCGAGCCGTTCCCCCGCCGACCGCGCCGCGGTCCGCACGGCGGTCCGGTGCCACGGGCGCCGTCGCGCGTGCGTACGGTGCGCGCGCGCGCACGCACGCTCGGCCACTGAGCGCGCGGCGCCCGCTGACCGCGCGCGCTGTCAGACTCCGGGCGATGAACGGCGACACGCCCACCGGCGGCTCGGTCCTGTCTGACGCGACGATCGTGCGCCTGGTGGGCGCCGGACGGATCCGGATCGACCCCTGGGACGTCTCCCTGGTCCAGCCCGCCAGCATCGACCTGCGTCTGGGCGACTCGTTTCGCGTGTTCCACAACCACCGCGTTGCCGCGATCGACCTGCGCAGCCCGCCCGAGCACCTGACCGAGGAGATCCTGGTGCCCGAGGGGGAGCGGTTCGTGATCCACCCCGGCGAGTTCTGTCTCGGGCGGACGCTCGAGTGGGTCGAGCTGCCCGACGACGTCGTCGCGCGGATCGAGGGCAAGTCGAGCCTCGGACGGCTGGGCCTGATCGTGCATGCGACGGCCGGCTTCTGCGACCCCGGCTGGCGAGGCACGCTGACCCTGGAGCTCAACAACCTGACCCGAGTCCCGATCACGCTGCACCCCGGCCTGGAGATCGCGCAGCTATCGTTCATGATGCTCGACCGCCCGGCGGCCCGCCCCTATGGCAGCCCCGAGCTGGGCAGCCACTATCAGGGCCAGCGCGCGGCCACCGCCAGCCGTTACCGATCGGACCGACCGCTCGCCGGTGGCGCCGCGATCGAGTAGGCTGCGCCCGTGCTGATCACGGCCGCTGCGTCGAAGATCCCGTACTTTGTCCTTGGCGGCCTGCTGGTCGTGTGGGCGGTGGCGCTAGGGTGGTTCGGGCTCAAGCGGCCCGGCTGGCCCGATCAGCGCGGGGCGCGCGGGGTGATGGCGGCGACTGCCATCCTGGCCGCGCTGACCGTGGCCGCGGACATCTACATCGGCTGATCGTTACTGCGCCCGGGGTGTGTGTGGGTCCTCGCAGGCGCTAGACGCGTGCGGCCACGCCCGGTCGAGACCGAGCCGCGCGCCGCGGTCAGACCACGCGTGAGTACTACAGTCTGGTGCAGGCCCGCCTCCGAGCGGGCCCGGTACCCGGCAACCAAGGAGCAGCTGTGACTACCGAAACCCAGCAGTCGAAGGACGGCGGCGAAGCGACGTCCACCGAGACCCTGACGGTGACCGACAACCGGACCGGCCGCCAGTACGAGATTCCGATCGAGGACAACACGATCCGCGCCACCGAGCTGCGCAAGATCAAGGTCGACGACGACGACTTCGGCCTGATGACCTATGACCCCGCCTACATGGCGACCGCCTCCTGTCGATCGGCGATCACCTTCATCGATGGAGACCGCGGGATTCTCGAGTACCGCGGCTACCCGATCGAGCAGCTGGCGGAGCGGTCCACTTACCTGGAGGTCGCCTACCTGCTGATCAACGGTCACCTGCCGTCGCGCAGGGAGCTTGACGAGTGGGATCACATGATCACGATCCACACGTTCGTGCACGAGAACGTCAAGGAGTTCATGCTGGGGTTCCGCTACGACGCGCACCCGATGGGGATGCTGCTGGCGTCGGTCGGCGCGCTGTCGACCTTCTATCCCGAGGCGGCCGCGATCAAGGATCACGAGGTCCGCGCCACCCAGGTGATCCGGCTGCTGGCCAAGATGCCGACGCTGGCCGCTTTCGCCTACCGCCACAACCGTGGGATGCCGTACGTGTATCCCGACAACGACCTCAGCTACCCGGCGAACTTCCTATCGATGATCTACAAGATCGCCGAGCTCAAGTACGACGCCGACCCGCGTCTTGAGCACGCGCTCGACGTGCTGTTCATCCTCCATGCCGACCATGAGCAGAACTGCTCGGCCAGCGCGGTGCGCTCGGTCGGCTCCTCGCAGGTCGATCCCTATTCGGCCGTGGCCGCCGGCGTGGCTGCGCTGTACGGCCCGCTGCACGGCGGCGCCAACGAGCAGGTGCTGCGAATGCTGCGGCGGATCGGAACCAAGGAGAACGTCCCGGACTTCGTCAAGGGCGTCAAGTCCGGCGAGGAGAAGCTGATGGGCTTCGGCCACCGGGTGTACAAGAACTACGACCCGCGCGCCAAGATCATCCAGAAAGCCTGCTACGACGTGTTCGAGGTGACCGGCACCAGCCCGCTGCTCGACCTCGCGCTGGAGCTGGAGAAGATCGCGCTAGAGGACCAGTACTTCATCCAGCGCAAGCTCTACCCGAACGTCGACTTCTACTCGGGGATCATCTACGAGGCGCTGGGGATGCCGGTCGAGATGTTCCCGGTGCTGTTCGCGATCGGACGGACGAGCGGCTGGATCGCGCAGTGGCTCGAGATGATCGACGACCCGGAGCAGAAGATCTCACGGCCGCGACAGATCTACACAGGGCCCCGGACGCTCGATTACGTGCCGATCGAGGAGCGCGGCTGACGATCCCGACGCTCCGCCGCGCCGCTCACAGCACCAACGTCGCGCCGTGGCGGCGTAGCCAGGCGGCCTGGCTGCGGCAGTCCGGGCAGCGACGCTCCAGCAGGGCCCAAAAACGACGCGAGTGGTCGCGCACCTCCAGGTGGCAGACCTCGTGCCAGACGACGTAGTCAAGCACCGCCTCGGGCGCCAGCAGCAACCGCCAGTTGAAGCTCATCGCGCCGTCGGCGGAGCAGCTCGCCCACCGAGTCCGCTGCGAGCGGATCGTCAGATTCGTATACGAGGTGCCCGCCAGTCCGCAGGCACGGTCAAGGCGTGCCGAGATTTCGCCGCGCGCCGCCCGCCGGTACCAGCGCTCGAGCGCCGGCCCGAGTCCGGCGTCGGCGGGAGTTAGCAGCTCGTCGCCGCGGCGACGGACCCGGCTGCGTCCCGGCTCCCGCCGAAGTTGCAGCGTCCGGTCCAGATAGGGCACCGCGTGCCCCCGGGCGGCGACCGTCGCCCGGGCGGCCGCCTGCTCCGCCAGCCGACGCTCGATCCACGGTGTCAGCTGCGCGACGGCCGCGGCTGCGTCTCGCTGCGCGGCGCGGCGCGGGAGCACCACCTCCACGCCGTCGGCGTCGACGCTGACCCGCACATGCCTGGCGCGCTCCGAGCGACGCACGCGATACGGGATCTCGACGGGTGGCCGGATTTCGCCCGCGGGCATTGGGGCAGAGTACGGTCCACAGCCGACATGGCGTCGTTCCCAACGCTTCAGCGGCCGTTGCGGGGAGACGTGGCGGCGCTGCGCCACATCGCCGAGCGTGATATCCCCGAGATCCTGATCGCGCACCAGGACGATGCGTCGCTGGCGGCGGCGCTCGGCCAGCGCCGGCCGCCTAGCGGCGCCGAGCTCGGCCGCGGGATCGAGCAGGATCCGGCTGACCGTCGCAGCGGCACGGGCGCGCAACTGACGGTCGTGGCCGTCGGCGGCGACGAGTGCTGCGGACAGGTCCGCGTTCGCGGGGCCGATGATCGAGCCGAGCTGGAGATCTGGGTCGCGCCCGGCATGCGCCGCCGCGGGCTGGGGAGCGACGCGCTGCGGCTGGCCGTCGCGTGGCTGCTGGGCGACTGCGGCCTTCAGCGCGTCGCGCTGTCGTGCGAACCGGACAACCTGGCGGTGCTGTCGGCCGCTCGCGCCGCCGGGTTCGTGCACGAAGGCGCGCTGCCTGGTGGCCAGCCCGGCCCCGCTGGGCCGGACGACATGTCGGTGCTGTCGCTGCTCGCGTCGGACCTGGCGCCGCCGGCACCGCCGACGCGGCCGGCACCGCCGACGTGACCGGTCGCTCCCGCGTGCCGCTGCCGCCCGGCGTCGGCCGGCCGTACGACGTCTACGTCAACGGCGTGCGCCAGGAGCTCGGCGTCGACTTCCGCGTCGTCGAGGGCGAACTGGTGTTCGAGCGGCAGCTGGTGACGCGCAAGCTCGGCCTCGGGGCCTGGTTTCTGGGGATGTGGGGGATCGGGACCTACGGCCGCGACGAGATCGACGTTCGCTATGAGGTCGACGGCCGGCCGGCGGTCGCCCACGGGCTGAAGGTCAGGCAGCCGCCGGGCTGAACGCGAGCGCAGTCGCCGGACCGCCGGCGAGCACGGCGGCCGGCTCGGC
>JBOGYE010000191.1:0-8873 GCA_050696635.1 Solirubrobacteraceae bacterium | reverse complement strand
CCACCAGACGGCCCAGCCGCCCGCCCCGACACCCTCGATCGGCGCCGACGCGAACGCGTCCAGAGCCGTGCCCCAGTAGGCGTAGCGATTGCTCTGCAGGGTCTCGTAGCGGGTCGCGCCGGCCGACAGCGGCTGCCCGCTTGACTCGTGCGCACCCAGCGCGACGGCCAGCGCGAACCCGGCGCAGATCAGGGCCAGTGCGATGACGGGTGCACGGCGCGGCAGGCGCAGCGTCCCGCCCCGCTCGCGCGCGCTCAGCGCGGCAGCGCCGGCCGCGGCAACGACCATCACGACCACGAGTGCGGCGAGCACGATCGCGCCCTCGCGCTCACGGGTGGACGGGGAGCCCGCCAGCAGCGTCACGCCCCTAAACGGCGCCGCCACGATCGAGACCACCAGTCCCGACCCGACCGCCAGCAGGGCGGCGCGCAGCTGCGCGCGCCGCGGCGCCACCACTATCAGCACCAGAACCCCGGCCAGGCAGGCGAACAGCGCCCCGCGTGAGACGCTCAGCGAGACTCCGAGGCCGAGCGGCGCGCAGGCGGCCACCGCCGCGACCCGCAGCCGCCGGCCCCGCGTCTCGTCACCCGCCAGCCGCGTTGCCAGCACGAACCCCAGCGCGGCCAGTTCCCCCATCGCGTTCCAGTACGTGAGTGGCTGTTCGAGCCGCCCCTGGGCCGAGGCCGAGCGCGCGAAATGCAGCAGGCCCGGCACCAAGCGCTCGGACAGGCCGTAGCCGATCACGATCAATGCGCCGGCCGCGAGCGCCGGCTCGACCGCGCGCCGGCTCGACCGGGTGCGCAGCAGTGCGGCGGCGGCGATTAGGCCACCGAGGTACAGGAACGCCAGCTGCCCGGCGTCGTAGGCGCTGCCGACGATCGGCGCCCACGCGAGCGAGCACAGGGTCCACGCCGCCAGCCCGGCCAGCGCGGCGATCGCCACCCGGCCCGCGCGGCCGTTCGATAGCGGCCGGCGAAGCATTGTGATTCCGGCCACCACCAGCGCCCAGGCGCCCAGCCCGGCGCATTCCTGCGCGGTCTCGAAATAGCCGCCGCTGAAGAACGCCAGGGCGGTTGGTCCGGCCAGCAGGATCGCGACCGCGAGCGCATACACCGCACGCACGGGGCCGACTCGTGCGCCGTGGCCGCTGGGCGCCGGCGACTCAGCGGTGGTGAGCATCGCCGGCGGCGCGCCGGACCAGGCGCTTGGGGGCGGGGGGCTGGTGCTCCTCCGCCCGCGAGCGCTCCGCCAGCGCCGCCTGGACCTGGTGAAGCATCCGGCGCCTGAAGGTCTCCACGTCGAACCGGGCGGCGTTGCGCACGCATGCCTGCGGATCGATGGTGCGATCGTCGAACTCGCGGACGGCCTGCGCAAGCTGCTCCTCGCCGCCGGTCCACAGGCGACCCGTGACCTCCTCGACGACGGTCTCCAGGGCGCCGCCGCCGCCGCGCGCGATCACCGGGCGTCCGGCGGCCTGGCACTCGACCGCGGCGATCCCGAACTCCTCGACCGAGGTCTGGACCAGCGCGCGCGAGGAGCGCAGCACCTCCGCCACCCCATCGTCGGACAGGCGGCCGGCGAACTGGATCGTCGGGCCTGCGGCGCGGCGCAGGCGGCGCGCGTCGGGGCCGTCGCCGACCACGACCAGCGGTCGGCGCAGACGGTTAAAGGCGGCGATCGCGACATCGATCTCCTTGTGCGGCATCAGCTCGGAGATCACCGCGTAGTGCTCGCCGACGGTGCCCGGGGAGAAGCGCTCGGTGTCGATCGGCGGGTGGACAACCTGCGCCTCGCGCCCGAAGTAGGCGCGGATCCGCTCCTGGGTGGTGCGCGAGTTGGCCAGGTAGCGGTCAACCCGCTGGGCGGCGATCCAATCCCACTGGCGCCAGCGGCGCAGCAGCTCGCGCAGGGCCGCCCGCGTGATCGGGTCGCGTCGGCGGGCAAGCGTCTGCTCGCGGTCGTTCCACGCGTAGCGAAACGGGTTGTGGCAGTAGCTGATGTGGACGGTCTGCGCGTCGCACAGGATCGCGTGCGCCCAGGCCGACGAGCTGGAGACGACCAGATCGTACGCGCCGAGCTTCAGCGACTCGATCGCCGACGGGTACAGCGGCAGCAGCGCCCGGAAGCTGCGCGCGGTCGGGCGCAGGCGCTGCAGGTACGAGGTGTTCACGCGGCGGTCGGCGAACCTGCCCTCGGTCCCACGCTCGTCGTACACCGCCGTGAACACATCTGCTTCGGGCCACAGCCGGCACAGCTGCACGAACACGCGCTCGGCTCCGCGCACGTCGAGCAGGAAGTCGTGCACGAGTGCGATCCGTGGAGCGTGCTGTCCGTGCGCTGACTCCCTCAAGGGCGGCCAGTGTAAGGGTTCCCAAGCGACACGCCGACTACGCTCCCCGGCTCGTGATCCTGTTCGTCTCATATTCGGGCGAGCTGGGGGGCGCGGAGCGGCTGCTGCTCGACTACGCGGCCTCGCTGCCGCCGGGCCACGACCCGCATCTCGCCTGCCCGCCGGGGCCGCTGGCCGACGCCGCGCGGGCGGCGGGTCTGCCCGTGCTGCCACGTCCGGTGCGCAGCCCGTTCCTGCGCGGCGGTCCGCGCGAGCGCCTGGCCGCCATCGCGAGGCTGGGCGCCCATGCGCGGGAGATCCGGGCGCTGGCGCGCGCGCTCGATCCCGATCTGATCGTCACTTGGGGGATGCGCTCGGCGATCGCGGCCAGCGCCGCACGCGCGCGGTTCCTGTTCGCCCACAACGATCTGCTCCCGGGACCATTGGTCGGCGCACTGGTGCGACTGGCCGCCAGGCGGGCGGCGGCAGTCGTGGCGCTGTCGCGCGCGATCGCGGATGAGCTCTCCCCTGGAGCAATCGTGCTGCATCCCGGAGTGGACGTACAGGACTGGGCTGCGTTCGATCAGCAACCGGCGCAGCCGCCGCTCGCCGTCGTGCTCGGCGCGATCGTGCACTGGAAGCGCCCGGACCTGGCGCTTGAGGCCGTCGCCCGCGCCCGCCGTCGCCTGCCCGGGCTGCGGTTGGCGCTGATCGGCGCCCCGCTGAGCGGCGAGCGCGAGCTGCTCGACGCGCTGCGCATGCGCGCGGCGCAGCCGGACCTGGCCGGAGCGGTGGCCTTCGAGGGCTTCGTGTCCGATCCGCGCGAGCTGCTCGCCGGCGCGACCTGCCTGTTGCACTGCGCCCCGCGCGAGCCGTTCGGCCTGGCCGTGCTGGAGGCGCTCGCGGCCGCGCGCCCGGCGATCGTGCCCGACGCCTGCGGTCCCGCCGAGATCGTCGCCGACGGCTGCGGGATCCGTTACGCGCCCGGCGACGTGGACGCCGCCGCCGAGGCGTTGGTCGCGGTGGCGGGCGATCGCGCCGTCGCCGCGGAGATGGGACGGCGGGGTCGCGAGCGCGCCCGCCACCAGTTCGACCGCGCCGCCGCGCGGGCGCGCTTTGCGCAGATCGTCGCCGCGGCCGCTCGTCAACCCCCGCCGTCATCCGCGCAGTCCGCGCCGGCGCCGGAGCTGGCGTCGGCCGGCGGTGCCGAGTCGCTGGCGGTGGTCACCGTCGCGCACGACTCCGCGCCCGAGCTGGCGGCGCTGCTGCGCTCGCTGGCGCGCCATCTGCCCGAAGCCGAGGTGGTGGTGGTCGACTGCGCCTCGAGCGACTGCAGCCTCGAGGTGGCGCGCCGACACCCTGGCGCCAAAGTCGTGGCGTTGGCGAGCAACGCCGGCTTCGCGCGGGCCTGCAACCTCGGCCTGGACAGCGTGACGCGGCCGGTGACGGCGCTGCTGAACCCCGATGTTGAGCTGCTCGACGACTCGCTGCTCGCGCTGGTGGCTCGCGCGCGCCAGGATGATGGTGGCCGCGTACTCCTGGCGCCGCGCGTGCTCAACGCCGACGGCTCGATCCAGGACAACGTCCACCCGCTGCCGGGGTCGCCCGCCGAGCTGGCGCGCTGCGCGATCCCGCCGGCGCTGGCTCCCGGACGGGCTGCGGAGATCCTCGCCCCATGGCGCGCGAGCCGGCCGCGGCGCGTCGGCTGGGCTGTAGGCTGTGCGCTCGTGGCCCGCACCGAGACGTTGTCACGGCTGGGGCCGTTTCACGAGTCGCTGTTCCTGTACGGCGAGGATCTCGAGCTCGGGCTCCGTGCCGGCCAGGACGGCATCCAGACGTGGCTGTGGCCGGCGGCGCGCGTGCTGCATCATCGCGCCCACTCGACCTCCGCGGCATTCGGCGGTGAGCCGTTCGAGCGGCTCGCGCGGGCTCGCCATCAGGCGATTGAACTGCGGCGCGGAGCCCGTGCGGCGGCGCGCGACGACCTCGCGCAGGTCGCCACCTTCGCTGAGCGGATCGTGCTCAAGAGTGCGCTCGGGCGCTCCGCGGCGCGGGAGCGACGCCAGCTGTCGGCGGCCGCGTCGGTGCGGCGCGAGCACCGGCGCCGCGCCCGGAGCCGCGCGTGAGCGACCAGGGTCGGCCCGAGGACGAGCGCGGGCCCGACGACGAGCGCGGGCCCGACGACGAGCGGGGGCCCGACGATCAGCCCGGGCACGACGGCCCGACTGGGCCGAAGCTCCCGTGGGTGGTGGCGGTCGTCGCGCTGGTGATCGTGGTGGCGGCCGCGGCGGTCGACCTGATCGCGCTTCACTCCAGCTCCAACCGGCCCCCGCCGGGGACGCCGCTCGCCGCCACGGCCACGACGAGCACCGGCCCCGGGGCGCCGCCACCGGTGCAGCGCCCTGCGCTGTCAGCGCCGGCGGGCGAGTCGTTCGGGGTCAACGTCAACCTGCTGTTCAACGACGCCAGCTACACGCCGTCGCAGATCAACGCTCAGCTGGCCGCCGTGCGGGCGACCGGAGCCACGGTCGCGCGCAGCGACGCTCTGTGGGAGGCCAGCGAGCCGCTCGCCCCGGGCCACGGGGTCCACCACTGGAACTGGGCCTTTGACGACGCGATCGCCACTTCGCTCGCCGAGCACGGCCTGACCTGGCTGCCGATCATCGACTACTCGGCCCCGTGGGCGCAGTCGATCCCGGGACACGATCACTCGCCGCCGACCAGCGCGCAGGCGTACGCCGACTACGCGGGCGCATTCGCGGCCCGCTACGGCGCCGGCGGCAGCTTCTGGCGCGCACACCCGAGCATCCCGAGCACGCCGGTGACCGCGGTCGAGATCTGGAACGAGCCGGACAACCCGGAGTTCTGGATGCCAGAGCCCGACCCCGGAGTCTACGCGGACCTCTACCTGGACTCCCGCGCCGCCATCGACGCCGTCGATCCGCAGATCCGGGTGCTGATCGGCGGGCTCACGCATGCGCCCGAGTTCCTGACCGCGATGTCCGACGCCCGTCCTGGCCTGCGTGGGCATGTGGACGGGGTCGCGATCCATCCCTACGGGTCTCCCGCGACCGTGATCGCCAAGGTGCGGGCCGCCCGCGCCGCGCTGATCTCGCTGGGCATGGCGTCGGTGCCGCTATACGTGACCGAGTTCGGCTGGACGACCTCGCCTGCAACCGCGGTTGACTACGCACCGGCCGCAGGGCGGCCCGGCATGATCCAACAGACGTTGACCGAGCTGGGCCACCTGAACTGCGGGCTCGCGGCCGACCTGCTCTACACCTGGGTGACACCGCAGAGCGACCCGAGCAACGGCCAAGACTGGTACGGGATCGCCGACCCGTCGAACGCCGGGGTGCCGACAGCGTCGACGGAAGCGTTGCGCGCCGGTATTCAGGCGGCGGCCGGCCCGACGGGCGCGAATGCGCCGACGCCCTGCCCCGCCTGAGCTGGTCGGCGCCCGCGTGCCCCGCCTAGTCACGTACGTGGACTAGCAACTAGCGCACGCAGGCCGTGGCGAGCCTGCCCTTGCGCCGGCAGCCCTCCAGCGCCAGCGCGGCCATGCGGAACGCGGCCAGCGCCGGCTTGGCGGTCTCCTGGCCGTCATCGAAGCGCTCGAGTCCCGCGTAGTCGAACGCCTGCGCGCCAGGCCCCTCGGTTCCGATCCAGGTGTACCAGTAGAAGGCTTGCAGGCCGAGCGCACGCCGCTGCGCGGCGAGTGCCGGCAGCAGCGTCGCGATGTTGCGCGCCTGGCCGGCTTCGGTGGTGTCGAAGTCGAAGCCGCCCTTGACGTGGCCGCGAGCCGACGGCCAGCTGACCTCGGTGGCGATCAACGGCGTGGCGCCGTCGTGGAACCGGTCCATCGCGCGCCGCATCAGGCGCAGGTAGAGGATCACGTCGGCCGGCAGTCTGGTGAAGCCGTTGACCGCGACTGCGTCGAACAGCCTGCGGACCCCACGCACGCGATACAGCTGGCCGAGCGACTTCCAGGCCGTGTTGGTCAGCGCGCCCAGCACCACCTTCGCGCCCGGATCCGCCCGCTTGATCGCCCCGTGAGCGACGCGCAGCAGCGCCGCGTCGCTGCGTGCGAACGGCTGGCGCCAGTAGTAGGCGAGGTTCGGCTCATTCCAGATCTGCCAGGCGCGGATCGGCTCGCGCGGGATCGCCGGATTCTCGCGCCAGAAGCTGCCGTGCGGGCCGTAGCGCCCGATCAGCGCGGTCAGGTAGGCGCCGTAGGGAGCGTCGCTGCGTGGGGTGGCGACGCCGTTCGGGTTATAGACCGCGTCCCAGCTCGGCGCGTAGAGGACCGTCGGCAGGACCGAGACGCGGGCGCGAGCAGCCGCGGCGACGATCGGGTCGGTCCGCTGGAAGTCAAACGGCACGCCCCCGGAATCGACGAACTGCGACCGCTGCGCGTCCGGCACGTCCGTCCAGCTGCGGTAGGGCTGCGCCGCCGACCAGCTGAACGCCGCGCGGATGCTCTGCACGCCGCTGGCGACCATCGTCTTCACCTGTGCGGTCAGATCGAGCGAGGTGGTCGGGTCCACCAGCGGTCCATCGACGTCGACGCCGACGAAGCCCTGCGGGACCGCGGCGGTCTCGATCAGACGGCGCTGGTGTCGAGCCCTGGCTGCCGCGGTGGCGGGCGAGAGATGGGTCGTCGTCCTGGCCGCCGCGGTCGCGGGCGGCGTGGGGCCCGCGACCCCAACTGCCAGGATTGCGAGCGCCATGGCGGTGCCGAGCAGCTTGGACGCGATCACGCGTCGCAGTCTAGGTGCGGTGGGTGCGCAGCCGCACGCTAGCCCCGGCGAGCGCGGAGCCGCAGGCCGATCCCGCCGGCGACCAGCACGAACCCGCAGCCCCCCGCCAGCAGCCCGTCATAGCCGGTGTAGGGGAGCTGGCGCGCGGTCGTGGACTGACTGCCGGTCTGCTCGACGGTTGCCGAGCTGGACGAAGGGGTGGGGGTCGCGCTCGGAGCCGCGGTGGCGGCCGTCGTGGTCGGCGCGGGCGCGGCGCTCGTCGTGGTCGTGGCGCTCGCGTGGGTCTGCGTGGTGCCGGCGAACGGATCGGTGTACTGCTGATCGCCGGCCGAGCCGCCGCCACCGCCGCCGGAGGCGAGCACGAGCGCTGGCGCCGACAGCGCCAGGGCGGCGACGAGCAGGATCGCGGCGAGCAGGCGGCGGGCGCGCACAGGGCGAGTATGCCAATCGCCGCGCCCGCCGCGCCCGGCACGGTCTCGCCGCACGGCCGGGAGCGTCGCCGCCGCCGCCTTGCAGGATCCGTTGCAGAACCAGGACTTCCGACGCTCGCGCGTTAGCGTGATCCGCGCCGTGCGGCGAGCTAGCAGTCTCACAACACCCTGGACTCTGCGCGGCCTGATGGCCGCGGCGATCGCCGCTCTGCTGCTGGGCTCCGGCCTGACCGCGTCGAGTCGCGGCGATCTCTCCAGCCGCATCGCCGCGCAGCGCTCCGCGGCCGCCGCGCTGCGCAGCCAGGTCGCCGCCGACTCGCGCCAGATCGCCGGCACCGCCGACGGCGTGGCCCGGGCGCGGAGACGCCTGGCCGCGATCGAGCTGACGCTGGGGGCGCGGACGCGGCGGCTGGCCGACGTGCAGGAGTCGCTGATCGCCGCTCGCGACCGGCTGGTCGATCTCGAGAATCGAATGCGCGCCGCCACCACGGCGCTGTCGGCCAATCTGGTGGCCGGCTACGAGAATGGCCAGCCCAGCCTGGTCTCGGTGGTCATTCAGTCAAGCGGCTTCTCGCAGCTGCTCGAGCAGCTGGGCTTCATGGCGCGGGTCTCTGACCACAACGCCGGCATCCTCGCCTCGGCCCGGATCACCCGCGAGCAGGTGGCCGCCCAGGCGGTGGCGCTGGCGGGGCTCGAGAGCCGCGACCGGGCGCTGGCCAAGGAGGTCATCGCACAGCGCAACCAGGCTGCCGCGCTGCAATCGGCGCTCCTGCACCGCGAGCTTGCAGAGGTGGCCCACCGCGCCGGCGTCGCGTCGCAGCTGAGCTCGGTGCGCGCTCGGATCTCATCGCTGCAGTCCCAGTTGGACGCGATCGAGAAGCGAGCGGCAGAGCAGGCGCTCCAGGGCGCCACCGGCAATGCGCAGGTGGGCGGGATCGCGGTCGACACCGGCGGGATGGTGCAGCCGCCGCCGGGCGCGCCGCTGGCCGTCAGGGAGATCATCGCGGCCGGCAACGCGATCGCGACGCTGCCGTACATCTACGGCGGCGGGCATGCCTCGTTCCACGCCGACGGTTACGACTGCTCGGGCTCGGTCAGCTACGCGCTGGCGGCGGGCGGGTTGCTGAGCGCGCCGGAGACCTCCGGTGAACTGGAGAGCTGGGGCGTGCCTGGGCCCGGTCGGTACATAACCGTGTACGCAAATGCGGGCCATACCTATATGTACGTCGACGGCATCCTCTATGACACTGCGGGACGCAGCGGCGTCTACTCCTCGCGCTGGCAGGTCAGCCCAGTAGACAACAGCGGCTACGTAGTGCGTCATTGGCCGGGCCTGTAGATGATCGCCCTGGG
>JBOGYE010000190.1:0-9278 GCA_050696635.1 Solirubrobacteraceae bacterium | reverse complement strand
GTCAGGCGTGGGCGCCGCCGCTGGTGGCGCTCGTGCCGTGCAGCCCACGTGTCCGGCGCGCGCTGCTCGCCGCCTACGCGATCCCGGTCGCCCGCGCGGCGGGCGATGCGCTGCGCTGCGGTGAGCCGGGCGCGCTGCCGGCAGACGCGGCCCTGGCGCTGGTGGACGAGCTGGCCGCGCTGGCCGGCACCTGGGAGGGCTGCGCGCGGCGGCGCACGCTCGGACCGTTGCTGCCGAGCATCAGGCTGGCGCCGTGACCCGGGTTGCGATCGTCACCGGCGCGGCTCGCGGGATCGGGGCCGCGACCGTTCACGCGCTGACGGCGGCCGGCTGGAGCGTGATCGCGCTCGACCGCTGCACCGACGACGCGCGGCTGCCGTATGGGCTGGGGACCGAGGACGAGCTTGACGACACCGTGCGGCGCGCCCGCTCGCAAGCGCGCGGCGCAGCCTCGATCGAGGCGCTGGTCGGCGACGCGGCCTCGCCCGCCGACATGCTGCGTGCCGTAGAGGCAGCCCGGGCCTGCGGCGGCCTGCACGCGGTCATCTGCGCGGCCGGCGCGATCGCCGGCGGGGTGCCGCTGTGGGAGATGGACGCCGAGCAGCTGGACGCGGTGCTGTACGCCAACCTGCGCTCGGCCCTGGTCTGCGCGCGGGTGGGGATCCCGGCGCTGCTGGAGCGTCCGCAGCCGCGCTCCTGGCGGTTCATCGCCGTCGCCTCGGCGGCCGCGACCCGCGGGCTGCCGATGCTCGCCGCCTACTGCGCCGCCAAGGCGGGCGTGGCTGGGCTGGTGCGCGCGCTGGCGGTTGAGCTGCGCGGGACCGGGGTCACCGCCAACGCCGTCAGTCCGGGTTCGACCGAGACCCCGATCCTCGATCAGACCGCGCGCCTGTACGGGCTGTCCGGCGCCGTGGAGTTCGCCGCCCAGCAGCCGATCGAGCGCCTGATCGAGCCCGCCGAGATCGCCGCCGCGATCGTCTGGCTGGCGTCGGAGGCGACCGGGGCCGTGACCGGCGCCACGCTGCCGGTCGACGGCGGCCTGGCGGTCTGACGCGGCGCCGGCGCCGGCCGGACGTTCGCGCGCGATCCAACGGGGCATCTAACCGGCCCATGCTTCCGGTTTCTCATCGCGGTCCGGCAGCGGCCACGCTGACCGTCGACACCGTGGAGCCGTTCGCGCTCGAGGCTCCCGCGGGCCGCCACAGCTCGAGGAACAGAGGCTCCAGGCTCCACGATGGGTGTTGATCAAACGCCCCGGGGCCGATGCAGTTCTCATCGCCGCTCGGCACTGTGCCGAGGCGATGATCCGGCAGCCGGGACAGCCTTCACGGTGCCGCAGCGATCGGGATCCGGAGGGCTGCTGTCTCGAGCAGCTCGCTGATCTTCCCCGCGACAAGGTCTGGCGAGTCGGTCGATCTCACGACGCAGAGATCTGACCTGGCCGCGACCGCGAATGCGCGGTACATATGGCGTGCGGCATCGGAATCGCTGAACCCGTGTCCCACCCTCGAGCTGACCCGCTGCAGGCAGATGCGCTCGGGCGGCAGCAGCATCACGTAGTGGATCTCACCCAGCCCTGTGGCAGCCAAGAACGCATCTAGGAACCACGGCCCGATCACACCGTCGAAGACGACCGTGAAGCCGCCATCGGTCATTCGACCTGCCGCCGCCGCGGCCGCTGCGATCACAACGCCGTTCTGGTGGTGGGCCGCCTCGGTCCACGGATCGATGAAGCCGCGATCGATCATCGCAAAGAACGTGTCGCTCGCAACCAGGGCGCTGGGTTCAACCCGCTTGGCGAGGATCTCGGCGACGGTGCTCTTGCCGGCGCCCGGCGGGCCGGTCACCACGATCAACCCTGGCATCTGGTTGATGTTGTCCGATCCGCAGGACGAGCGCAATCGATCGGCCTCGGGCCTTGGGGAGTTAGTGCGTCCATGTGTGACTAGCGCCCCAAACCCCCCCCGCTCGACCGCCCGCGGGGGGCATTTTTGGCACTCAGTGCGCTGGTGGGCAAGTGTTGGTGCGCTGTCCATCAATTCCGACCCCGGGCCTGCAATCGAGGTGCCATGATCGGCCCAGGTCGGTCCATCAGCGCGGCGGCCCGAAGCCGTGTCCGCTGCGTGCTCTTTGGGAGAGTGAGGGAGACATGGTCGCATCCAACGGAGGGGCGCCCCACAGGCTGACTGGCGGTTCGGGGGGCGCTCGCGGGCGACGAAGCCGCCGCCCCGCGCCGGGTCCGGGGGGCGCTCGCGGGCGACGAAGCCGCCGGCTCGCGCCGGCGCTGTCGCTGATCGGCGCCTGCCTGGCGCTGGCGGCCTGCGGCAGCTCTTCGAGCTCGAGCCCAAGCTCGAGCGCGAGTACAGCACCGGCAAGCTCGGCGTCGGCGACCGGCAGCGCATCCGCGTCCACCAGCGCCGCCTCGACCGGCGCGGCCCACGCCGGCGGCTCGCTGACCGTGCTGGAGAGCGCGGGCTACTCGGGCTCCTGGCCGACCGGCCTTGACCCGTCGAGCAACGTCAACGGCGCCGCCACTCAGGATCAGATGAACGCCATCTTCGGCGACCTGTGGGAGCTGGGCGCGGGCGGCAAGCTGATCCCGGACCTGGCCACCGGCTACAAGTTCTCCGGCGGGGGTAAGACGGTCACGATCACCCTGCGCTCAGGGGTCAAGTTCTCCGACGGCACTCCGTTCAACGCGGCGGCGGTGGTCTACAACTGGAATCGGGATCTGAAGTCGCCGTGCACCTGCAAGCCGACCAACTTCGTGATCAAGTCGCTGAGCGCGCCGAGCCCGACGACCGTCAAGCTCACGCTCGCCGCGTCCGATGGCGCGTTCATCGACCAGCTCCAGGACTCCAATTTCTCCTGGATCGCATCGCCGACCGCGGTCAAGAAGCTGGGCGCGACCTACAAGCTCAAGCCGGTCGGCGCCGGCCCGTTCACGGTCTCGAGCGACACGCTGTCCAACACGCTGGTGCTGGCCAAGAACCCCAGCTACTGGCAGTCGGGGCATCCGTACCTGAACCAGCTGACGTTCAAGACGACCGCCAGCGACGAGAGCGCGCTGGAGGCGATGCAGGCCGGCCAGGCGCAGGCCTACCCGGGGATGAGCACGCAGAAGCTGCTGCCATCGTTCAAGTCGAAGTTCACCGTCGCCACGGTGCCGTCGACCTCGCCCTACGATATCCAGTTCAACACGTCGATCCCGCCGTTCAACAACATCAAGGCGCGCGAGGCGATCTACTACGCGACCGACACGGCGCTGATCGACCAGAAGCTGTTCAACAACGTCAACCCGGTCGGCGAGTCGTTCACCGCGCCCGCCGGGCTGTTCTACGAGAAGGACGTGCCCGGCTACCCGACCTACGACCTGGCCAAGGCCAAGGCGCTGGTCAAGTCGCTCGGCGGCCTGAACGTGAACTTCTTCACGATCACGCAGCCCGCCACGCAGGACTTCATGGTGGCGCTGCAGTCGATGTGGAAGCAGGCCGGGATCAACGCCTCGATCCACTTCTATCCGCTGGCGGGGCTGATCCAGCAGTTCACCTCGAAGAAGTGGCAGATCGCGCTGCAGACCGCGGGCGCATGGGATCCGGCCGGCGGCGTCGGGCTCGCGTTCCGCTTCCAGTCGATGTCGCCGTTCAGCGGCGTCCACGATCCGAAGCTGGACGCGCTGATCGCCGGCGGCCAGGCGTCGATCAACCCCGCCCAGCGCAAGTCGTTCTACGACCAGGCGGCCGCGTACATCGCCAAGAACGCCTACGGGCCGTTCATGTTCGCGGTGGCGAACTGGAACATCGCCGCGCACGGCGTCACCGGCCCCGGCCTGACGACGCCGATCCCGCCGGTCGCGGTCAACGGCCCGGTGCTGTGGGAGGACGTTTCCACATCGGCCTCGTGATCGCACGCGCGCAGGGAGTGCGATGAGCAGCAGCCCCGCCTCAGCGCCCCTGGCCGGCCCCTCGTTCGGGGCCCGGGCGGGGGCGCTGCGCCGCGTGGCCGGCTCGCCGATGCTGCGCTTCGTCGGGCGGCGGCTGCTGACGGCGATCCCGGTGCTGTGGGGCGTCTCGGCGCTCAGCTTCGTGGTCATGAACGCGCTTCCCGGGGACGCCGCCCAGGAGCTGCTGGGCGCCAGCGCAACCCCGGCCGAGATCCACCAGTTGTCGGTCAAGCTCGGGCTCAACAAGCCGATCCTGGACCGTTACGGCGACTGGCTGCACGGCCTGGTCACCGGGCATCTCGGCAACTCGCTGGCCAGCGGCCAGAGCGTCACCTCGATCCTCGGCCAGGACCTGCCGGTCACCTTCGAGCTGATCGCCTACGCGTTCCTGATCTCGATCCTGTTCGCGGTCCCGATGGCGCTGCTGTCGGCGCGCAGGCCGAACGGGATCTTCGATCGCTTCAGCATGGTGTTCAGCATGACCGGGCTGTCGATCGCCAACTACGTGCTGGCCCTGGTGCTGGTCTACATCTTCGCCGTCCAGCTGAACTGGCTGCCGGCGGCGGGCTGGGTCCCGCCCGACCGGGGCTTCGGCGCCAACCTGAAGTCGCTGACGATGCCGGCGGTATCGATCGCGCTGGCGCTGCTGTGCTTCTACGCGCGGCTGCTGCGCGCCGACCTGGTATCGCAGTCGCGCAGCGAGGACTACGTAGTCACGGCGCGAGCCAAGGGCGCCGGTCCGTGGCGGGTCCTGCTGCGCCACACGCTGCGCAATTCAGCCTTCGGGCTGATCACCGTCGTGGCGCTGAACCTCGGCACCCTGCTGGGCGCGACGGTCGTGATCGAGCAGATCTTCAGCCTGCCCGGGATCGGCCAGGAGCTGCTGTCGGCGATCGGCAACCGCGATCTGCCGGTGATCGAGGGCACGGTGATGGTGTTCGGGCTGATGGTGGTGCTCGCCAACCTGGCGGCGGATCTGCTGTACGCGGCGCTCGATCCGAGGGTGGGCTATGGCGACGCGAGCTGAGCTGGCCGCGCCCGGTGGCGCGCTGGAGCCGGTCGCGGCGGTCCCGGCCGCCGGTCAGGGGCACGGACGGTGGCGCTCGCTGGCCGGTATCGGGCTGCCGAGCCTGCTGCTGGCGCTGATCTTCGGCCTCTGTTTTGTGTGGCCGCTGATCGGCCCGGTGCCCCCGCCGACCGGCGGCAACATCCTGGACTCCAACCTGCCGTCGTTCTCGCCGGGCCACCTGTTCGGCACCGACGCGACCGGCAACGACGAGTGGTCCCGGCTGCTGTACGGCGGGCGCGCGTCGCTGGAGGTCGCGCTGGCCGTGAACGCGATCGGGATCGTGCTGGGCGGAATCCTCGGAGCATTCGCCGGCTACGTCAGCGGCTGGCGCGACGCGGTGATCATGCGCTGCCTCGACGTGCTGATCGCGTTCCCGGCGCTGGTGCTGGCGATCGCGATCGCGGAGGGGCTCGGACCCAGCGAGCTGCACGCGATCTGGGCGCTGTCGTTCTTCAGCGTGCCCGCGTTCGCACGCCTTGCCCGCGCCGCGACGCTGCGCGTCCGCGAGCAGAACTACATCCTCGCCGCCGGCCTGTCGGGCACCGGGCACGCCCGCACGCTGGCGCGCCACATCGCCCCCAACATCCTGCCCGAGCTGGCGACGTTCGCGTTCCTGGGCACCGGCATCACGATCGTGCTGGCCGGCGCGCTCAGCTTCCTCGGGCTCGGGATCCCCCCGCCGGCGCCGAGCTGGGGCAACATGATCCAGTCGGGCGAGGGGATCCTGTCGGCGGCGCCGAAGTTCACGATGCTGCCCTCGGCGGCGCTGTTCATCGCCGTGATCGCGTTCAACCTGCTGGGCGATGCCCTGCGCGACCGCTGGGTCACGCGGTGAGCGCCGAGGGCCAGGCCGACGCGCCCCCCGAGGGCCGGGTCGACGCGCCCCCCGAGGGCCAGGCCGACACGCCCCTGCTGGAGGTCTCAGAGCTTCGGGTCGACTTCCGCGGGCCCCGCACGGTGCGCGCCGTCGAAGGGCTGAGCTACACCGCGTCGCGGAGCCGGACCGTGGCCCTGATCGGCGAGTCGGGCTCTGGCAAAACCGTGTCCAGCCGCGCGATCATCGGTCTCCTGCCCCCGAGCGCTGCCGTCTCGGGCTCGATCCGATTCGAGGGCCAGGAGCTGGTCGGGCTGCCCGAGCGGCGGCTGCGCGAGCTGCGCGGCGAGGCGATCGCGATGGTGTTCCAGGACCCGACGCGGTCGCTGAACCCGACGATGCGGATCGGCGCTCAGATCGCCGAGGCGGTCGAGCTGCACCGGGAAGTGTCGCGAGCGGCGGCGCTGGACCGAGCCGTCGAGCTGATGGAGCTGGTGGCGCTGCCGGCGGCACGGGACCGGCTGCGCTCCTACCCGCACCACCTGTCGGGCGGGATGCGCCAGCGGGTGATGATCGCGATCGCGCTGGCGGCCGACCCGCGGCTGTTGATCGCCGACGAGGCGACGACCGCGCTGGACGTCACCACCCAGGCGCAGATCATGGAGCTGCTGCGCGATCTCCAGCAGCGGCTCGGGATGGGCCTGATCATGATCAGCCACGACCTCGGACTGGCGGCCAGCTTCGCCGACGAGGTGGTGGTCATGTACGCCGGGCGCGCCGTCGAGCGCGCCCCCACGCGCGACCTGTTCGCGAGCGTGCGGATGCCGTATACGCGCGCGCTGCTGGACGCGATCCCGCGGCTGGAGAACCCGGCGCACGCGCCGCTGGCGGCGGTCCCCGGCCAGCCGCCGGACCTGTCGCAGCCGATCCCCGGATGCCCCTTCGCGCCGCGCTGCCCCGAGGTGCAGGATGACTGCCGGGCGCAGGAGCCGCCCTACGCCGAGCAGGAGCCCGATCACCTGTGGGCCTGCTGGCACCCATGCGGAGTGGGAGCGACTGCGTGAGCCAGCCGGCGCGCAACGGCAAGACCAGGTCCGATGCTGCGGCCGACCAGCAGCCGCTGCTGCAGGTCAGCGATCTCGTCCAGGAGTTCACCGTCCGAGACCGCGGCGGGGTGCGCAGCGCCACCGTGCACGCGGTCTCCGGGGTGTCGTTCTCGATCGGGCAGGGCGAGAGCCTGGGCCTGGTGGGCGAGACCGGATCGGGGAAATCGACGCTCGCGCGGGCGATCCTGCAGGCGCCGCGGCCGAAGTCCGGCTCGGTGCGCCTGCGCGGGGTCGAGCTGGTCGGCCTGCGGCGTCGCCGACTGGTCGCGGCCCGGCGCCAGGTGCAGATGATCTTCCAGGACCCATTCGGGTCGCTTGACCCGAGCTGGCGCGTTCGCCGCCTGGTGGAGGAGCCGCTGGTCGCTTTCAGGGTCGGCAGCGCCGGCGAGCGCCGGCGGCGCGTGGACGAGCTGCTGTCGCTCGTCGGCCTGGACCCCGAGCGCTACGGTGCCCGCCGCCCACGCGAGCTGTCAGGCGGCCAGGCACAGCGGGTCGCGATCGCGCGCGCGCTGGCGCTCGACCCGGCGCTGATCGTCTGCGACGAGGCGGTCTCCTCGCTCGACGTGCTGATCCGCGCGCAGGTGCTGAACCTGCTCGAGCGGCTGCGCTGCGAGCTGGGGCTGTCCTACCTGTTCATCGCCCACGACCTGGCGCTGGTCAAGCAGGTGTCAGACAGCGTGGCGGTGATGCACCTCGGCAAGCTGGTGGAGGTCGGTCCCGCGGAGGAGATATACCGCCGCCCGCGCCATCCGTACACGGTCGCGCTGCTGGCCTCGATCCCGAGCCCCGACCCGACCGCTGTCCGCGCTCCGGTGGGCGACAGGATCCGCGGCGAGCCGCCGTCGCCGATCGATCCGCCCAGCGGCTGCCGCTTTCGCACCCGATGTCCCCGCGTGCAGGAGCTGTGCGCCGAGCAGGAGCCGCCACTGCGCGAGCTGTCGCCGGGGCACCGGACCGCCTGCCACTTCCCGGTCTCCGACGACGACGAGACCGAAGCAGAGCCTGCACTGGCCGCGCCGGGAAGCAGAACCGACGAACAGGGGAGGAACCGATGACGGTCTCAGAATCGCAGCGCACGCTCGAGATCGGGCGACTGCTGGACGACGGCACCCAGCTGATCGGCGGCGAGTGGGTGCCGGCCCGCGGCGGCGACACGATCGAGGTGCTCAACCCGGCCACCGGCGAGCCGCTGGCGAACGTGCCGCGCAGCGGCGCCGACGACGTGGCGCAAGCGGTCGCGGCCGCCGCCGACGCCTTCCCGGCCTGGCGTGACACGTCGCCCAGCGCGCGCGGCGGGCTGCTGCTGCGCTGGGCGCAGCTGTGCCGCGAGCACGCGGACGAGCTTGACCTGCTCGAGCGGATGGAGGTCGGCCGTCCGAAATGGGGCCCACCCGCCTCATCTCCGGTGCCCGCGATCCTGACGTTCATCGCCGGGCTGGCCGACAAGGTGACCGGCCAGACGCTGCCAAGCGCGTTCCCGGACGTGCTCGGGATGACGTTGCGCGAGCCGTTTGGCGTGTGCGCGTCGATCATCCCCTGGAACGCACCCGGACCGATCACCGCCCAGGAGGTAGCGCCGGCCATCGCGACCGGCAACACGATCGTGCTCAAGCCGGCCGAGGACGCGCCGTTGACGCCGCTGTTGATGGCACGCCTGGCGCTGGAGGCCGGGATCCCGCCGGGCGTGATCAACGTCGTCACGGGATATGGCGCCGAGGCCGGCGACGCGCTCGCGCACGACCCCGGGATCAGGCGGATGAGCTTCACCGGCTCGCCGGAGACCGGCAGCCGGGTGATGGCCGCGTGCGCCCAAAATCTCGTGCCCGTTCATCTCGAGCTGGGCGGCAAGTCACCGCAGGTGGTGCTGCGCGACGCGCCGCTGGAGAAGGCGATTCCCACGATCGTGCGCAGCATCACCCTCAACACGGGGCAGATCTGCGCCGCCGGGTCGCGCGTGGTGGTGGACCAGAGCATCCGCGATCAGGTGGTGGAGGGCCTGGCGGCCGGCTTTGAGGCCGTCAAGGTCGGCCCCTGGTACGAGCAGGTCGACATGGGGCCGCTCATCTCCGCCAAGCAGGAACAGCGCGTGCTCGGCTATCTGGAGGCCGGTCGCCAGGATGGTGCCAAGGTCATCACCGGCGGCGAGAAGCTGCGCGGCCCGGACTTTGACAACGGCTTCTTCGTGGCGCCGACGATCTTCGACGAGGTCGCCCCCGACATGCGGATCGCCCAGGAGGAGATCTTCGGGCCGGTGCTGTCGGTGCTCACCGCCGACGACGAGGAGCAGGCGCTTCAGATCGCCAACGGAACGCCGTACGGGCTGGTCTCCTCGGTGTGGACGCGCGA
>JBOGYE010000189.1:0-4496 GCA_050696635.1 Solirubrobacteraceae bacterium | reverse complement strand
CAACGAGCACATCCTCGGCGACCGCTGGCCCGGCGCCGCCGAGCGCCTGGAGATGCTCGCCGAGGCGGTCGAGGTGATCCGACTGCTGTGGCGGGGCGGCGTCCAGAGCCACACCGGCCGTCACTATCGCGTCGAGCATTGCCGCGTCTACGACCTGCCCCCGACGCCGCCGAAGATCATCGTCTCGGGATTCGGTCCCAGGGCGGTGGCCCTGGCGGCCGAGATCGGCGACGGCTACTGCACGGTCGGACCCGACGCCGATTCGGTCGCACAGTTCCGCGCCGGCAACGGGAACCGGACCGGGAACGCCGGCAACGCCAACGACAACGCCAACGACAACGACGATCGCAAGCTTGTCCAGGGCGGCCTGAAGGTCTGCTTCGGCGACGACGAGCGCCAGGCCCGCGAGCAGGTGCACCGGCTGTGGCCCACCGAGGCGCTGCCCGGCGAGCTCTCCCAGGTGCTGCCGACGCCCGCGCATTTCGAGCAGGCCTCGCAGCTTGTCACCGTAGACGCCGCCAGCGCGGGCGTGCCCTGCGGGCCGGACCTCGACGAGCACCTGGGCGCGATCCGGGCGTACGCCGACGCGGGCTTCGACGAGCTGTATGTAAACCAGATCGGTCCCGAGCAGGACGCGTTCTTCGCCGCCTACGGCGAGCAGATCCTGCCTCACTTCCGCTGATCACGGCGCGCGCCGGCGCCCGCCGCGGGCGACTGCGGCATCATCCCGGCCCGCGCGCGCATGCTGTTTCCTTCGGTCCAGTTCGCCATCTTCTTCCCGATCGTGCTCGCCCTGTCGTGGGCGTTGATGTCGCGGCCGGCGTTGTGGAAGCCGTTCATCGTGGTCGCCAGCTACGTGTTCTACGCGGCCGCCAATCCGATGTTCTGCTTCCTGCTGGGCGGCGTTACGCTCGGCAACCACTTCGCCGCGAGGCTGATAGCGGGGCGCGACAGCGAGCGCGCGAAGCGGTGGCTGTGCGCGCTGGCAGTCGCCGGCGACCTTGGCGTGCTCGGTGTCTTCAAGTACTACTCGTTCTTCGCTCAATCGATCGCCCGCGCGCTGAGCGCGGTCTCGCTCGGGCCGCCGTTGCCGCTGCTGACGGTCGCGCTGCCGGTCGGCGTCAGCTTCTTCACCTTTCAGGCGATCTCTTACACGGTGGACGTCCGCCGCGGGCTGGTCAAGCCGGCGCGGCTGATCGACACCGCCCTGTACCTGAGCTTCTTCCCGCACCTGGTGGCCGGCCCGATCGTCCGCGCGCGCGAGTTCCTGCCCCAGCTGGCCCGGCCCGCCGACCCCCGTCGGGTCGCGGTCAGCTCCGGGTTGACGTTGATCGGCATGGGCCTGGTCAAGAAGGTGGTGATCGCCGACTACCTGGGGCGGACCGTCTGCGATCCGGTGTTCGGCGTCCCGCAGGCCTACCACGCGCCGGACGTGCTGATCGCCGGCTACGCGTACGCCGCCCAGATCTATTGCGACTTCTCGGGCTATACCGACATCGCGATCGGGCTGGCGCTGCTGATGGGGTTCGTGTTCCCGCAGAACTTCTCAAGCCCCTACCGCTCGCAGGGGTTCAGCGAGTTCTGGCGTCGCTGGCACATGACCCTGAGCCGCTTCCTGCGTGACTTCCTCTACATCCCGCTGGGCGGGAACCGCCGCGGGCGCCTGCTCACCTACCGCAATCTGATGATCACGATGGTGCTCGGCGGCCTGTGGCACGGCGCCGCCTGGACGTTCGTGCTGTGGGGCACGTTCCATGGCGTGGCGCTGACCTGCGAGCACTTCCTGCGGCGGCGCTTGCGCTGGCGCCCGCCGGCCTGGGCGCGGTGGTTTGTGACCTTCCACCTGGTCGTGTTCGGCTGGATCCTGTTCCGCGCCCAGGGGATCGGGCTCGCATGGCAGTTCCTCAAGCGCTTCGGCTCGTTCGGTCCGCCGACGCTGTGGACGGTGCCGGTGCTGCTGGCGATCGCGGTCGCGATCGTGCCCCAGCTGCTGCCGCCGCGCCTGTGGCAGTGGCTCCAGGCCCGCCTCGGTGCGATCAACCCGTCGGTGCTCGGCGCGGGCCTGGCGGTGCTCGTACTGTTCGTGGCGGCCACCGTGCCCAGCCAGGGCGTCCCCCCGTTCATCTACTTCCGCTTCTGAGCCGTGGATCCCGAGACCCCGCAGCCCAAGCACGCCGACGACAACCTGATGGAGCGCTTCGATCGCGACGGCACGCGGAGCTTCCATGCCCGCGACGCGCTGATCGCGGTCGCCGTCGCGGCCGTGATCCTGGTCGTCTGCGCCGGCGCCTCGGTGCTCAAGCAGGCCAACGAGATGCGTTCGGGGATCGGCCGCGACGCGGTCCTCGCCGTCGGGCGCCCGGCGGCCGCGATCGCCAACCAGCTGCCGTTTCACAAGGGAGCCAACGAGCTGACCGGCTGGCTGTCGCCGGACACGAACCTCAGCGGACCGGGGGGCTTTGCCGGCTCGGCGACGGCGACGGCGGGAGCGACGACGGCCGGGGGAGGCGGGGCGGTCGCGCCGCTGACGCCCGACTCGTTCACGCCCGGGCAGCTGGGGCTGCCCAACCCGCCGCGCCGGCGGCTCGGGACCCTGCTGGTGACCGGAGACTCGATGTCGGAGCCGCTTGACCAGGACATCGCCCAGCGCCTGGATCCAGACGGCGTGCACGTGATCCAGGACCCCCACATCGGCACGGGGATCTCAAACACGGTGATCGTCGACTGGGGCCGGCTGTCGGTCCATCAGGCCACCCACGACCATCCTGACGCGGTGGTCGTGTTCATCGGCGCCAACGACGGCTATCCGATGCGCGGCCCGAGCGGCAAGCAGGTCAGCTGCTGCGGCGCGCAGTGGGCCGCCATCTACGCCACCCGCGTGCGCGAGATGATGAGCACCTACCGCCGCAACGGGGTCGCGCGCGTCTACTGGCTGACGCTGCCGACGCCGCGCGACCCGGCTCGGGAGCGGATCGCGCGGATCGTCAACGCCGCGATCGAGGTTGCAGCGCAACCGTGGCCCAACGAGGTGCGGATCATCGACACCGTGCCGGTGTTCACCCCCGTCAACCGCTACCGAGACTCGATATCGATCGGGGGGCAGCCGACGATCGTGCGCGAGTCCGACGGGATCCACCTCAACGGCGCCGGCTCGCAGCTCGCGGCGAAGATCGTGCTGGCACGGGTCGCGGGCGATTTCAGCTGGTGACCGGGAGGCAGCTTGCGGTCGCCGTGGTGGCCACCGTGGTGCTGGCGGCTCCGGTGGCGATGGCCGCCGGCTTCATCTCGACCCCCGGGCCCGGGACTCTCCCGCCGCGTCGCAGCCCGACGCTCACGCTCCGCGGCAGCTCGCACGGGCGCGTGGGGACCACGCTGCGGTTCGCGGTCCGTGACCGCTCGGGGACCGGCCCCGTGGCGCTGCGCATCTGCGCCACCCCGCCCGGCGGTGAGCCCTCCTGCAGGCGGGGCGCCATCCCGGCCGGAGCGCGCGCCACGGATGTCTCGGTGGCGCTTCCGCGGCCCGGCGGCTACGCCGTCTCGGTCGCCGCTGGGCCGGCGGCGCCGATCGTGCGCCACGTATGGGCCTCGCACCCGAGCGGACGGATCGTGCTCTACCTGGCCGGCGACTCCGAGATGCAGATCCTCGACGGCGACATCGCCCAGGACCTCGCCGGCCGGCAGGTCACGGTGACCAGCGACGCGCGGATCAGCTCCGGCCTGACCAAGCCCGCCGAGTTCGACTGGCAGCGGGAGGCACGGCGCAGGGCGGCGACCCTCCGGCCCGACGTCAGCGTCGTGTTCCTCGGCGCCAACGACGGCTTCGGCGTCCCGGGACCGGGCGGCGGCTCGCGCAACTGCTGTGACCCTGGCTGGAGCGCGGGCTACGCCAACCTGGTTGCGGAGATGACCCGACCCCTGCTGCGCGGCGACGCCGGTCGCGTGTACTGGATCCTGCTCCCGGTCCCGCGCCCGGCCGACTTCCGGTCGCTGTTTGATGCCGTCAACCTCGGGATCCGCGAGGCGGCCCGGCGCCTGCGAGGCCGGGTCGGCCTGATCGACGCCGACGCCTTCTTCACCCCCGGCGGCGTCTACCGCGACTACATGGTCTATGACGGCAGCGGCTTCACGATCCACCAGCCCGACGGGATCCACCTGTCGATGGTCGCGGACGAGATCGCCGCAAGGCTGGTCGTCGCGCGGCTGATCTTCGACAATGTGATTCGCTGAGGGGAAGGAATCGGCCTCGGCGGCGTCTTGCTGAATGACCCGCCTGGGAGTGGGTCAGCGCAAACTTCGAGTCGGGAGCCCACCATGACAGCGTCCAGGATCTCCACCCGCACAGTCGCCGCCGTCGCCGCGATCGGCACCGGGCTGGCACTCGCCGCCTGCGGCGGCTCAGCGGTCTCGTCGGCAACCTCGGCCGCGTCCGCGGCGTCCTCAGCCGCCACCTCGGCCGCGTCGGGCGCGTCGTCGGCCGCCACCTCGGCGGCATCGGG
>JBOGYE010000188.1:0-3721 GCA_050696635.1 Solirubrobacteraceae bacterium | reverse complement strand
CGGCGATCCCCTACACGCCGGAGGAGTACGCGGCGGAGGCGCGGAGGGCGGTCGACGAGGGCGCTTCGCAGATTCACATCCACGCTCGCAAACCGGATGGCACGCCCTCCTATGAGGTCGAGGACTTCGCCGCGATAACCGAGGCGATCCTGGCCGAGGTCGGCGACGTGATCAACAACTACTCGACCGGCGCGATTGGGATCCCGATCGAGAAGCGACTCGAGTACCTGCGAGCGCTGAGGCCCGACGTCGCCGCGCTCAACATGAGCTCGATGAACTACGCCAAGTACTCGAAACGGCGCAAGGACTTCGTCTTCAAGGCGGTCTTCGAGAACAGCTTCGACACGATCATCGAGTTCCTCACGGCGATGCGGGAGCTGGGGATCAAGCCCGAGCACGAGTGCTTCGACGCCGGCCACGTCGCCAACCTCGACCCGCTGATCGACATGGGCCTGCTGGAGCGGACACCGCTGCAGATCTCGCTGGTGATGGGGGTCAACGGCGGCATCCGGTCGACCCCGCGCAATATCACCCTGATGTCCGATCAGATCCCCGGTGGCGCCGAGGGGCCCAACCAGTGGCAGACGATCGGCATCTCCCGCGACCAGTGGAAACTGCTGGGAATGGCGCTGGTGCTCGGCGGCAATGTCCGCGCCGGAGTGGAGGACAACCTCTACCTGCCGAATGGCGAGATGTGCCGCTCCAACGGTGACCTGATCGCCAAGGCCCGGCAGATGGCCGAAGACGTTGGGCGCAAGGTGGCCGGCGTCGCCGAAGCGCGTGAGCTGCTGGGAGTGCCGAAGCGTGAGCGCTCTCCCGCTTAGCGACGTCAAGGTCCTCGACCTGACCCGGCTGCTGCCGGGGGGCTTCTGCTCGCTTCTGCTCGCCGACCTCGGCGCCGAGGTGCTCAAGGTCGAGCGCCCGGGGAGCGGCGACGACACGCGCGGCTGGGGCCCTCCGTTCGACGAGCGCGGCCACGCGACCTACTTCCAATCGGTCAACCGCAACAAGCGCAGCATCGCGCTCGACCTCGCCGACCCGGCGGGCGCCGAGCGGGCGCGCTCGCTCGCCGCCGCGGCCGATGTCGTGGTCGAGAACTTCCGTCCCGGCGTGATGCAGGCGCTGGGGCTCGACTACGGGTCGCTGAGCGCGCAGCGCCCCGGACTCGTGTACTGCTCGATCACCGGCTTTGGCTCGGGCGACGGAGCGCGGCTGCCCGGCTACGACCTGCTGGTACAGGCCGTCGGGGGCCTGATGTCGATCACCGGGCCACCCGACGGGGAGCCGCAGAAGGTCGGAGTGGCGCTGGTGGACGTGCTCGCGGGGCTGTTCTCCACCGTCGGGATCCTGGCGGCGCTGCGCCACCGCGACCGCACCGGCGAAGGCCAGCTGATCGAGGTCGACCTGCTCAGCTCGCTGCTGGCGGCGCTCGTCAACCAGGGCTCCGCGTACACGATCGCCGGGGCCGTTCCGCAACGCCTCGGCAACGCCCACCCCAGCATCACCCCCTACGAGCTGTACCGCACCGGCGATGGGGAGCTGGTGCTGGCGGTCGGCAACGAGCGGCAGTTTCAGGCGCTGTGTGAGACGCTCGGCGATGCTGCGCTGGCGAGCGACGAGCGCTTTCTTACCAATACCGACCGGGTTGCGCACCGCGAGCCGCTCCGCGCCCGCTTACAGGAGCTGTTGGCCGCGGCACCGGCCGCCGAGTGGGCGGCGCGGCTGACCGAGGCGCGCGTCCCGGCCGGTGTCGTCAACGACCTGCACGGCGCCTTCGAGCTGGCGCGCTCGCTGGGGCTCGAGCCGATCGTGCGGGCGCCGCGCGAGGACGGCGGCACGGTCGCGGTGACGCGCAACCCGATCAGGTTGTCGCGGACGCCGCCGAGCTATCGCAGCGCGCCGCCGTCGCTGCCCGAGTCGGCCGGATCTGAATCAGGCTGACGCGCGGGCAGCGCCGCCTCGATCGCCGAGACAAGCTTCGGATCCTCGGGCTTGACCCGGGTCGGAAAGCGCGCGATCAGCCGCCCATCGACCCCAACGAGGTACTTGGTGAAGTTCCACCCGGGCGGGGCGGAGCCCGGTTGGCGCCCCAGAGCGCTCCACAGCGGCGACGGCTGCGCGCGGACCGAGGTGCGCTCGGTCAGCGGAAAGCTGACGCCGTAGTTGCGCCGGCAGAACTCGCCGATCTCGTCCGCGCCGTCGAACTCCTGGTCGGCGAAGTCGGCCGACGGCGAGCCGAGCATCTGCAGGCCCCGCTCCCCGTAGCGCTCGTGCAGCCGCTGGAGTCCCTCGTACTGCGGCGTGAAGCCGCACTTGCTGGCCGTGTTGACGATCAGCGTCGGGCGACCGCGCAGCGAGGCCAGGTCAAGCTCTCCCCCGTCCAGCAGCGCCACGCGGTGCTCGTACAGGTCGGTCGGCGCCGGTAGCTTCGCGGTCCGGCGCAGGTACATCCGCAGGGTCGAGAACACGCTCACAGCGGTCACTTTACGGGGCGGCCGGCCGATCGGATCAGCGAGGGCAGGATCGGGAGCCGTATAGGGTGGTTGGGCGTGACAGCGATCGCCTATGACCGCGGCGGTCGCGGAGCGCCGCTGGTGCTGCTGCACCCGCTCGGAGCGGACCGGCGCGTCTGGGATCCGCTGGTGGGCTCGCTGCGCGAGCAGCGCGAGGTCGTAGCGGTCGACCTCCCCGGCTTCGGCGAGTCTCCCCCACTGCGCGGCCAGACGCCGACCCCGCGCGCGCTGGCCGGCGCGGTCGCGTCGCTGCTGGCATCGGTGGGCTTGGAGCGCGCTCACCTGGCGGGTAACTCGCTCGGCGCGTGGGTGGCGCTGGAGCTGGCGCTGCGCGGCACGGCGCCGGCGCCCGAGCCGGAGCCGGAGCCTGGGCAGGAGCCTGAGTCGGAGTCGGAGCCGACACCGACACCGACACCGACAGCGATGAGCGTGTGTGCGATCGCACCCGCGGGGCTGTGGCCCGAGCCGCTGGTGCCCAAGGCCAGCATCGGCCACCGGCTCGCGCGCGCAACCCTGCCGCTCGCCCGCCGGCTGGTGCGAACGCGGTCGGGGCGGTCGCTGCTGCTAACAGGCTCGGTCGCGCATCCCGATCGTGTGCCGCCCGCCGACGCAGCGGCACTCGTGCGCGCGTACGCGTTGGCGCCCGACTTCATCGCCGTCAACAACGCGATGCGAGCGGGGCGGTTCGAGGGCCTGGAGCGGATCCGCTGCCCGGTGACGCTCGTCTGGCCGACCCACGACCGGCTGATCCGGCGGCCGATCTCGGTGCCTGACGGCGTGCGCGAGCTGGTTCTGGACGATACCGGGCACATCCCGATCTGGGACGCGCCGCAGGAGCTGACCCGGATCCTGCTCGACGTCTCCGGCGACGCGGAACCGGCGGTCAGGAAAGCGTCCGCAGCAGCGCCGTCACGACGGCCGCGCTGAGGACCACGACAGTCAGCGGCGCCCGCCGCCAGAGCGCGATCCCGGCCGCCGCCAGCCCGCCGACGCGAGCGTCGAGGGCGAGCGTGCGCCCCGGCCCGGCGAACGTCTCGGCCACGACCAGCGCCGCCAGCAGTGCCGGCGCCAGCATCGGGATCACGCGCGCGATCACCGGATGCGGCCGGCGGGCGCCGAACACGAGCGGGCCAAAGCCCTTGATCGCGGCGGTCCCGGCGCACAGGCCGGCGATCGTGATCCAGACCGTGGCGCTCATGTCTGGTCGC
>JBOGYE010000187.1:0-3223 GCA_050696635.1 Solirubrobacteraceae bacterium | reverse complement strand
GGGCGGGCGGACACGGCTGCTCGTCAGTTGCGATCGTCGGTCAGCTTATCCCGGCCTTCTTGCAGTCGGCGGCGTAGGAGCCGGCGCACAGCTGGCTGGCGGGGACGAAGTTGTCCTTGATCACGGTCGCGGCCATGTTGGACGGCGTGACCCACTCCGGCGTCAAGAGCACGGACGGCACCGGCTTGTGCTCGTTGATGTCCTCGGTGGTGCCGTTCAGCAGCGACGACGGGGGCGTCTGGCCGGCCCGGAGGTAGACGGCCAGCGCGACGGCAGCCTGGGCCTCTTTGTAGATCGGCTTGTAGACGGTGCCGCACTGGTAGCCGGAGATCACGTTCTGCAGCCCCGTCAGGGTGGCGTCCTGACCGGTCGTGGGAAACGTGTTCGGCTTGACCCCGTGGCCCTTGAGGTAGGTCAGGATCGGCGCGCCGGTCTCGTCGTTGGGGATCAACGCGGCGTTGATGTTCGAGTGGGCGGTGAACGCCTGCTCGAACTCGGTCAGCGCCGTAGGCGGGTCCCAGGTGCCGGCGGTCTTGGCCACGAGCGTGTACTTCTTGGACGCGAACAACGGGTTCAACACAGAGTAGTAACCCTGCGCGAACAGGGTCGCGTTGTTGTCGGTCGGATCACCGTGCATCACCAGAACCTGAGGATGTGACACGTGCCAGGCCTGGACGCAGCTGACCATCCCCTGTCCCATCACCTTGCCGACCGTGACGTTGTTGAATGAGACGTAGTAGGGGCGGCTGCCGCCGAGCGTCAGTCGGTCATAGTCGACCACCTTGGCGTTGTGGGCGGCCGCGTACTTCTCGACCTGGGCGCCGGTGCCCGAGTCCTCCGGATCGGACAGGATCACCTTGGCGCCGTTGGTGATATCGGTCTGCGCGTCGGTGAGGAACGTCTGATCGCTCTTCTGGGCGTTCTGGACGATGATGTCCGACGCCGGAATGCCCGCGGCCAGCAGCGCTTTCTTGATGTCAGGCTGGTCGAACTCGACATACCGCGTCGAGCTGGTCGTGTCGGGCAGGATCGCGGCGATCTTCCCCTTGCCCGCGGCGGCGACCGACTTCAGGGCCGCCATGGCCGAGAAGCTGTTCGTGAACGACTCGGCCGACACCCCGGCGGAGGTACCCGCCGAGGACGTCGTCGCAGCGGCGCTGCTGCTGGTCGCAGCGGCGCTGCTGGTAGCGGCGGCGCTGCTGCTGGTCGCGGCCGAGCTCGCGCTGGAACTCGACGACGAGCTGCCACAGGCGGCGACGCCTCCGCTCGCGAGGACCGCGAGCACAGCGACGAACGCCTTGCGTTTCAGCAAGTGCACATCAACCTCCTCCTACTGCAGTGGATCAGGCACCGCCCGCGCGCAGCACGACCGCGCGGCGATGACACAGTTGTGGACTCTTGGGCGGCAACCGTAGAGAGCCGCCCGTGAACGAGGCGTTAACATTCGCCTTAGGTTCGTAAATTTGCGGTTAACGGGGCTTGGAAATTTGGCAGGCCCGACCGGCCGGCGGATGATCACTCGGCGACGAATCGGTAGCCGGCGCGTGGCGCGGTCAGGATCATCGGCTCGGACTCGTCTCCCTCGAGCTTGGCCCGCAGCCGGCGCACGTAGACGCGCACGTACTCGGTCTCGGTCTGGTACCCGTGCCCCCAGACGCGGCGCAGCAGGTGTGCGTGGCTGAGCAGCTTGCCGCGGTTGGAAACCAACTCCCGCAGCAGCGCGAACTCGGTCGGCGTGAGGTGGACGGGCTGGCCGCGCCTGGTGACCTGCTGGCTGGCGAGGTCGATCACCACCTCGCCGACGGTGACGATCGGCGGCGCCGGCTCGGAGCCGCCGGCCGCGCGCGTGCGCCGCAGCGTGGCGGTGATCCGCGCCAGCAGCTCCTCGACGCTGAAGGGCTTGGTCATGTAGTCGTCGGCGCCCATGTTCAGCGCGGTTACCTTGTCGCGCTCACCGCCGCGCGCAGAGACGACGATCACCGCCACAGTGGAGCGCTCGCGGATCTGTCGGCAGAGCTCGAAGCCGTCGGCCTCGGGCAGCATCAGGTCCAGCAAGACGATGTCGGGCTCCTCGGTCTCGAGCAGCTTCAGCGCCTGCAGCCCGTCGGTGCACACGACGGTGTCGAACCCGCGCACGGCCAGGTTCGAGCGGATCATGTCGACGATGTTGGGATCGTCCTCGACCAGCAGCGCCCTGGTGCTGGGGCTCTGGTCAGGCACGCAGCGTCTCTGCTTCGACGCCGTCGGCGTGCTCGCCGCCCGCCGGCCCGTGCGCTGCCTCAACCGCCAGCCGGATCCGGAAGGCGGTTCCGCCCTCTGACGCGACCAGGACGATGCGGCCGCCGTGAGCCGCGACTATGCCGCCGGCGATCGACAGGCCCAGGCCCGCGCCTGCGCTGCGCGAGTCCTGGCGCCGAACGGGCTCGAACGGCGCCGCGGCTCGCGATGCCGGGAACCCCGGACCGTCGTCGGCCACCGTGATCTCCACCTCGTCGCCGCCGGCCTCCACGCCGGCGCACACGACGACGCGCGTCCCGGGCGGGTTGTGGCGAAATGCGTTGGCCAGCAGGTTGACGAACACCTGCTCAAGGCGATCGTGGTCGGCCCACACGACCGGAAGCTCGGGGTCGCAGCGAACCGTGACGGCGGCCGACTCGGTCGCCGGCAGGCACGAGACCGCCGCCCGCACCACGAGCGGGATATCGCACCAGTCCGGCGCCAGCCGCATCACGCCCGACTCGATCGCCGAGAAGTCGAGCAGGTCGTCGACCAGCCTCCCGAGCCGAGCCGACTCGGCCGCAATCCGGTCCAGGAAACGCCGCTCCGAGTCCCCGTCCCACGTCACGTCAGGGGCCAGCAGACTCGACGCATAGCCGCGGATCGCCGTCAGCGGCGTCCGCAGCTCGTGGCTCAGGCGCGAGAGAAAGCCGCGCTGCAGCTCACGCGAGCGCCGCAGCGCCGTCGCCTCCTGGTGCGCGAGCACCGCCTCCTCGCGCTCGAGCGCGAGCCGCAGCGAGTGCGCCGCGTCCTCGATCAGCGCGGTCTCCGCGTCGGTTATCTCCTCGCCGCTCCAGCTCGCGAGCAGCGCCGCCGGTCCGGCCGGGGCCGCGAAAGGCACCGCCAGCACGCTCCCGGCCGGGGCCGCGAAAGGCACCGCCAGCACGCGTCCGGCCGGGGCCGCGAAAGGCACCGCCAGCACGCGCTCGGCCGCGGCCGCGCCGAC
>JBOGYE010000186.1:0-6182 GCA_050696635.1 Solirubrobacteraceae bacterium | reverse complement strand
TCCGCTCCGCGCTCGGGTCCACGCGAACCGAGAGCGTCGCGAGCACGACCGGGCGCCGGACTCCGTCCGGAGGCGCGGGCGCCCCGGCAGGATCGTGGCAGCGGTCAGCCAGCTGCTGCATCGGTGCCTGGGATTCTACCCCCCGTGAGCGGGCCCGAAGCCGTGAAATCGCGGCCGGCGCGCGGCCGGCCACGCGGTTCGGTTTGACCGCGTTTGTACAAACTGGTATAACGGTGCTCGACCCCCGACGCAGTCGGTCGGGATTTTCGGAGGAGAGTCGATCTTGAACGCGGCAGTCGCGCACGGCGATGGCTCGTAGACAGCGCAGTCGGATCCGCAACAGGTCTGAGGCCAGGCCCGAGGCCCGCCTGGGTCGCGAGGCACGGGGCGTGGCCCTTCACGGCCCGGCGGTCACGATCACGTGCGCCTGCGGGAGCAAGCACGAGGCGCACTTCGGCGACAGCTGGACCTGCGAGCAATGCGGGCAGACTTGGGACACGAGCCGGCTGCCACGCGCTGAGTACGACGCGATCCGTCGCCTGCAGCTGCGCTTCAGGCTTGTCCCGATCGCGCTCGGCCTGCTGGTGGTCGCGCTGGCGGCGTTCTTCACCGTGACCGGCAGCCCCGGCAGCGTCGTGCTGCTGCTGCCGATCGCACTGCTGGGCTGGTTCGTGTTCCTGCGCGAACCGCACCGTCGTCGCTATCGCCGCGCGATCGCGGCGCGGCGGCGCGACTGGACGCTGGGAGGTCACCCGTGAGACAGACGACGGAGAGGTGGTGAGCGCAATGGACGAAGGCACCCTGCCCGTCGCCCACGTGGAGATCGAGGACCGTGAGCTGCTCAAGACGATGCGCTGGTGGGACGGCTTCGTCGTCTGCCTGGCCAACCCCGGCTTCCTGATCGCCGCGCTCGGCGGCTCGGTGCTCGGTCTGGGCACCGCCGGCGCCACGGTGCTGTGGATCGCCTCGGTGCTGCTCGGTTTCTTCCAGAACCTCGTCTACTCCGAGCTGGCCCTGATGTTCCCGACCAAGGCCGGCGGGATCTCTCTGTTCGCGCACGAGGCGTGGCGCAAGTACTTCTCGCCGGTCGGCGCGATCTCGACCTTCGGTTACTGGTTCGCGTGGTCCAGCGTGCTGGCGGTCAACGGACTCGTCGTCGGCACCCTGATCCAGGCCAAGTGGTTCTCCTCCTCGACGTTCTCGGCCTCCGGCGGCCACTTCCTGTTCAACCTGGCGATCTTCATCGGGATCGGGTTGATCCTGGCCGTCTGGATCTTCAACGTCGTCGGCATGCGGATCGGCCTCTGGGTCGGCTACGTCACCGGCGCCCTGCTGATCATCCCGCTGGTCGTGCTGATGTTCGGCGGCTACATCAGCGGCACGTTCCACGGCGCCGCGATGACCTTCAACTTCCCCTCCAACCACGGTGACGCCGCGCTGTTGGCGCTGACCTGGATGTACTTCATGGGCTGGTCGGCATACGGCTTCGAGGCGGTGGCGACCTTCGGGCCCGAGTACCACCAACCCAAGCACGACGTGCCGACCGGGCTCAAGTCCGCGGCTCTGTTCTCGGTCCTGATCTACGCCCTGGTGCCGCTCGGAACCGGCGGCGTGCTGGGTACCAAGGCGATCGCCGGCGACCCGACAGCGATCGCGTTCTACGTGACCGCGTTTGACAAGATCGTCGGCAACGTCGCCGCCGACTTCATGATCGCGTTCATGGTCGCTGGCCTGATCCTGTCGATGAACACCGCGACGATGGACGGCTCGCGGGCCCTGTTCGGGGTCGCTCGCGACGGGATGACGATCAAGCAGCTGGGCGTGCTCAACAGCCGCCACGTGCCGGCGCGCGCGATGACGCTCGACATGGTGCTGAACATCTGGCTGCTGACGTTCTTCCACGGCGCGCTGCCGATCATCGCCGCCGGCAACCTCGGCTACTTCCTGGCCAACATCTTCGCCCAGTCCGGGTTCTTCCTGCTGCGCAAGGATCGGCCGGAGTGGCCGCGTCCCTACCGCGTGCGCACCTGGCTGATGCCGATCGCCGGCTTCGTGCTGGCATGCAACATCGCCTTCCTGTTGATCGGCGGCTGGATCGAGGCCGACACGTACGGCTACGGGCTGTCCAAGACGCTGATCGGCCTGGCGGTGCTGTGCATCGGCGTGCTGGCGTGGATCTTCCGCTCGGTGGTCCAGGACCGCCGGAAGCTCCAGGTGCGCGAGCAGACGCCGGTGGTGCCCGACGCCGAGACGGCGCGCGCGTTCGAGACGATGGGCGTGCCCGTGACGGCCGGCGGCGCCCCTGTGCAGCCGGGCATGATCGCCACGAGCTGAGCCCGACCGGGGCTCCCGCGCCGCCGGCGTCCGGCCGAGCCGGCGGCCGGTGTCCGACAGCCGCAGGCCAGCGGCCGCGCTATTCGCAAACGCGCCGCGTTGCGCATCGCGCAACGCTCCTGTCCACTCAGAGCGCGCACGACCGCCCGCGGCGGTGCGCGCTCCCAATTGACGGCGGGCTGTCAATCTGCCGGCCCGCAGCGCCCACCCCGAGGGTGCGCGCTCCAGATTGACAGCCGCGCCACCCGGGCCGGCGCCCTGGTCCGCCTACGCCGCGCCCGCGGGACCCCAGGACGCCAACAGCACAAGCGTCTGGTCGGGCGTCAGGCGGCTGTAGGTCTCGACGGCGCGCCCACGCTCGCGCAACGACTCGCGATCGGCCACCAGCCGCGCCCGCTCGTCGCCGGTCACCTCGCGCGCCCGGCGCGCGATCGAGGCCGCGTACGGGTCGGTCGTGTCGCGCAGCGTCTCCAGCAGCGCTTGCGGGTCAAGCACGGCCCGCACGTAGGACTCGGTCATGTCGTTGCCGGCGATCCGCACGTCGGCGTCCGCGACCCGCCCCGACGGCGAGTAGGCGAATCCCCCCGTGATCCGCGCGCGGGCGCTGGCCAGCGCCTCGGCCGACAGCTGCGCCGGTGCCGGCGCCGGCGCCGGCACCGGCTCCGGCTCCGGCTCCGGCTCCGGCTTGGCATCGGGCACGAGCAACCAGGTGATCGCGCGGTCGTTGACCGCCTCCAGGATCGCCTCCGCGTCGTCGGGCACGACCACCTCCTTGTGCGACGGCCAAACATCGAGCATCGAGTGGTCGCCCAGCGCCCGGCCGACGTGGAACAGGAAGTAGTCCGGATAGACGTAGAACTCCTCGACACGGGCCCGCTGCGCGTCATAGAAGGCGGTCACAGCCGCCAGCAGCACCCCGCTCGCCCCGACCGCTCCGCACGGCTCGCGCACCACCACGCCGATGCGATCGCGGGTCGCGTCGAAGCCGGGCAGCAGCTCTCCGATGCTCGCCGGCCGGTCGCCGTCGAACTCGATCGAGAACGAGTCGTCGCGCAGCTCCGTGGAGGTGTGCATCCTGCGCCCACAATACGCCTCAGGGCTCGGGCGGACGAACTTGTTCAATCGCCGTTGACCGGCTTTGTACAAACTGGTATAACGCTGCCACAAGGCGCCGGAGAGGACCGGAGAGGGCCGTCGGCGCGCCTTCAAGGGTGAGGAGGGTCGAGGTTTGGCAACAGCCACGGTTGAGGAGGTCCAGCTCCTCAAGACGCTTCGCTGGTGGGACGGGTTCGTGATCGCGCTCTGCAACCCGGGCTTCCTGCTGGGCAGCCTCGGCTTCACGCTCGGCCTGTTCGGTGTGACGGGATCGATGATCCTCTGGGGTCTGTCGGCTGCGATCGGGATGCTCCAGGCCTGGATCTACTCCGAGCCCGCGACGATGTTCGGCCACCGCAGCGGCGGCATCTCGCTGTACGCCCACGAGGGTTGGCGCGGATACACGACGCTCGTCGGGCCGCTGTCGGCGTTCGGCTACTGGATCGGTTGGTCGGTCGTGCTGTCGATCTTCGGAAAGATCATCGGCGACCTCGCGACCGCGCAGTGGTGGCCGCACTCGGGACTGTCGATCGGCTTTCTCGGCAACACGCTGACGCTGTCCTCGTTCATCGCGATCGGCTGCATCATCTTCGTCTGGGCGTTCAACATCTTCGGTCTGCGCGCCGCGGTTTGGTTCACCTACCTGTGCGCGGCGCTGCTGATGGTGCCGCTGGCGCTGTTCGTGATCGTCCCCTACTTCACCGGCAGCTGGCACTCGTCCAACGTCCATGCGACCTTCACCGGCCCGTGGAGCGGGATCAAGCTGGCGCTGGTCTACATGTTCATCCTCGCCTGGTCCGCGTACGGGACCGAGGCCTGTGCGACCTTCGCCCCCGAGTACCGCAGTATCCAGGACACGCACCGGGCGCTGCGCTCCGCCGCGACGTTCATGCTGCTGATCTGCGTGCTGCTGCCGCTCGGCCTTGGCGGGGTCACGGGCGCCGTCCCGGCCGCGACCGCCGAGGGTCAGTTCTACACCGCCGCAATGACCACGATCGTCGGCCACGGCGCCGCCAGCTTCTTCACCATCTGCATCATCGCCAGCCTGCTGTTGTCGATGACCTCGTCGACCTCCGACGCCGGGCGCGCGCTGTTCGGCATCTCCCGCGCGGGGATGACGGTCAAGCAGTTCGGCGTGCTGAACCGCTTCCACGTTCCCGCCCGCGCGATGACGCTCGACCTGGTGGTCAACGTCCTGCTGGTGCTGCTGATCAAGAGCAACCTCGCGATCCTGTACATGAGCAATATCGGCTACGTGCTGGCGCACGTGTTCGCGCTGTCTGGCTTCCTGCTGCTGCGCCGCGACCGGCCCAACTGGCCACGGCCGATCAAGATCTCGGGCGGCTGGCTGCCGGTCGCCGGCTTTTTGTGCGCACTGAACCTGCTGTTCCTGATCGTCGGCGCGCTGGCGCCGCATCTCAACGGCTACGGCAGCTGGACCGACTTCGCGATCGGCGTCGGGATCCTGTTCGGGTCGCTGGTGCTGTTCTTCTATCGCCGCGTCGTCCAGGACGGCGAGGCCGTGCACATGCGCGAGACCGTCCCGCAGATGCCGTCGGCCGAGGAGCACGCCGAGCTGGTCGGCAGCCCCACCCCCGCCCCCGCGGTCGTCGCCTGAGAGGGCGCGAGCGCCGTCGCCGTCGGGCCGGCCTGGCTCTCCTCCGGCCGGTCGGCGGCGGCGGCCGACAACGCATCTGACGGGAGCCCCTACTCGGGGTCGATCTTCCAGCTCGGCAGCTTGGCCAGCGCCTCGCGGTGGCGACGGCGGTGCAGCGGACGGAAGAACATCGTCCAGGTGCTCGCCAGCAGCGCGATCACGATCAAACCCCCGAACGCCTTTCCGACGATCACGAACGCGACGATGCATGCGAGCGCCAGCAGGCTGAGCGCCATCGGCACCCGCCGGTAGCGCAGCTGCGTGGCTCGGATCGCCGCGTACTGGTCGATCGGGATCCGCGTCGTGCTCCACGTCTTGCCGCAGCCCTGGCAGGTCCAGCGCTCGCCGTAGCGCAGCTGGCGGTGCTCGCCGCAGTCGCAGGCGAGGGTGATCAGCGGTCCGCGCCGGACCGACCTGGGCAGGGCGCCGTCGGAGCCCGAGGGGGTTGCGGAACGCGGCACTAGTGCGCCGGCGCCTCCCAGCCCTCCAGCACCGATGGGTGGTAGTCCGTGCCGGCGATCGCCGAGCCCTCCACCCATGGCCCCAGCGTCGGCTGGGGGAACTTGGCGTGCTTGGCCTTCAGCGCGATCCCGTAGGAGTTGCCCGACTGCAGATGCTTGACCAGCACCTTGCGCGCAAACTCGTCCTCGCGCCCGGCGGGGATCTCGAAGTAGATCTTGATGAACGAGTTCGAGTAACGATCGAACACGGCCGGCATTCCGTCCTCCACCAGCAGCGTGACGTCCTCGAGCCAGTTGATGTCCTCGCCGGGCGTGGCCGCCAGCAGGTCGACGTGGTCGACCAGCGTGAGGTCCTCCTGGTAGGGGAAGCGACGGCCCGACAGGTACTCGGCGTCGATTCCGACGACCTTGTCGGGCTCCCGCGGGAGCGTGCTCATCTAGCGCTCACCTCCGTCCTGGACGCCCGCGGACACGGGGTCGAGGTAGTCGATCGGGTTGGCGACGTGACGTTCGAGCAGCCGCTCGATTCGGGCCAGCGTCCGCTCCTCGGAGACGCCCGGTATGTAGTCGGTCCCGGCCAGCGGCACCTTGGCCATCGCCGCGGCCTCGACCGTCAGCGCGCACAGGTCCTCGGG